>NZ_JBFAQK010000077.1:0-32128 GCF_040677245.1 Streptomyces kurssanovii
GTTGATGGCGGGGAAGAGCAGCGTGCCGTCCCGGTGCATCTCGTAGAGACGGTGCACACCGGTCGTCGTCTCCTCCGTCACACCGCGGATCTCGGACGCCAGCTGCGTCCACTTCTGCGGGTTCTCGGTGAGAGTGCGGTTCAGCAGGCGCAGGATGTGGCTGTACTCCTCGCTGTCCGCGGTGGACGGGTCGGGAGCGGCGCCCGCCTTCTCGAACTCGACGCCCTTGTGGACCAGGAGGGTCGCGTCACCGCCGTCGTCCAGGATCATGTTCGGGCCACCGGTGGGGGTGTTCGGCCAGGTCAGCGCCTGCTCGGTGCACCACCAGTACTCCTCCAGCGTCTCGCCCTTCCAGGCGAAGACGGGGATGCCCTGCGGGTTCTCGGGGGTGCCGTTCGGACCGACCGCGATGGCGGCGGCGGCGTGGTCCTGGGTGGAGAAGATGTTGCAGGAGGCCCAGCGGACCTCGGCGCCCAGCGCGGCAAGGGTCTCGATGAGGACCGCGGTCTGCACGGTCATGTGCAGGGAGCCGGTGATCCGGGCGCCGGCCAGCGGCTGGGCGGCGGCGTACTCCTTGCGGATCGACATCAGGCCGGGCATCTCGTGCTCGGCGAGCGTGATCTCCTTGCGGCCGAAGGCGGCGAGGGAAAGGTCGGCGACCTTGAAGTCCTGGCCATTGGCGACAGTCGACATGCGAGCTGCTCCTCGTGGTTCGGGTCGAGGGTGGTTACGGCTGGCTCTGCGGCGGCCGGGGCATACGAATGCCCGGGAGTCCGCAGGACAGTCCGTCGGAGGCCCTCTCTCCCTCGGCCGGTCCGCGTGGGACCGCCCGACCGCCATCAGCAGCGACGTCTGACTGGTTACGAATCTACACCGATCGGCCCAGGCGGCCCCAGCCCGCCCGGGTACGGGTTCCGGCCAGTCTCCCGGGGGCCGGAGCGCGGCCGGTCCGCGGCCTCCGGGCTTTTGACATGGCCGGAATGTGGTGCACCATGCTGCGACATCCCGCCGACGGGTCGGGACCATCCGGTCAGGAACAGCGAACGGGGAAGGCACCCGGACCAGGGCCGCCGGCATCACCGGTGGCACGCGGTCCAGGGGCCTTCCCCGTTGGACTGACCAGGATCCGCTCAGTGGCCGGAGCCGCCCGGCGACGTGGCGGGGTCGGTGCCCGTGGCAGCCCTCGCCTCGTTGTAGATGTCCGGCTCGAGGTAGATCACACGCGCGATCGGCACGGCCGCCCGGATGCGGTCCTCGGCGGCGTTGATGGCCTCCGCCACCTCGTCGGCGGTCTCGTGCTGCTCGACGGCGATCTTCGCGGCGACGAGCAGTTCCTCGGGACCGAGGTGGAGCGTGCGCATGTGGATGATGCGGGTGACGGTCCGGCCGTCGACCGTGGCGGCCTTGATCTTCTCGATGTCGTCCGTGCCCGCGGACTCACCCAGCAGCAGCGACTTGGTCTCCGCGGCGAGCACGATGGCGATCACGATGAGCAGGACACCGATGCACAGGGTCCCGATGCCGTCCCAGACGCCGTCGCCCGTGACCAGCGCGAGGCTGACGCCGACGAGGGCCAGGATCAGGCCGACCAGGGCGCCCAGGTCCTCCAGCAGCACCACGGGAAGCTCGGGCGCCTTGGCCCGGCGCACGAACTGCGTCCAGCTGAGCTTGCCGCGCACCACGTTGGATTCCTTGATGGCGGTGCGGAACGAGAACGTCTCGGCGATGATCGCGAAGACCAGCACGCCGACCGGCCAGTACCAGGCCTCGATCTCGTGCGGGTGCTTGATCTTCTCGTAGCCCTCGTAGATGGCGAACATGCCACCGACGGAGAACAGCACGATGGAGACGAGGAAGGCGTAGATGTAGCGCTCGCGCCCGTATCCGAAGGGGTGCTGGGGCGTCGCCTCCCGTTGGGCCTTCTTGCCGCCGAGCAGCAGCAGGCCCTGGTTGCCCGAGTCGGCGAGCGAGTGGACGCTTTCGGCGAGCATCGACGACGAACCACTGAAGAGGAACGCCACGAATTTGGCCACCGCGATTGCGAGGTTCGCGGCGAGTGCTGCCACGATCGCCTTGGTACCGCCTGACGCGCTCATGCTTGCCCGATGTCCCTTCGTACGTACGCCGACCGGTCCTGTGCGCGGTCTCGGCGGTGCGCCATTGTCGCAGCAGCCGTCCGCGGTGCCGACTCAGGCCACCACAGTCGCGCGGAAGACCGTGCCGGGACCGCCGTCCGTACCCGAGATCTCCACCTTCTCCCCTGCCGGCACGAACGCCGACTCGCCCGGTCCCAGCCTCAGTTCACCGGCCGTGACGCCGCCGGCGGTGCAGAGCAGGATCTGCGGCGTGGACGCGGTCACGTCGCGCGGCTCCGCGTCGGGCGCGAGCACGTAGCGGGACAGCCGGAACTCGTCGATAGGGGTGTCGTAGACCTCTTCGCCGGAAGGTGACGCCTCGGGGCGCAGCACGGCGGGTTCGGTGGCCTCGAACCGGACGATGCGCAGGAGTTCGGGGACGTCCACGTGCTTGGGGGTGAGCCCGCAGCGCAGCACGTTGTCGGAGTTGGCCATGATCTCGACCCCGAGCCCGTCGAGGTAGGCGTGCGGCACGCCGGCGCCGAGGAACAGCGCTTCTCCCGGCTGCAGTTGGATGTGGTTGAGCAGCATCGCCGCGATGACGCCGGGGTCACCCGGGTAGTGGCGGGCGATCGCGGCGTACGGGGCGTATGCCCCGCCGAGCCGTTCGGCGGCGGCCGCGGCCTCCGCGACGGTGGCCGCCATCTCCTGCGGGTCCGCGGTCAGTACGGCGGTGAGCACCTCGCGGAGGGCGGCGTCCTCGGGCTGGGCGTGCAGAAGGTCGACGTACGGCTTGAGGGAGTCGACCTCGAGTCCGGCGAGCAGTTCGGCCGCGGCGGCGGGGGCGCGGAAGCCGCAGAGGCCGTCGAACGGCGTGAGCGCGCAGATGAGTTCCGGCTTGTGGTTGGCGTCCTTGTAGTTGCGGTGCGGCGCGTCGACGGGGACCCCGGCGTTCTCCTCGGCGCCGTAGCCGTCCCTGGCCTGGGCGAGGTCCGGGTGGACCTGGAGGGACAGGGGCGCGGCCGCGGCAAGGAGCTTGAGGAGGAAGGGCAGCCGGGGACCGAACTTGGCGACGGCCGCGTCGCCGAGCTCGCGTTCGGGGGCGGCGGCGATCACGTCGGACAGGGGCTGGTCGGCCTCGCCGCCGCGGGTGACGCGGGACGGTGCCCCGGGGTGTGCTCCCATCCACATCTCGGCCTGCGGCTCGCCGGTGGGAGCGACGCCGAGCAGCTCCGGGATGGCGGTCGTGGACCCCCAGGCGTAGGGGCGCACGGTGTTGGCGAGGCGATCCATGGTCTTCCTGGTCCTTCGTCGGTACGTCGTGGTGCGGGTGCGGCCGTTGTACGTCTACTCGTGGTGGTTGCCGGAGCCCGCGAGGGCCAGGTACACGGCTGCGAAGTCGGTGACGGCGAGCAGTTCGGCGATCGACTCGAGCTGCGAGCCGTCCTCCGGTTCGAGCTCGCTGACGGCCGTGTCGTGGCCGAGCGCCAGCTCGCGGGCGGCGGGCGCCGCCGTGAGGCCGCCGGCCGGCCGGTCGCGCAGCAGTACGACACGGGCCCGCAGCGCCTGCTGCTCGTCGACCCGGTCGCGGAAGAAGTCGTCCTCGTCGGCGCCCGACGCGAAGTCCCCGGCCAGGAGGACTCCGTGCGCCGGCAGTGCCTCCGGCAGTTCGGCCGCGAGCGCGGGGCGGCCCGCGAGCTCGGCCAGGACCGCGGCGAAGCGGCGGCCCGCCGGGCCGGCGCCGGCGCCCTCCGTCCAGATGAGCGGCAGCCGGTCGGCGAGGTCGGCGGCCAGCGTCTTGGCCGGGTTGCTGTGTGTGGCGATGGCGGGGCCGCACCGTTCGGCGGTGCGGTCGAGACGGTCCGCGACCTTCGCGAGGGTCTCCGGGGGCGCGTCGACCAGCGCGAGGCGGTCGAGGAGCGCGAGGAGGGGCGTGAACAGCGCCCAGAGCGCGCCGGGGGCGGCGGCCTGGGCGGTCTCTTCCGCCTCGTAAGGGGCCGTGGCCATAGGAACGACCAGGCCGTGGATCGCGTCGACCGCCTCCGAGAGCGGCGCGGTCTGAGGAGCGACGGCGACGACCGTGCAGCCGCGCCGGTAGGCCTGCTCGGCGAGCAGGGCGAGGCCGGGTTCGCTGCCGTCCGTGGTCGTGAGGAGCAGCAGGTCGAGCGAGCCCGCCCAGCCCGGCAGGACCCAGCGCAGGGCGCCCGCCGCGTGGGCGACGCCGGTGGGGCGGAGCGGGATGACGGGGGCGGAGGCACCGGCGAGGGCGCCGATCAGATCCGCGACGCCCAGGGCCGCAGTGCCGGGGCCCGCGACGAGGACGGCCCGCGGCCGGCCCTCGGGGCTGAGCCGCGCGATGCCGGCTTCGTCGGCGTGCCTGGCGGCGGTGCGCACCCGGGCCCCGGCCTCTGCCGCGCCGCGGAGCAGGCCGCGGCGGTCGGCACGGGCCAAGGCGTCCGGGTCGTCGAGGAGCGACTCGTCGAGCATGGGGGTGGGCCTCCGATCGCCGTACGCGTGCGGGGGGTGTTGTGCGGTTGTCGGGACGCGGTCCTGACGGCGGGACCACGTCCTGTCGGGCGCCGTCGTACCGGGCCCGCGGTCCGTCGCGCCACCGTCCGTCGGTGCCGCGTTATGCGGGGCGGCGAGCCTCGTCGACGAGGAGGACGGGGATGCCGTCCCTGACCGGGTAGGCGAGGCCGCAGTCCTTGCCGGTGCAGATCAGCTCGGGCGTGTCGGCTGCCGTGCGGTCGTCGAGCGGGGCGTGGCAGGCCGGGCAGGCGAGGATCTCCAGGAGGCCGGCTTCGAGCGACATGACAGCGGTGTCCCTTCGGGCATGTCGCACATCGGACGGAGCGTTCGCGCTCGCGTCGGACGTGCGGTCACGGTGTGGCGGATCAGGCCTCGTCAGCCTACCGCCGGGGAGCGGGGTGCGGCTCGTTCTGGGGCGGCGTGGGCGGGCGGTACGGGCGGGGACGGCCTGCCCCCACCCGTACCGGCGGGCTCAGGCCCGTACGAGCGCGAGCACCTCGTCCCGGATCTTGGCCATGGTCGCCTCGTCGCGTGCCTCCACGTTGAGCCGCAGCAGCGGCTCCGTGTTCGAGGCGCGCAGGTTGAACCACCAGTCCGCGGTGGTCACCGTCAGCCCGTCGAGCTCGTCGGCCGTGGCGTCCTCGCGGGCGGCGAAGGCGGCCTTCACCGCCGCCGCCCGGCCGGCCTGGTCGTCGACCTTGGAGTTGATCTCACCGGAGGCCGCGTACCGGTCGTACTGCGCGACCAGGTCGGACAGCGTGCCGTCCTGGGAGCCCAGCGCCGCGAGGACGTGCAGCGCGGCGAGCATGCCCGTGTCGGCGTTCCAGAAGTCGCGGAAGTAGTAGTGCGCCGAGTGCTCGCCGCCGAAGATCGCCCCGGTGCGGGCCATCTCCTCCTTGATGAAGGAGTGCCCGACCCTGGTGCGCACCGGCGTGCCGCCGTTCTCGCGGACCACCTCCGGCACGGACCACGAGGTGATCAGGTTGTGGATGACCGTGCCGCCGGGGTGCTTGGCCAGCTCCCTGGAGGCCACCAGGGCGGTGATCGCCGACGGTGAGACGCCCTCGCCCCGCTCGTCGACGACGAAGCAGCGGTCCGCGTCGCCGTCGAAGGCCAGACCCAGGTCCGCGCCCTCCTCGCGCACGCGGGCCTGGAGGTCGACGATGTTGGCCGGGTCGAGCGGGTTGGCCTCGTGGTTGGGGAACGTGCCGTCCAGCTCGAAGTACATCGGGACGAGCGTGAGCGGCAGCGGGCCGAAGACGGTGGGGACCGTGTGGCCGCCCATGCCGTTCCCCGCGTCCACGACGACCTTCAGGGGGCGCATGGCCGACAGGTCGACGAGCGAGAGCAGGTGTTCGGCGTAGTCGGTGAGCGTGTCGCGCTCGGTCACCGTGCCAGGGGTCCCCGCGGCGGCGGGGGCGCCCTGCTCTGACCAGGTCTCGACGAGGCGGCGGATGTCGGCCAGGCCGGTGTCCTGGCCGACGGGCGCGGCACCCGCGCGGCACATCTTGATGCCGTTGTACTGCGCGGGGTTGTGCGAGGCGGTGAACATGGCGCCCGGGAGCCCCATGTGTCCGGAGGCGAAGTACAGCTGGTCGGTCGAGCACAGTCCGATGAGGGTGACGTCGGTGCCGCGGGCCGCGGCGCCGCGCGCGAAGGCGCCCGACAGGCCGGGCGACGACGGCCGCATGTCGTGGCCGACGACGATCGCGTCCGCGCCCGTCACCTCGACGAAGGCGGCGCCGAACAGTTCGGCGAGCGACTCGTCCCACTGATCCGGCACCACCCCGCGGACGTCGTACGCCTTCACGATCTGCGACAGATCAGCAGCCACGGCCCAACCCCTTCTGAAGTCCATGCGGTCACCTCAAACTACCCTTACGGGGCCGTGGCGTGGGGCGTGGACCGGGTCCCGTCGCAAAGCCGTCGGACGGGTGGGTGTGCGAGGGGAACGGCGAGGTCAGGAGTCGGGGGAACGCAGCACCCGCAGGTGACCGCGGCGCGCGACCTCCATGGGGTCCGTCGAACGCCGGCCGCCCTGACCGCCCGCTTCCGCCGTACGCCCCTGGGGCCGTGCCGCCTCGCGCACCGCGTTCGCGAGCGCTTCGAGATCGTCGCCGCTGGGGCGGGCCGGTGCGGAGCCGTCGGTGAGCCGGACGACCTCCCAGCCGCGTGGCGCCGTCAGCCGCTCGCTGTGCTCGGCGCACAGGTCGTAGCAGTGGGGCTCGGCGTAGGTGGCGAGCGGACCGAGGACCGCAGTCGAATCGGCATAGACGTACGTCAGTGTCGCGACGGCAGGGCGGCCGCACGCGGTGCGCGAACAGCGACGTACAGGGCTCACGACGTTGGACGGTACCGCACTCTTGAGCGGGCTGCGACGACTCTCCACCAGGTCACTCCCCCGTGTCGTGGTGTGACATCGGACATATCGGCTGTTCGGGCAACTGGCCTGACCTGCACGGAGAGAGAACCGCACCGGAGACGGCCGGGCACCGCGCGGTCACGAGGTGGAGTGAATCAGATCAATTGCGGCGAGAGGGACGATCGCGAGAGTCGTGGAATCGGGCTCAACGTTGGCCGAAATGCTCAATCGGCGACAGGCCGGCCGCCGCCGGCCCGGAGGCGATCGCCGTGGTCCTCGGAGAGCTACCCTGCGTCAGTGATGGACAGTCCCGTACCCCCCCGACCGGCAGAGCCGAGGCCCCGCCGCCGTGACCGCCATGGAAGAGGCATGCGCGGCCCGGTCGCTCCCCCGCAGGTGCCGCTCTCGGCCAGCCGTGCCGAGACGTTCCGTGACCTGGTCCAGGACTCGGTGGAGAGGCTGGAGCGGCACTGGCCGCAGTTGGCCGACGTCGACTTCCTGGTCCTCGAGGTCCCTGGTTCGCCCGACGAGTCGGTGCCCCTGGGCAGTGCCGTCCCGGCCGCCAAGGACCGGCCCGCGCGGATCATGATCTACCGGCGCCCTGTCGAGATCCGGACAAAGAACCGCGACGAACGGGCACTCCTTGTGCACGAAGTGGTCGTCGAGCAGGTCGCCGAGCTGCTCGGGCTGGCCCCGGAGTCGGTCGATCCGCGCTACGGGCAGGACTGACGGAAGGTCCGGAAGGAACCGGCGGAGACGCGTGGTGGCCGGCCTGCGCCGGCCACCCGAACGCGTCAGTCGTCCAGCACGGAGAGATCCTGTTCGGCCTCCGGAACGGCCACCATCCCCCGGTCGTCCGGCAGCGTCTGCACGGTGAACATCGGGATGCCGTCCTCGGCGATCTCCAGCGACCGGGACGCGTGCACCGGCCCGCCGGACACCGTCTCGACCGTGAGCGCGTAGGAACCCTTGAGCCCGGCCGGCACCGGGGCGGGCACGGCCAGCGTCGTGCCGGCCTTCACCGAGTACGTCTTGACGACCTGCGTACCGCCCTCGGTCCCCGCCGACGCGGTGACCTTGACCTCGGCGGCCTCACCCGCCGCCACGAGCGACAGCTGGGCGCCCTTGGCCCGGTTGTCGGCGACCGTGGCACGCTCCCCCACCGCCGCGGCGGCCGGGATGAACGCGACCTCCTTCTTGTCGCCCTCGCCCCGTACGACACGCAGCGCGGCCACCACCGGGGCGGCCCGGCGGCCCTCGGCCGGGCTGAGGACGAGGGACCCGGCCTCGCCGCGGGTGACGTCCTTCAGGTCGAGGCTCGCCGTCATCCCGGACTTCACGTGGAGCGTCTCCGCCCCGGCCGGGGTGATGGTGCCCGTCGCGCCCGCCAGCCGCACCTGGAGCTCCGCGTCGTCGTCACCGGGGGCGAACGCCACCAGCTGCACAGAGGTCGCGTCCGCCGGGATGCCGGGCAGCACGGCCGTGGCTGCCGGGTCGGCGGAGGCGGCGAGCCAGTCACTGCCGCTGTCCTCCTCCGCGGACCGCACGACGGCGCCGACCCGGCCGCTACGGGTGGTGACGTGGACGGTCACGTCCTCCGCCGGGTCCGCCGTCAGCGTGGACAAGAGGACCGGCAGGCCGGCCCCGCCCGGAACCGGGATGCCTTCGGCCACGGTGCTCTTGAGCGCGCCGTCCTTGCCGTAGAGCTCGACATCGACGACGGCGGCGGTGTCGTCCGGGTTGGTGAGGTGCACGTAGTCCTGGCGCTTGTCGGCCAGGGAGGCGCCGGGGAACCAGAAGTCCGTGTCCGGTGCGGTGCAGCTGACGCCGAGGAGGCCCCGGCCACTGCCCGCGGAGACGGTGGTGGTCTGCTGCGCGGTCCACCCGGGGGCGAGACGGCCGGTGGCCGTCCCGACCAGTGCCGGGGCCTGGCCGCCGCTCTCCTCGGCCGAGACGGGCTTGCCGGGCTCCTTGAGGGCGAGGAAGGGCTTGCCGGAGGCGGGCTTCCCGGCCTCACCGTCCTTGTCCGCCGTGCCCTTGTCGTCCTTGTCGGCCTCGCCGTCCTTGTCCGCCGGCGCGTCGTCGGGATCGGCCAGCGTGGCCGCGGACGGCCGCAGCTCGGCCGTGTCCGCGCCGGCGCCCGCCGCCTCGTCCGCCGAGTCCCCGTCCTCGGCGTCTCCCTCCGCGGCGTCCTTCATGACCGGGGTGAAGGAGGTGTAGCGCGTCTCCGCGAGGTCCGAGCTGCTGGGGGCCGGGCAGAGCAGGCTGGAACGTTCGACGGGCAACCGTGCCGGAGCCGCGGCTTCCGTCGTCGTCTCCCCGTCCGGTGCGGTGAGCGAGGCGAAGCCGGTCACGGCGGCCAGAGCCGTGGCGACGGCGATCAGGGAGATGGTCGTGCGCTTCACTCTGACTCGCCTCGCGTCGTGCCGGGGGCTTGCGCCGGGGGCTGGGGGTACGGGCCGCCGTTCGCGTCGCCGTAGCCGTACGGGTCGTACTGCCCGTCCTGCTGCTGGTACTGACCGTCTGGCTGGTACTGGCCGTCCTGCTGGTACTGACCGGGCTGGTACTGCCCGTCGGCCCCGTACTGGCCCTCGGACCCGTACTGGCCGTCGCCGTAGGAAGCGGCCTGGTAGGGGTCCGCCTCGTACGGCTGCTGGTAACGGGGGTCGGCGTACGTCTGGTCCCCGTACTGCTGACCGTCCGCGTACTGCTGCTCGCCGCCGTAACCCTGGCCCTGGCCCGCGCTCTCGCCGTACCGGCCGTCCTGGTACTGCTGCTGGTCGTACGAGGTCCCGTAGGGCGCGTCCACGTGGGTCTGCGCGTCCCACTCGCCGTACTGCTGCCGCGGCACCGCCGCCGGGTAGGCGGCGGGCTGCGCCGCCTCCTGGTCCGGCTCCGCCGTCTGCGGCCCGTCCTGGGCCGTCGGCTCCGCCTCCTCGGCCTCCGCCTCGGCCTGGGCCCGCAGCCTGCGCGCCCGCCGGCCCTCGCCCGCGACCGGCTGCTCCGGCACGACCACGGGCTCCTCGGGCAGATCGTCGTCGATCTCCCGGCGCCGGCCCGGCAGGGCCAGCACCAGCAGCACGAGGGCGAGGAACGCCTGGATCCAGATCCAGGCCGTGTGCGTGGCGGGGTCCTCGTACGTCAGGTCGAGGCGGCCGCCCTCCGCGGGCAGCTCGAAGCCCTGCGCCCAGCCGTCCACCGTGGTCTTCTTCAGCGGGCGTCCGTCGAGCGTCGCCTGCCAGCCCTCCGCGGCACGATCCGCGATGCGCAGGACGCGGCCGGAGCCGCCGACGGGGATCTTCGCGTGCGCCTCCACGGCATCGGAGGCCACGGGCAGCGGTTCGTCCTTGCCGGTGACGATGGTGGCCCGGGCGACCTGGCGGTCGACCCGCCAGAGCGCGCTGCCGTCGAGCTGGCTGAGCCTGCTGAGGCCCGGGGTGGCGTCGAGGACTCGGCTGGTCTGCCGGGGGGCTCCGTCGCGCACCAGCACGTAGCGGATCGCGAAGCCGCTGAGCTGGCTGGTCTGGTCGGCGCCGGAGCCCGCGACCAGGTTGGCGACGATCTTGTCGAGCCGGGTGTCGCCACCGGCGGTCTCGGTGAGCTCGGCGTCGCCGAGGCGGGCACCGGAACCGCGTACGAGGGTGTAGGAGACCTTCGCGGCGGAGGCGCCGCCGAGGACCAGCGTGCGCGGCTGGTCCTGGGTGTCGCTCTCCTCCGCGACGAACGCCGGCACCTGCACCGGGTCGCGCCGCTCGAGGGGGCCGCCGGCGCCGCTCAGCATCCAGTTCGCGGCGGCGACGACCGGGGCGAGCCCGGCCGCCAGCGCGACGAGGGCGGCGACGGGCTGCCGCCAGCCGAAGCTCTGGGCGGCGACCCGGGTGCGGCCGCCCTCGCCGCCGAGCACGGCGGCGGCCAGCAGGGCGATGCCGTAGACGAGGGTGGCGGGACCGGCCCAGCCGGCGCCGCTGTCGCCGGAGCCGTTGACGAGTGCCGCGAAGACCAGGGCGACGAGCGCGACCGCCCAGGCGCCGCGGATGGCGAACTGCCGCTCCTCGCGCAGCAGGGCCCCGAGCGCCGCGAGCACGATGCCGATCATCAGGAGCCCGCCGACGGTCCCCGGGCCGCCGGGGCTGATGCCCAGCAGGTCGGTCGCGCCGGCGGTGCCGCCGTCGTACTCGAGCCCGGCCTCGCGGAAGAATCCGGAAGGGCTGGTGAGCAGCGACAGCGACCAGGGGGCGAGGACCAGCATCGGCGTGCCGACGGACGCGACGAAGCGCAGGGCGTAGGCGGTGATGTCGTCGCGGCGCAGCACCAGGACGGCGATGCCGATGACGACGGCGATCGGCCATACGACGGGGGTGAAGGCCGTCGCGAAGGTCAGCAGGAGGGCGTACGCCCAGGTGGCCCGCCAGCTGCCGCGGCCGCCGCCCTGGACGCGCAGCCCGTGGGCGGCGACCGCGGCACGGGCGATGAGCGGCAGCACGATCGCGAGGACCGCCGTGCCGAGCCGCCCGGTGGCCAGCGCGCCGGTGGCGGCGGGCAGGAAGGCGTAGGCGACGCTCGCCCACGCCCTCAGCAGCCGTGAGCCGACGATGGAGCGGGAGGCGAAGTACGCGGTGAGGCCGGCGAGCGGGACCGAGCAGACGAGCAGCACGGTCAGGGCGAGGCCCGTGGAACCGAGGAAGAGAGCGGAGAGCACCGCGAGGACGGCCAGGTAGGGCGGCGCGGTCTGGGTGCCGCCGGTGCCGATGGGATGCCAGCTGTCGGCGTAACGGTTCCAGAGGTCGAAGACGTCGGGCGGGGCGGGCAGCAGGGCGCCGCCGGCCAGCGCGCCGCCCGCGAACAGTCCGCGGCAGGCGACGAGCGAGGCGACGAGGAGCAGGGCGAAGAGGAGCGGTCCGGGCTTGCGGGCGATCTTCTTGAGCCTGGCGAACTGCTCGATCTCCAGGAAGTCCGCGTCGTCCCCGCCCGGGCCCGATTCCACGGCGCCGTGCCGGGAGCCGCCGGAGTCGGCGTCCGAGCCGCCGAAGCCTGAGACGACCTGCTCCACGGTGGCCCGGACGGTCGCGCCGGGCGGCGGGAACAGCGGCCGCAACTCACTGGCCTCGACGGTCCGCCGGGACCGTCTGCGGCGGCCGGCCAGGATGCGCTCGGGGCGCAGCAGGACGCCGAAGAGTCCCATGACCTCGTCGACGGCCTGCCCGGGCACCTTGCCGACGAGGTAGGCGAGGGTGCGCAGCAGTGTGCCGAGGACGATGCGCAGCAGTACATAAGGCAGCGCGACGCCGCGGGTGTTGGTGAGCAGTGTGTAGACGGCGCCCGCCTTGTCGACGCGGTGCGGGCTGGCCACGGACCGGCCGGCGCAGTCGACGGTGCGGCGCTCGCGGGCGGCGGCCTCGGCGTGCCGCAGTACGGCGTCGGGGGCGATCAGGACGCGGTGCCCCGCGGAGTGGGCGCGCCAGCACAGGTCGACGTCGTCGCGCATGAGCGGCAGTCGCCGGTCGAAGCCGCCGAGTTCCTCGAACACGTCGCGCCGTACGAGCATGCCGGCGGAGGAGACGGAGAGGACGGAGCGCACCTGGTCGTGCTGGCCCTGGTCCTGTTCGCGGCGGTCGAGTCCGGTCCAGCGCCGTCCGCTGTTGGCGATGGAGACACCGGTCTCGAGCAGCTGCTTGCGGTCGTACCAGCCGCGGAGTTTGGGACCGACGATCGCCGCGTGTTCGTCCGAGTCGGCGACGCGCAGCAGTTCGGCGAGGGCGTCGGGCTCGGGCGCGCAGTCGTCGTGCAGGAGCCACAGCCACTGGACGGGCTTGCCGTGCGGCAGCTCGGGCATGTCGTAGGCCTCGTCGCGCCAGGTCCTGGTGACGGGGTCCCAGCCGCTCGGCCGCTTCAGATACGGCAGTTCCTCGGGGGTGAGGACCCCGGCGGTGCGGGCGGCCTCGTCGACGGCGGTGCCGAAGCCGGTGCGGCGTGCGAGGTGCAGTACCCGGTCGGCGCCGAGGGCGTCGGTGAGCAGTCGGGCCGAGTCGTCGGCGCTGCCGGTGTCGGCCGCGACGACGTTCTGCACGGGGCGTTCCTGGCCGATCAGTCCGGCGAGGGCGTCGGGGAGCCAGCGCGCGCCGTCGTGGGAGACGAGCACGGCGGTGACTACGTGCCGCGGGAACTCTGGCGCGGCTGCCGGAACAAACGCGGCTGTGGTGGCGGACATTGAGGTACGGGCCCTCCGGCCGGGGTCACCCCGTAGGGGCTCTGGTGCGTCACGGACGGGGCCCCACACTAACGGCTGACATGTGGACGGTCCGCAGCCTGTGGACAACCCACAGACGGCGGACCGTTCGTTACGTGCACAGTTGACGCGGTTGTACCGTTTGAGCCGGACGTGATCGGGCGGCTCGAGCCGGACGCGGCCGGGCGGCGGGAGGGGCGGCGGTTCAGACGGCGGCCTTCTTCAGGCGCCGGCGTTCCCGCTCCGAGAGGCCGCCCCAGATTCCGAATCTCTCGTCGTTGTTCAGGGCGTATTCGAGACATTCGGAGCGGACCTCGCAGGCGAGGCAGACCTTCTTGGCCTCGCGGGTGGAGCCACCCTTCTCGGGGAAGAAGGACTCGGGATCGGTCTGGGCGCACAACGCGCGCTCCTGCCAGCCGAGTTCCTCGTCCGCGTCCTCGACCAGCAGTTGTTCGAACAGCTCGGTCATGTGCGCCCCTCGTCTGTCTTTGCGTCCCCGTGATGTTGCCGCGATCCTTTTCGGCCGAACGACACGAGTGAAATTACAAGTGTGTGGCTCCGGGCCAGTCAAGCCGAGATCTGCTATTGGGCCCGGTATTCACTCTGCGGAACCAAGGCTATGCGGAAAGTGTTCAAATCACCAAAAAACGTGACACATGCCAGCGGCCTGCTCCGCACCCCGCTCCTCCTCGAAAAGGAAGACGCCAGAGACATCGATCTTGTTTCGATCGAGCCGGCGAAGCGATCCGGATCACAGTCCGATCACTTCAGGCCGGATGACGTTTGCAAGCGGGGTTGCTGCCGCATGTGTCCCCGCCTTCCGCTGCACAAACCTTTCTCCGTTCTCCGTAACCGGAAAAGGTGAAACATTGCCGCCAAATCGGTCATTGGGTTGACAGTCGACGAGCGCAACCGTCACCTTTGATTCCATGCCAGCGACCACAGCGCCCCTCGCGACCCGCCTCCGCGGGTTCCGCAGCGCTGTCCAGGCGCGCTGTTGCTGTTGCTGTTCCAGCTGTTGATGCCCTCGCGCTCCAGCTTCCGCGTCTCCTTCCTGCTCTGCGACATCCCCGCACTTCTGCTGAGGACCCCCCGCACCCATGAACAGCGACAGCGACCTCCAGATCGCCGGCGACATCCTCGCCGTACAGCACCTGCTCCAGCCCGCCCGTGAGCACCCGGCCACCGTGGCCGAGTTCGCCGGCCTCGCCCGGTCCATCGCCGCAGACCGCGCGCAGTGGGCGCACCTCGTCGAATACGACGCCACCACCCGCTGGTACCACCGGCTCGGCACCGGCCCCGGTTACGAGGTCTGGCTGCTCAGCTGGGTCCCCGGCCAGGGCAGCGGGCTCCACGACCACGGTCCGTCCTCCGGTGTGCTCACCGTTCTCGAGGGCGAGCTGACCGAACGCACCGCCCGCGGCGAGCGCTCGCTCGCGGCCGGTGCGCAGCGGGTCTTCGCACCCGGCTACGCACACGAGGTCGTCAACGACTCCCTCGAACCCGCCGTGAGCCTGCACGTCTACTACCCGGGTCTGACCGAGATGCCCATGCACACGGCCGCGCGCTGCACGACGGAGACGGTTCCCGCCTGACGACCCGGCGGCACCTGCGAGGATGTCGGCATGCGCATTGTGGTTCTGGCCGGCGGCATCGGCGGCGCCCGTTTCCTCCGCGGTCTCAAGCAGGCCGCGCCCGAAGCGGACGTCACGGTGATCGGCAACACCGGTGACGACATCCATCTGTTCGGCCTGAAGGTCTGCCCCGACCTCGACACCGTGATGTACACCCTCGGCGGTGGCATCAACGAGGAGCAGGGCTGGGGCCGCGAGGACGAGACCTTCCAGGTCAAGAGCGAACTCGCGGCGTACGGGGTCGGCCCCGAGTGGTTCGGCCTCGGGGACCGCGACTTCGCCACCCACATCGTCCGTACGCAGATGCTGAGCGCCGGCTACCCGCTCAGCGCCGTCACCGAGGCCCTGTGCGACCGGTGGAACCCGGGCGTACGGCTGCTGCCGATGTCCGACGACCGGGTGGAGACCCATGTCGCCGTGACGCTCGACGGTGAACGCAAGGTCATCCACTTCCAGGAGTACTGGGTGCGGCTGCGGGCCTCCGTGGCCGCAGAGGCGGTCGTCCCGGTCGGTGCCGAGCAGGCCAAGCCCGCGCCCGGAGTGCTGGAGGCCATCGCCTCCGCGGACGTGATCCTCTTCCCGCCGTCGAACCCGGTCGTCAGCGTCGGCACGATCCTCGCCGTGCCCGGCATCCGGGAGGCCATCGCGGAGGCGGGCGTCCCGGTCGTCGGCCTCTCCCCCATCGTCGGTGACGCGCCCGTGCGCGGCATGGCCGACAAGGTCCTCGCCGCGGTGGGCGTGGAGGCGACCGCGGCGGCGGTCGCACAGCACTACGGCTCCGGGCTGCTCGACGGCTGGCTCGTCGACACGGTCGACGAGCCGGCGGTCGGCGCCGTCGAGGCGGCGGGCATCCGCTGCCGGGCGGTGCCGCTGATGATGACCGACGTGGACGCGGCCGCCGACATGGCCCGGGCGGCACTGGCGCTGGCCGAGGAGGTACAGGCGTGAGCCCGGCGTCGTACCGGGTCTGGGCGCTGCCCGGACTCGGCGAGGTCCGGCCCGGCGACAACCTCGCCAAGCTGATCGCCGCCACCTCCCCGGGACTGGCCGACGGGGACGTACTGCTCGTCACCTCCAAGATCGTCAGCAAGGCGGAGGGGCGGATCGTCCAGGCGGCGGACCGTGAGGCCGCCATCGACGCGGAGACGGTACGGGTGGTCGCCCGGCGCGGCGCCCTGCGCATCGTCGAGAACCGGCAGGGCCTGGTGATGGCCGCGGCGGGCGTCGACGCGTCCAACACCCCCGCGGGCACGGTGCTGTTGCTGCCGGAGGACCCGGACGCCTCCGCCCGCGCGATCCGCGAGGGGCTGCGCGACGAGCTCGGCGTCGACCTCGGCGTCATCGTCACCGACACCTCCGGCCGGCCCTGGAGGACCGGACTGACCGACATCGCGATCGGCGCGGCGGGCGTGCGGGTCCTGGACGACCTGCGCGGCGGCACCGACGCCCACGGCAATCCCCTCAGCGCCACCGTCGTGGCCACCGCCGACGAACTCGCCGCCGCGGGCGACCTGGTGAAGGGCAAGGCCGAAGGACTGCCTGTCGCCGTCGTCCGCGGCCTGCCGCACATCGTGGGCGACGCCGACGAGGACGCGAGAGCGCTGGTCCGGATCGCCGCCGACGACATGTTCCGGCTGGGCACCTCGGAGGCGATACGGGAGGCGGTGACACAGCGCCGCACGGTCCGGGAGTTCACCGACGAGCCGGTGGACGGCGGCGCGGTGCGGCGCGCGGTCGCGGCCGCGGTGACGGCGCCCGCCCCCCATCACACGACGCCGTGGCGCTTCGTCCTGCTCGAATCGGCCGGCTCGCGCCGCCGCCTGCTGGACGCGATGCGCGACGCCTGGATCGCGGACCTGCGCCGTGACGGAAAGTCGGAGGAGTCCGTCGCCAAGCGGGTCCGGCGCGGGGACGTCCTGCGCAACGCCCCGTACCTGGCGGTGCCGTGCCTGGTGGCGGACGGCGCGCACACCTACGGCGACGAGCGCCGGGACGCCGCCGAGCGCGAGATGTTCGTCGTCGCGGCGGGCGCCGGTGTGCAGAACTTCCTGGTGGCGCTCGCGGGCGAGCGGCTGGGATCGGCGTGGGTCTCTTCGACGATGTTCTGCCGCGATGTGGTGCGGGAGGTGCTGTCGCTGCCGCCGACATGGGACCCGATGGGTGCCGTGGCGATCGGCCACGCCGCCGTCGCGCCCAAGGCCCGCCCGGCGCGGGAGGCTTCCGCTTTCATCGAGGTCCGCTAGGGACGCCCACCGGCAGCCCGGGACACCTCCGGGCTGCCGGTCACCACGCGGCGATGTCGACCCTGCGCATCTTCGGTTCGCGGCGCGGCGGGACGCGGCCCCCCAGCAGGATCAAGCGTGCCGCGCGGTGGCGCTGGCCCTCGTAGGGGGCGAGCAGCTCCAGCATCGCCGCGTCGTCCGTGTTGCGTTCACCGGCCAGGGAGTAGCCGACGATCCGCGGCAGGTGCAGGTCGCCGACCGTGACCGCGTCGGGTGCGCCGTTGCTGCGCTGGATCACCTCCGCCGAGGTCCACGGGCCGATGCCGGGGATCAACTCCAGCCGCGCCATGGCCTGTTCTGGCTCCATCGCCGCCGCTTCCTCCATCCGGCGGGCCACCCGCACCGCGCGCAGGATCGTCGACGCGCGCTTGTTGTCGACGCCCGCGCGGTGCCATTCCCAGGACGGGACGAGCGCCCAGGTGCGCGGCTCCGGCATGACGTACAGGCGCTGGTCCGGGCCCGGCGCCGGTTCGCCGTACGTGCGGACCAGCAGCCGCCAGGCCCGGTAGGCCTCGTCCGTGGTGATCTTCTGTTCCAGGATCGAGGGGATCAGGGATTCCATGACGAGTCCCGTGCGCAGCAGCCGCAGTCCCGGCCGCCGGTGCTGCGCGGCGGCGACCAGCCGGTGCCGCGGGGTGAAGGCCTCCGGCTCGTCGGAGGCCCCGAGCAGCTCGGGAAGCCGGTCGAGCAGCCACTCCGCGCCCGGCCCCCAGGCCTCGGCCTCGACGGTGCCGGCCCGCATCGCGACGTGCAGCGTCCCGGGCCCGGCCGGGGTGCGGCTGGCCCGCCAGGCCGAGCCGTCCGGCGTCGTACGGAAGGTGGGATCGGCGGGGCCCCGGCGCAACGGGCCGAGGACCAGTTGGAGGTCCAGCGGCCACGGCGGGGTCCACCGCCGGGTCCGGGCGGCGGCGGGCGCGGCGGGGACCTGTCGCGGTATCGCCGCGGGTACGCCGCTCGCGCCACCGCGCACGGTGGCGCGGCTCGTGTCCGGTCGGAAGCGCCCTGCCATGCGGCCAGGCTACTGGTCGGAGGAGAAGCGGACCGCGCCCGCCGGGAGGACCGCGTCGCACCACACCCGCGCACCGTCCCTGAGCTCGTTGTCCTCACCCACGACAGCGCCGTCCCCGACGACCACGCCGGACAGCACCGTGCGCGCCCCGATGCGTGCGCCCGCGCCGACGAGTGAGTCGCAGATCACGGCGCCCGCTTCCACGACCGCGCCGGCCAGGACCGTGCTGCCGTCGATCCTGGCGTCCTCGCCGACGATCGCGCCCTCGCAGACCACGGTGCCGCCGGTCAGCTTCGCGCCGGGCGCCACCCGCCCGGTCGGCAGCACCAGCCGGTCGCCGCGCCTGCCCGGCACGGCGGGAGAGGGAGCACGGCCCAGGACCAGATCGGCGGAGCCGCGGACGAAGGCGTGCGGCGTGCCGAGGTCCAGCCAGTACGTGGAGTCGACCATGCCCTGGAGGTGGGCTCCGGCGCTCAGCAGCTCCGGGAAGGTCTCGCGCTCGACGGAGACGGGCCTGCCCGCCGGGATGGAGTCGATGACGGAACGCCGGAAGACGTAGGCGCCCGCGTTGATCTGGTCGGTGACGATCTCCTCGGGCGTCTGGGGCTTCTCCAGGAACGCGGTGACGCGCCCGGTCGCGTCCGTCGGCACCAGGCCGAAGGCGCGCGGGTCCTCGACCCGGGTGAGGTGCAGGGAGACGTCGGCCCCGGACGAGCGGTGCGTGCCGACGAGGGCCTCGATGTCGAGTCCCGTGAGGATGTCGCCGTTGAAGACGAGGACCGGGTCCTCGGGGCCCGACCGCAGCCGGGAGGCGACGTTGCGGATGGCCCCGCCGGTGCCGAGGGGCTCCTCCTCCGTCACGTATTCGAGGTGCAGCCCCAGCGCGGAGCCGTCGCCGAAGTACGGCTCGAAGACCTCCGCCAGGTAGGAGGTGGCGAGCACGATGTGCTCGACGCCCGCCGCCCGCGCCCGCGCCAGCTGATGGGTGAGGAACGGCACGCCCGCCGCCGGGACCATCGGCTTCGGGGTGCGGACGGTGAGCGGACGCAGCCGGGTGCCCTTGCCTCCGACCAGGAGGATCGCTTCTGGGGCCAGGTTCAATGCGTTCTCTGCTTCCTGCTGGGGCCGGGCTCGGTCACGGTTTTGACCGGCCAGTTTATGAGTTGCGTCCACAGCGGCCCGAGGTGCGTCCGCCGCGGCCCGGCCCCGTCCTCCGTCAGCGGCCCTGGAGCTTGGCCGAAGCCGTTCTGGCGGTTCCGAGTTGGCTGTAGAGACGGCCTCCGGGGCAGTCCGTGACGTAGCCGTCGCGGTGTCCGGAGATGGCGTTGAGCTGAACCTTGACGCCCTTCGCGTATTTCCCGCTGCCGGCCGAGGTGAGCGTCACCTTGCCCGCGGGGTTGATCCCGTGCAGGCCGAGCTTCCACGCGGTCAGCTTGGCCACGGCGGTCACCGCGGCCTGCGGCGGATTGGAGGAACTGTACGTGCCGAGCACGGCGATGCCCGTGCTGTTCGTGTTGAAACCCAGGGTGTGCGCGCCGAGCACCGGCTTGGCCACGCCTCCTGCCCGGCCTTCGTAGATGTTTCCGCACTTGTCGACGGCGAAGTTGTAGCCGATGTCGCGCCAGCCACTGCTCTTGACGTGGTAGCGGTAGATACTGCGGATAACGGAGGGGGCCTCCTTGCAGGTGTAGTTGTTGCCGGTGGCGCTGTGATGGACGAACGCGGCCTTCACCGAGCCCGTGTAGACGAACGCCTTCTCCCGCCACGACTCGTCGGCGCCCCATCCCTTGCGGGTGACGATGCTCGGCCTCGGGCCGATGTACGGCTTGGCGCCGGCCGCGAGATCGCCGGCGAGCAGGTCACCCGCCGCGGCCGCCTCTGCCTCGGTGTCGGCCTGGTTGAGGGCCGGGATCACCAGGCCGCCGACCGGGGAACGACCGACGGTGGGCTCCGTGTCGGGGCCTGCCGCGACCTGGTCGGTGTCGGGTTCGGGGGCGGTGTCCGTGTCGGGGGCGGTGTCCGTGTCAGGGGCGGTGTCCGTGTCGGGGTCCGCGGCGGCCGGATCGTCGCCGGGGTCGACGAGTTCGAGGCGCATGCCCTCGGGCAGTCCGCTCGAGGTGCCGTCCTCGGCCCGTACGCGTACCTCCACGCCGTCCGAGGCGCCGACCCACAGCGGGGCGGTGGAGCCGCGCACCGAGCGCGACTCGCTCTCGGCGGTGCCGGGGTCGGCCGCGTGCTCCGAGTTGTGCGTCTCGACCTGCTGCCAGTCGGACCAGACACCGGACCCGGCCGCCCGGGTGCGCACCTCGACGGTGCCGTGGAGTTCGGTGAACGCGTCCTCCCAGACCAGGCCGACGAGCGAGAACGGGTCGACGTCCTGCTCGGGAAGGCCCAGTTCGGGGGTGCCGGCGGAACGGTCCGAGGGGGTTTGGCCGATGACCTTCAGTGGCAGGGACTGGGTCGAGCCGGGCACGTCCGGTGCTTGTGGGACCGCGGCGGCCGGCAGGGGCGCGGCGAACGCGCCGGAAGCGAGCGAGAGCGGAATGACGAGCGCGGTCGCGCACGCCACTCCGACGGAAGAAGCCAGGTATCCACGCATGGCAAGGATCCTGGGCCGGTGCGGCGGGCCGCGCTCGGCGGCAAACCACCGGCGGACCGGCGCCCCTTCGGGCCGACCGGAGGACACCGTCACCCGAGCGGCCGCCTCCGCGCCGGGCGGCGGCGTACGCTTGCGCGGATGAACGCCAGCGACCGCACCCCCGCCGACCTGCTGCGATCCGCGCTCGCCGCGGACCCCGCGCGCCCCTTGGTCACCTTCTACGACGACGCCACCGGTGAGCGGGTCGAATTGTCCGTCGCCACCTTCGCCAATTGGGTGGCGAAGACGGCGAATCTGCTCCAGGGCGACCTCTCCGCGGAGCCGGGCGATCGGCTCGCGCTGCTGCTGCCGGCGCACTGGCAGAGCGCTGTCTGGCTGCTGGCCTGCTCCTCCGTGGGCGTGATCGCGGACGTCGGCGGCGACGCGGCGCGCGCGGACCATGTCGTGGCGGGGCCGGGCCGGTTCGACGACGGGCTCGCCTGCGGCGGCGACCGGATCGCACTGTCCCTCGCACCGCTGGGACGCCGCTTCCCCACCCCTCCGGCGGGCTACGCCGACTACGCGGTGGAGGTGCCCGGCCAGGGCGACAGGTTCGCGGCCTACGCGCCGGTGGACCCGGACGAGCCGGCACTGACCGTCGGAGACCTTGAACTGACCGGTGCCGAACTGGTCGGGCGGGCACGGGAGGACGCGGAGCGGCTGGGTCTCGCGCCGGGGTCGCGGCTTCTGTCCGGGAAGTCCTACGACTCCTGGGAAGGGCTGTCCGCGGGGTTGTACGCGCCCCTGGCGGCCGGGGCCTCCGTCGTTCTGTGCCGGAATCTCGGCGACTTGTCGCAAGACGCCCTGGAGAAGCGCGTCGAGAGCGAGCGGGTCACCGTCACGGCGGTATGACAAGCGTGGGGCGTCCACCCGTGTGGCGCACACTCGGGCCGAGCCCTCCCCGTCCGGCGGCGGCCCCGGTGGATGATCGGCGACAAGCGTGCTTCAACGCACAACCTAGCGCCGGGTTCAGCCGTCTAGACCAGCGATCGGCAGCCCAGCGTGCCGCCGACGCCATGAAGGATGGACGCACACGTGACGGACAAGGCCGGCACGCCGGTGGACCCCTCGGGGTCCACCGACGCGGACGAGAAGGCGGGATCCGCGGTCGCGGACGACTCCGCCACGCCCGGCGGCCCGGCCGACTCCGGGAGAGCGGGCGACACCGCCGCTGACACACGCGCCGAGACCGCGGCGGGTTCGACGGCCGACGACCCGGCCGGGGACACGGCCGCCTCCACTGCCGGCCCGAACCCCGAGGACGCGGCGGACGCCACCCCCGACACGCGGGCGGGGACCAAAGCGGCCTCGGCGGCCGGCGAGGCCACTGACCCGGCAGGCCATACGGCCGAGGGTGCGGCCGCTGACACAGGCCGTCCGACCGACGACGAGGCCGGGAACGCAACAGGCCCTACGCCCGACGACGCCACTGACCCGACAGGCCCGACGCCCGACGACGACGCCGGGAACACGCCTGGGCCCGTGGTCAGGACGGACGCGGAGCCCGGCGGCGACGCCCCCGAGGCCGCGGCTGACCCCACGCCCGGCACGGACGTCACGTCCGGCGGCGATGCCGCCGAGGCGCAGGACACCCCGTCCTCCTCGCCGGGCGGTGCCCGTACGGGTGACGCGGACAGCACCCGCGCCGACGGCCCGCCCCCCTCGGGCGGCGGCGGACCGGGCGACGGTGGCGGCGGCGGAGACGGTCAGGGCGGGGACGGCGACGGCCCGGCCGGAGGCAGGCCGCCACGGCACTGGATGCGCTGGGCCGCGCTCGGCACCTCGCTCGTCGTGCTCGCCGCCGCCGGCGCCGGCTGGTGGTTCTACCGAAAGCTCGACTCCAACATCACCACGGACACCACCGCCGCCGCCGAACTGGAGACGTACGAGAAGGAACGCCCCACGCCCGTCGCCGTCGACGCGCAGAACATCCTGCTGCTCGGCTCCGACACCCGGGCCGGGGAGGGCAACAGCAAGTACGGCCGGGACGAGAACGGCGGCAGCCAGCGCTCCGACACCACGATCCTGCTGCACATCGCGGCCGACCGTAAGAGCGCGACGGCGATGTCGATCCCGCGCGACCTGCTGGTCACCGTCCCGAGCTGCGGAAAGCCGGACGGCAGCCGCTCCAAGGAGCAGACGGCGCAGTTCAACTGGGCCTTCCAGTTCGGTGGGGCGGCCTGCACCATCCGTACCGTCGAGAAGTTCACCGGGGTCCGCATCGACCACCACATGGTGATCGACTTCCGCGGCTTCAAGGACATGGTGGACGCCGTGGACGGCGTCGAGGTGTGCCTGAAGGAGCCGATCGACGACAAGGACGCGCGGCTCAAGCTGCCGGCCGGACCGCAGACGCTGCACGGCGAGGAGGCACTCGGGTTCGTCCGGGCGCGCAAGACGCTGGGCAACGGCAGCGACACCGAGCGCATGGAGCGGCAGCAGCAGTTCCTGGGCGCGCTGGTCAAGAAGGTGCAGAGCAACGGCGTACTGCTCAATCCGACGAGGCTCTATCCGGTGCTCGACGCGGCGACGAAGTCCATCACCACCGATCCGGGTCTCGACTCACTGAAGGACCTGTACGACCTGACCCGCTCACTTCGGAGCATTCCGACGGAAAAGGTCCAATTCCTCACCGTTCCCCGGCAGCCGCACGCCGCGAATCCCAACCGGGACGAGCTCGTGCAGCCGGATGCGAACGAACTCTTCGAGAGTCTGCGCGAGGACGAGCCGGTCACGGTCGTACCGAACGGCGAACGCGAGGGCGAGGGGACCACCGGAGAACCGGACACCGGCGGGACCACCGCACCCAGTGCGACACCGACATTTCCCGGTACCAATGCCGCCGAAGGGATGTGTGAGTAAAGCAATGGCCAAACGGAAGCAGAGAGTGCTGACGGATTGGGCGAATTGCCCAGTTGTAAGGGGCGTGGAATTTGTCACGGACGTCGCTCGACGCTGAACTGGACGGATAGTGTGACGCGATCCGGTGCTTCCGACCCTGTGTCGCGCACTGCTGGATCGAAGGACCGAGCGCCTGCCGGGGGAGGCGCGTCGCGTGGCACCCGACGGAGGACTCAAGCAACCGTGGATGCGCAAAGCCGTGGGCGGGCGGACGAGATCGACCCCGCCGACCAGTGGGTACTCAACCCGCAGACCGGCAACTACGAACTGCGACTGGATCAATCCGCACCGCAGTCGTTCCCCTCCGCCAGAGGCTCCGGCCGCAGCAGCACAAGATCCGGCGCGGCCGGCGGCCGCGGTGCCGCCCCACGGAACCCGGCGGCCGGAAATGGTGCCCGGCGCGGTACGACCGCCCCGGGCACCGAGGTCCCCGAGCAGCGCAGGCGTCGCACGGGTGACGCGTCCGGCGGCCGGGCGGCACAGGCCCAGACCGGCCGGCGCAAGCGCAAGCAGGGCAGGTCGCGCAAGAAGAAGGCGCTGCTGTGGACGGGCGGCACGCTCGCGCTGGTGATGGTGGGCACGGCCACGGCCGGATACCTCTATTACGAGCACCTCAACTCGAACATCACCTCGGTCCCCGACGACGGCGCCGGCACCGGCGGCTTCAGCAAGGACCGGGCGATCAACATCCTGGTCATCGGCACGGACAAGCGCACAGGTGACGGCAACGAGGGCTACGGCGACAGGAACAGCGCCGGCCACGCCGACACGACGGTGCTGCTGCACGTGTCCAAGGACCGCACCAACGCGACGGCGCTGAGCATCCCGCGTGACCTGATCACGGACATCCCGGACTGCCCGACCACGCAGGAGGACGGGTCGACCAAGACCATCCCGGGATCGCCGAACACACGCTTCAATGTGAGCCTCGGTCAGTCGGGCCGTACGCCGAGCTGCACCATGCGTACGGTCACCGAGCTCACCGGCATCAAGCCCGACCACTTCATGGTGGCCGACTTCAACGCGGTCAAGACGCTGACCTCGGCGGTCGGCGGTGTGCCGATCTGCCTCGCCAAGGACATAAAGGACCCCGACTCCAAGCTCGACCTGCCCGCGGGCGAGCACGAGATCGAGGGCGAGGAGGCCCTGGCGTTCGTCCGTACCCGGCACGCCGTGGGCTTCGGCGGCGACCTCGACCGCATCAAGCTGCAGCAGCAGTTCCTGAGCTCGCTGATGCGCAAGCTGAAGTCCAACGACACGCTGACCAGCCCGACGAAGCTGGTGAAGCTGGCGGAGGCCGGCACCAAGGCGCTGACCGTCGACTCCCAGATAAACGACATCATGAAGCTCCGTGACCTCGGTCTGGAGCTCGGCAAGTTCGACATGAAGAACCTGACCTTCGCGACCGTGCCCGTGCGGGACAACCCGGCGGAGACGGTCAAGGCCACGGTCGTGCTCGACGAGAGCAAGGCCGAGTCGCTGTTCTCGATGGTCCGCGAGGACGTCTCCCTCACCGAGGTCGAGCAGAAGAAGAAGCAGGCCAAGGACAAGCAGAACGCCCTTCTCGAAGGCACCAGGGCCGAGGCGTCCGACGTCCGCGTCGATGTGTTCAACGGCGGCGGACCGACGGGCGCCGCGCAGAAGACCCTCGACTGGCTCCAGAACACCGAGGGCGTCCTCAAGTCCGCCAACAAGGGGAACGCCCCGGCGGACGTGACCAGGACGACCCTCGAGTACGCACCGAACCAGGCCGACCAGGCCCGCGCACTCGCGGACCTGATGGGCCTGCCTGCCGCGGCGTTGAAGCCGGGCACACAGGACGCGGAGGGTCTGACGGCGATGACGCTGACCCTCGGTCCCGATTTCAAGGGCGCAGGGGTGCCCATCACCGGTCCGGCGAAGGTGCCGGACGACATCCAGAAGGTCGAAGCCGACAAGAAGGTCTGTGCCGGATGACGCCGGAGGAACGGCTCGTGACACGAGCCTGAAACCAGGGGGGACCCAGGGGTGGGAAGAAACAGCGTGCGTGGGGAGGGGACCCGGGAGCACGTGGCGGAACCCGGCGATCTCGGCTGGGACGAAGGGCTGTACGGCGAGGGGACCCGTGTCCCCGGCAGCCGTACGGCCCTCGACGACGAACGGAGCCCGGACGCCGCGCAGGCGGAGAACGGCAGCGGCGGCGGGCACCGGCGCGGCGGGCCCCGGCGTCGCGCGAAACGCGGCAAACGCCGGATACTGCGCGGCGTCGCGATCACGGTCTCGGTGCTCGTGCTCGGCACGGCGGGGGCCGGATATATGTACTACGAGCACCTGAACAGCAACATCCGTAAGGGGGAACGCAGTTCGGCCGACTCTGACGTGAGGAAGAGCGCCCCGAACGCCGCCGGCCAGACCCCGCTGAACGTCCTTCTCATCGGCTCCGACAGCAGGAACACCGCGGCCAACCTCAAGCTCGGCGGCTCCAAGAAGAGTGTGGGTGCCAAGCCGCTCGCGGACGTGCAGATGCTGTTGCACGTGTCCGCCGACCGCAAGAACGCCTCGGTCGTCTCCATCCCGCGCGACACCAAGGTCGACATCCCGAAGTGCACCGATCCCAAGACCGGGGACGAATTCCCGGCGACGCGTGACCTCATCAACGCCACGCTGGGCCGCGGCGGTCCCGGCTGCACCCTCGCCACCTGGCAGGAGCTCACCGGCGTCTACATCGACCACTGGATGATGGTCGACTTCGCGGGCGTGGTCGCGATGGCCGACGCGATCGGCGGCGCCGAGGTCTGCGTGAAGCACGGTGTGTACGACGGCCCCAAACCGAACGTGCCCGGCGGCTCCGGTCTGCGGCTCGAGGCGGGCACCTGGCCGATCAAGGGCGAGCAGGCGCTCCAGTGGCTGCGTACCCGCCACGCCTTCGAGAGCGACTTCGGACGCTCCAAGGCGCAGCACATGTACATGAATTCGGTGATCCGCAATCTCAAGGACCAGAACGCCTTCACCGACACCGGCCGGCTCATGGACCTCGCGGAGACCGCGACCAAGTCGCTCCAGGTCTCCGAGGAGATCGGCACGGTCAAGAAGCTGTTCGACCTCGGGATGACCCTCAAGGACGTGCCCACCAGCCGGATCGCGATGCTCACCATGCCGCGCATACCGGACCCGGACAACCCGAAGGCGCATGTGCTGCCCGCGCCCGGTGAGGCGGACCGTCTGTGGCAGATGCTGCGCGAGGACGCTCCGGTGGACGGCAAGGCGCCGACGTCGAAGCCCAAGCCCTCCGCCGCGCCGAAGGATCCGGCCGCCGACCCCGCCGAGATCGGGATCATGGTCCGCAACGGCACCGGCGTGAACCAGGACCCCACTCCCCGCAGAGCGGCCGCGGTGGCCGGACTGCTCACCGGCCAGGGCTTCACGGGCGCCAAGGCGGACGGGACCCCGGAGGCGGAGAGCCGCACACAGGTCCTGTTCCCGAGCGTCGACCTGGGCGGCGACGCGCACGCCGTCGCCACGGCCCTCGGCATCCCGGCGAGCGCGGTGCGCAAGTCGTCCGAGGTGTCCGGCGTGACGCTGATCGTCGGCGCGGACTGGCGGACCGGGGACACGTTCCCGAAGCCGGAGCCGGCCGCGGGCCCGCCGAAGAACACGGAGACGGTCATGGGCGACGACAAGGGCGCCTGCATGGACATCTACGCGCCGTACCGGATCTGACCCGGCACACCGGCCGTCCTCGCACGACAGCGCCGGTCCGCCCCTCCACGGGGCGGACCGGCGCTGTCGTCTTGCTTGTGGGCCGTGCTCAGGCAGCGGCCCTGACGGAGGGCCGCCGGCTCGCGATGACCTTCTTCGCCAGCGAGCGGGGGCTCGTCAGGAAGCCGTAGCCCCAGCACAGGTGCATCGTGGCCAGCGCCACCGGGATCTGGATCCGGGCCTTGAGGGAAAGGCCCTTGCCGGCGGGGACGGAGCCCGCGGTGATGGCCGCCAGGTAGCCGGCAGGGACGGCGAACGCCCACGGCGTCAGCGTGGCACCCGCCACGATGCCCGCGGCGATCGCGCAGAGCGCCGTCGGCGGCGCCAGGTAGCGCAGGTTGATCGAGCCCTGGTGGTAGCGGGCCACGACATGGCGCCAACGCCCGTAGTCCTTGTACTGCTTGGCGAGCGCCCGCACGGACGGCCGGGGACGGTACTGGACCCGCAGCTCCGGGGAGAACCAGATCAGGCCGCCCGCCTCGCGGATGCGGAAGTTCAGCTCCCAGTCCTGGGCGCGGATGAACTCCTCGTTGTAGCCGCCCTGCTGCTCCAGCGCCTCGCGCCGGAAGACACCCAGGTACACCGTCTCGGCGGGGCCCGCCTTGCCGCCCGTGTGGAACGCGGCGTTGCCGACGCCCACCTTCGAGGTCATCGCGGCGGCGACGGCGTCCTCCCAGGCGTTCTCACCCTCCGCGTGCATGATGCCGCCGACGTTCTGCGCGCCGGTCTCCGCCAGCAGGCGGACCGCGGTCGCGATGTAGTTCGGGGACAGCATGCCGTGGCCGTCGACGCGCACCACGACGGGGTGGCGGGACGCCTTGATGGCGGCGTTCAGCGCGGCCGGGGTGCGGCCCGTCGGATTCGGCACGGTGCGGACCCTCGGGTCCTCCCGTACGAGCTCGGCGGCGATCTCGTCGGTGCGGTCCGTGGACGGCCCGAGCGCGATCACCACCTCCATCTCTCCGTCGTACTCCTGCTCGAGGATGTGGCGGACGGAGTTGCGCAGATGCCGCTCCTCGTTGAGGACCGGCATGATCACGGAGACAGCGGGCGTGGCGTTCATCGCCCGCCACGTTACCGCGAACGGGGGACTCCCAGGCGCGGCGGCCGGTGTCGCAGATCGTATGGGCCTACGGTGCGGGGAATCCCCTGTCGTCCGCGGAGGTGTCCTCTTGCCCCCACCGCCCCGCCCGCGTCCCCGCCCCCGTCCGGCCCCGCAGCGAGGCGCCGCGGGGCGGCCCGCCGCGCGACAGCCGGCGCGGCCGGCAGGGCGGGGCGGGCACCCCGCACGGCGGACGGGCGGCGGATCGCCGCCGGTGCGCCGGGACGGGCGCGCGGCACGGCCGCGCTGGGGCATGCGGATCGTCACATCGCTCTCGGTGCTGGTCCTGGGCGTGGGCGGCATCGGGCACGCCCTGGTCACCGGGCTCGACACGGAGATCGACCGGGTCGACCCGTTCCGTGACATGAAGAACCGGCCCGAGGGCGGCCGGGGCACGAACATCCTCGTCGTCGGCACCGACGGCCGGGACAAGATCACGCCGGAGGAGAAGAAGAAGTACCGGCTCGGCGGGGCGCCCTGCAACTGCACCGACACGATCATGCTGGTGCACATCGCCGAGGACCGTGATCGCGCCAGTGTGGTCAGCCTGCCCAGGGACAGTTACGCGGAGATCCCCGAGCACACCGACAGCACCACGGGCAAGCATCACAAGCCGCATCCGGTGAAGCTCAACGCGGCCTACGCCGAGGGCGGCCCCGGCCTGACCGTGCGCACGGTCGAGCACATGACCAAGGTCAAGATCGACCACTATCTCGAGGTCGACTTCACCAGCTTCATGAAGACGGTGGACGTGGTGGGCGGGGTGGAGGTCTGCACCGCCCGGCCGATGAAGGACACCTACACCGGTCTCGATCTGCCGGTCGGCACCCACAAGCTGAGCGGCGGGCAGGCGCTGCAGTACGTGCGCTCCCGCCATATCGACGGCGCCGCCGACCTGGGGCGGATGCAACGCCAGCAGCGTTTCCTGGCAGCGCTCGTCGACCGGGCGACCAGCGGCGGTGTGCTGCTCAACCCGGTGAAGTTCCGGAAGGTCACCTCGACGATGCTCGGCTCGGTCCGCGCCGACCGGCAGTTCGGCACCCGGCAGATGCTCGCCCTCGGCCGGGCGATGCGGGGCTTCACGCCGTCCTCCTCGGAGTTCACCTCCGTGCCCGTCGGCGATGTCGGCTTCCCGGTCAAGGGCATCGGGTCCACCGTGAAGTGGGACGACGCGCGGGCGCAGCGGCTGTTCGGGCTGCTGCGGGAGGACAGGCCGCTCGCACCGCACCGCCCGAAGCGTGCCAAGGCCACCGTCGTCGACGTCGACCCGAAGCAGATCAAGGTCCAGGTCTACAACGGGACCCACCTCGCCGGCCTCGGCGAGAAGGTCGACAAGGCCCTGAACGGCCTCGGCTTCGACACCACACGCGCCCCGCTCAACGGCGGCGGCGGTGAGGTCGGGCGCACCTATGTGACGTACGACCCGCGGTGGGACCGCTCGGCGAAGTCGCTCCAGGCCGCGCTGCCCGGTGCCGAGCTGCGTCCGGTGAAGGGACAGGGCCCCACGATGAAGGTGACGGCGGGGACCGACTTCAAGGGCGTCACCCCCGTCCAGACGCAGGAGCCCCACCGCGGTGAGTTCGGCGCGGTGACGGGCGACCAGGTCGTCTGCCCGTAGACCCTCGCCGGGCGGCCGGGCTCAGTCCTCCATGCCCTCCGCGGCGCGCTTCTCGCGCAGCTCCCGGATCGCCCGGCGCCTGGCCAGCCGGTGCGTGCGCCGGATCTGCGCCTCCTGGTAGCGGCGCTGGTCCCGCTCCGTCTCCGGGACGACCGGCGGCACCGGGCGCGGCTTGCCGTCCGCGTCCACCGCGGCGAAGACGAGGTAGGCGCTGCCGACCTGGGTGGCGGGCGTCGACTCGTTCCAGCGCTCGGCCAGGACCCGTACGCCGACCTCCATGGAGGACCGGCCGGTCCAGTTGACCTGTGCCTTCACATGGACCAGGTCGCCCACCCTGACCGGCTCCAGGAACACCATCTCGTCCATGGAGGCGGTGACCGCGGGTCCGCCGGAGTGCCGGCCCGCGACGGCTCCGGCCGCGTCGTCCACCAGCTTCATGATCACGCCGCCGTGCACGGTGCCGAGGAGATTCGTGTCACTGCCGGTCATGATGTGGCTGAGCGTGGTGCGGGACGCCGAAGTGGGCTTGCCCGGAATTTCATCCTCCGGGCGCTGGGCCTGATCTGTCATGCCGTCCACCATATGCCGGGGCCGGAATGCATCAGGTTCGCTACAGCCCTGGTGCGATTCCTCACCCACCCTGTCTGGGCGGCCACCCCGCCCTGCACACTGTTCCGCATGAATGACTGGCCCGATGGATGGACCGACAACGGCGGCAACGGCAACGCACGCGGCTACGGGCGCGGCAGCGCCGGGGACCGGCCCGAGGGCGCGCGCGTCATGCGCCATGTCCAGCGACCGGCCGCCCCGCAGCACGGCGGGGTCCCCCCTCAGCAGCCCCGCGGTTACGACCAGGGCTACGCCGAGCCGGGGTACGACAGCGGCTACAACACGGGCCAGGTCTACCGCGGCGCGGGCGGCGGCGGTGTGCCCCCTCAGGGCAGACCCTCCCGGCAGCCCGGCCCGGCGCCCGACTGGCGGCGCCGGCTGAAGATCGGCTCGATCGTGGTGCTGGTCGCCGTGCTGGGCACCACCATCGGCACGTACTTCTGGGCGGACTCCAAGGTGCGGCGCGAGGTCGACCTCGCCAAGGTGATCGAGCGGCCCGCGGAGGGCGACTGCACCACCTATCTGATCGTCGGCTCCGACAGCCGTGAGGGCATGACGGCCGAGGAGAAGAAGAAGCTCCACACCGGTGACGCCGCGGGCAAGCGCACCGACTCGATGATGATCCTCGCGGCCTGCGGCAGCGGGAACACGATGGTGTCCCTGCCGCGTGACTCGGACGTCGAGATACCGTCCTTCATCGGCTCCGAGTCGGGCAAGAAGTTCCCCAACCAGGGCCGGCGCACCAAGCTGAACGCCGCCTACGCGGAGGACGGGCCCGAGTTGCTGGTCCGCACCGTCGAGCACAACACCGGCCTGCGCATCGACCATTACGCGGAGATCGGCTTCGCCGGCTTCGCCAACATCGTGGACGCGCTCGGCGGTGTCGAGATGAACATCGAGAAGGGCTTCAAGGACAAGAAGTCCGGCGCCGACTTCGAGGCGGGCAAGCAGACCCTCGACGGCGAGCAGGCCCTCGCCTTCGTCCGCACCCGCTACGCCTTCGCGGAGTCGGACCTCGCGCGCACCAAGAACCAGCAGAAGTTCCTCTCCGCGCTGGCGAGCCAGGCGGCGACCCCCGGCACGATCCTCAACCCGTTCAAGCTGTACCCGACCCTGGGCGCCGGCCTCGACACGCTCATCGTCGACAAGGAGATGTCCCTGTTCGACCTGGGCGAGATGTTCTTCGCGATGAAGGGCATCAGCGGCGGCGACGGTACGTCGATGAACATGCCGACGTCGGGAAGCCGGGGCGGCAACCTCGTCTGGGACAAGGCGAAGGTGCAGCAGCTGGTGAAGCAGATCCAGAACGACGCCACGGACAGCACCACGCCGACCTGGACGGCGGGCAGGCCCACCACGGTGACGAAGTACAGCGTCGAGGCGGCGAGGAACATGCCGGAGCCGA
>NZ_JBFAQK010000078.1:0-31360 GCF_040677245.1 Streptomyces kurssanovii
GTGGCAGACGGCGTCCACGCCGCGCAGTGCGTCGGCCACCGCCGCCCGGGACGTACCCGCGGCTCGGTCGCGCGCGGACCGGAGCTCGCGTTCGGTCCGCCGCTCCCGCTCCCGCGCCTCTTCCAGCTCCTGGGCCAGCGCCGCCACCCGCTCACTGATCTCGTCCAGCGCCGCCTGTGACCGCTCGAGCGCCGCCGACGCCTCCTCGTGGGCCTGCTCGCATTCGTGGGCCTGCCGCTCGGCCTCCTCCGCGTCCTGCCGGGCGCGGTCCAGCTTCTCGCGGCGGCGGCGGGCACCGGCATCCTCCGCCGGCTCCCGCGAGGGCTCCGGTGGAGGTTCCGGCGGAGGCTCCGGCGGGCGACGCGCCGGCCGCACCGTCGCCCCCGCGCCCGCCTCCAGCCCGGTGAAGCCCACCGGCGCGTTCAGCGGTCGGTCGAGGTGCCCGCCCGCCCACTGCCGTGCGGCCTCCGGGTCGGCGAGCACCGCGTGCAGGGTCGCCTCGATCTCGTGGAACGCGGCGTCGCCGACGGACTGTCCTTCCTCCGCCGCCAGCTGCCGCGCCTCGCGGGCCAGCGCACCGACGAGGAGGTGCTGCTGTCTGCCGAGCTCGCGCAGCTGCTCGCCGTCGAGGTTCCTGTGTGCCTCGCGGAGACCCTCGCCGAGGCTGATCAGCGGCCGGACCTTGTCCGGCTCCCTGCGTACGAGCATGTTTCCGGCCCAGGCGGACACGGTCGGCCTGCGCAGTGCGCGGATCCGCTCCGCCAGTTCGCGGTCCCCGGCCCGACGGGCCTCGGCGGCTCGCTGGTTGCGGACCGCGGTGAATTCGTCGGGACGCAACGCGTAGAGCTCGTCGAGGGTGCTTTCCAGGTCCACCGTGCTCCTTACGGTCCCCGCCCCCGCCGAACACCATGCCGTTTCCCAGGATCCCACCCGGTCCCCGCCGTGCCAGTCGGTGCGCGCGGGCCGCGGAGCACCGGTCCCCCACCCCCTCGTGCGGGGGACCGGTGCGGCCGGTGCCACCCGGCCGTCCGAGGCGCGCCCCTGCCGTGCCGTCCCGTGGGTACGGCGGCCGGCGACCGTCAGGGGGCGACAGTGCAGGCGGTCCCGTTCAGCGTGAACCGGTCCGGTTCCACGAAGGTGCCGGTGTATGTCCCCTGGAAGCCGAACGCTTGGGTGCCGCCCGCCTGGATGCGGCTGTTGAAGCCGACGTCACGCGCGGTCACCGCGCCGCCGGACGAGGTGAGGGAGGCGTTCCAGGCGCTGGTGACGCTCTGGCCGGCGGGCAGCGTGAAGCCCAGGTTCCAGCCGTCGACGGGAGCGGTGCCGGCGTTCTTGACGGTCACCTCCGCGGTGAATCCGCCCGGCCACACGTTGGCGGCGTAGCCGACCTGGCAGCTGCCGGCCGGTTCGCCGGGAGGCTCCTCGCCGCTGCCACCGTCGTCGCTGATCGTGGAGGAGAAGGAGTTCACCGACAGGCCCGCGCCGCCCTGCCAGGGCTCGAAGCCTGCCTGGATGCTCGTCATGTACCAGTTCGGCGCGGCCATGCCGCGGCTGACGGTCTGGTCGACGAAGTCCATGACGTCGAAGGACCAGCTGGGGATCGCGGTGGGAGCGACGAAGGAGATGACGTCGTTGCCGCCGTTGTTGCCGGTCCACACCTCCCAGGTGCGGCCGCCGACGGTCGCGGAACCGCTCCGCGAGCCGATGGGCTGGATGGGGCCCACGCGGTTGAACCAGATCATGATCTCGGTGCGGTTGACACCGTCGGTCTTGGGCTGGGGGTCGAGCCAGATGTCGAACGAGGCGTTGTAGACCGCGTTGCCGACGTAACCGTAGGAAATGCTGGTGGGTGCGGACCCGATGGTCGCGATCTGCTTGGGCAGCCGGGTGCCGGGCGAGCAGTTGGTGTAGTGGCACCCGTTGAAGACCGACGGGTAGGACTTCGGCGCCCCGTTGGTGGGCACGGAGCCGTCGGCGCGGCTGAGGGTGAAGCCCGTGCCGGTGACGTTGACGCACTGGGTGGCACTGGTCCCCCAGCGGTTGTTCTGGACGACGTAGCGGTCCTGGATCGTGGTACTGCCGTACTGCTCGCATATCTCGACGTCGGCCTGGGCCGCGGTCCGGAGGTCCGCCTGGGCGGCGGGCGCCGCCGACAGCAGCGTGGCCGGGGCTCCCACCGTGAGCAGAAGTGCGGTGGCGAAGGCGCGTAAACGGTGTCGCATGGTGTCCCTTCATCAGATGCGGGGCGTACCGTGGGAGCGCTCCCATCGCGCTGGACTGTAGGAGTGTTTCGAACTCCTGACAAGACACGCCGTTGCGATTGGTGCTTTGTGTTCAAGCCTTGACCCGGTGGCGCCCCAGGTCGGCCCCACCGCGGGGCCTCGCTCCCAGACCGCCGACCGGCGCACCGCTCCCATGCCATGATCGGCAACATGTCTTCCGCATCCACCTCGGCCGCGTGGCCCGCGGCGCTCGCCACCCCACGACTCGCCCTGCGCCCGGTCGAGCGGGCGGACGTGCCGGTGATCACCCGTCTGTGGACGGACCCCGAGGTCCGCCGCCACCTCGGCGGACCGGTGGACAGCAACGTCGTACGCATCCGCGAGCGCAGGTGCGTCGGCGCACCCGGCGTCTTCGTGGTGGTGCGGCAGTCGGACGAGGCGGTCGTCGGACTCGTGTCGGTGACCGCCGGGGCCAGGGACGGCAGGACCGAGGTGGCGTACCAGCTCCTTCCGGAGCACTGGGGCCGCGGTTACGCCCGTGAGGCCGTGGGCGCCGCCGTCTCCTGGGCCCAGGACGGCGTCCCACCCGGGTCGCCCGGGGTGGTCGCGCTGACCCAGGAGGCGAACCTCCGGTCGCGGCGGCTGCTCGAGGGGCTGGGTGCCACCCTGATGGACAGCTTCGTCGAGTGGGACGAGGCGCAGGTGCTCTACGCGTTCCCGTCAGCGCCGGCGCGCTAGGCGGTGGCGCCGCCCCGCCGCCGGCGGCGGCGACGGACCATGGACGCGGGGCCGCCGGCCGGGGGCGTCCCGGCGACGGCGGCCGGCCGCGCCCCCGGGGTCACGTCTGGTCGGCGGCCGCGTACAGCGCGGCCACATCGAGCTTCTTCATGCCGAGCATGGCCTTCATCGCCCGCTGCGCCCGTGCCTCGTCCTCGTCCTTGAGGAGCTCCTCGAGAGCGACGGGGACGACCTGCCAGGACAGGCCGTACTTGTCCTTCAGCCAGCCGCACGGGCCTTCCTGGCCGCCCTCGCCCAGCTTCTCCCAGTAGTAGTCGACCTCCTCCTGGTCCGCGCAGTTGATCAGCAGGGAGACCGCCTCACTGAAGGTGAAGTCCGGGCCGCCGTTGATCGCGGTGTAATCCTGGCCGTCGAGGGTGAAGTCGACGGTCAGCACGCTGCCGGCCGGCCGCGGACCGGCCTCGCCGTAGTACATGACGTGCTTGATCTCCGAATTCGGAAAGACGGAGACGTAGAACTCGGCTGCTTCCTTGCCCTGGGTGTCGAACCAGAGATTCGGGGTGATGCGCGGCATGGGGTGCTCCTGACATGGTCCGTGGCGGAAGTTCCGCACTGTCCGTTCCGCACTGTGCCTTCGGTACTGTCTCCTTGCAGACCGCCGCGCCGCCCGGAATTCATCGCTCGCGTCCCCGTAGGACCGGGCGGAGGATAGGAGCGATGACAGGACCCGTGACCCTGATCAGTGAGAGCCCGGAGGACCCGTACTCGCACGGTCGAGCCGCCTCCGTGGTGCTGGACCGGCACGGCCTGGTGATCGGCTGGAGCGAGCGCGCCCGCACGCTGGTCGGCTGGTCGGCCGAGGAGGTGCTCGGCCGTCCGGCGGTGGAGGTCCTGGTCGACCCCGACGACCACGCGGAGGTCTTCGAGGCCACCGCCGCCTGCGTCCGGCAGCGCGGCTGGTTCGGGACCGTGCCCGTCCGGACCCGCGAGGGCCGCAGGCTCGGCTTCGGGATCCGGGCCCGCCAGGTGATCCGGGCGGAACGCCTCCGGGAGTGGTACCTGGTGGCCGCGCCGGCGGAGGAGGTGGTGCAGTGGGAGATCGACCGGTCCGTGATGGACGGGCTGTTCCGCAGGTCGCCGATCGGCCTGGCCGTGCACGACACGGACCTGAACATTCTGCGGATCAACCGGGCCATCGCACGCATCGGCGGCGTCACCCCCGAGGAGGCGCGCGGTCACCGCATCGGTGACTTCCTCGTCGAGGCGGACGCCCGGATCGTGGACGCGGGGCTGCGGAAGGTGCTGGAGACCGGCGATCCGATGATCTTCACCGAGCAGCCGTGCCGCATGGCGACGATGCCCGGCAAGGAGCGGTTCGTCTCCGTGTCCGCGTTCCGTGTGGAGGACGCCTCCGGCAGGGTGCTGGGTGTGACGGACCTCGTCGAGGACGTCACCGACCGCCACCGGGCGCGGCGCCGGCTTGCTCTGCTCACCGAGACCGGCGCCAGCGTCGGCACCACCCTGGACGTGGAGACGACGGCGCAGGAGCTCGTCCGCGCGGCGGTTCCCGACCTGGCCGACTGTGTGTCGGTCGACCTTCTCGAGTCGGTCAGCCGCGGTGAGGAGCCCGTCGCGGAGGGAGGCGCCGGGCCGGTGCGCAGGACCGCCTGCCTGACCGTCACCGCGGAGACGGAGCGGCTGCTGTTCCGGGTGGGGACGGTGAACTCGTTCCCCGAGGGCACGCCGCAGGCCCGGTGTCTGTCCACCGGGCTGCCCGTACTCGAGCCCTCCATCGACGTGTCGGAGAACGCCAGGGCTCTGGGGCACGGTGAGGTGCCGCCGGGCGTCATGCACTCGTTGATGGTGGTGCCGTTGAAGGCCCGCGGGCTCGTCCTCGGCTTCGTCAGCCTGTGGCGGTCGCAGCTGCCGGAGCCCTTCGAGGAGGACGACCTCACCCTGGCGAGCGAGCTGGCCGCCCGGGCAGCGCTCTCCCTCGACAACGCCCGCCGCTTCACCCAGCAGCACCGTGCCGCGCTGGCGCTCCAGCGCCGCCTGCTGCCGCGTGAGCTGCCCGTGCATCCGGCGGTCGTCGTCGCTCACCGCTACATGCCGGCGGGCGGCGCGACGGGGGTCGGCGGGGACTGGTTCGACGTCATCCCGCTGTCCGGTGCGCGGGTCGCCCTCGTCGTGGGTGATGTCGTCGGACACGGCATCAACGCCGCTGCCACCATGGGCCGTCTGCGTACGGCCGTGCACACCCTGGCCGACCTCGATCTCGACCCGGACGAGGTGCTGTCCCACCTCGACGACCTGGTGAACAGGCTGGCCGGGGAGCAGGAGCAGGACATCGAGGGCGCGCCGGGCGAGCAGGTGGTCGGCGCGACCTGTCTGTACGCCGTCTACGACCCGGTGAGCCGGCGCTGCTCCGTCGCCCGTGCCGGCCATCCGCCGCCGGTGGTGGTGACACCGGAGGGGGAGGCCGCCGTCGCCGAGTTGCCGGCCGGTCCCCCGCTCGGGCTGGGCGGGCTCCCTTTCGAGTCGGCGGAACTGACGCTGCCGGAGAACAGTGTCCTCGCCCTTTACACGAACGGGCTCGTGGAGGGCGCCTCCCCGGACATGGAGGCCGGACTGGCCGAGTTGTGCGCGGTCATGGCCGGTGCGCGAAGGCCGGTGGAGGAGATGGCGCAGGCGGTGGTCGAGCGGATGCTGCCGGCGCGTCCCAACGACGATGTCGCGCTGCTGCTGGCCCGGACACTGACCCTGGCGCCGGAGTCGGTGGCCACCTGGGAACTTCCGGCGGAGCCGACGGCGCCCGCCCGGGCCCGCCGGCTCACCGCGGACCAGCTGACGGCGTGGGGGCTCGAGGCCATGACCTTCGCCACGGAGCTGATCGTCAGCGAGCTGGTCACCAACGCCTACCGCTACGCGGGCGGCGGACCTCTGACGCTGCGGCTCATCCACCACCAGCGGCTGATCTGCGAGGTCTCCGACACGAGCAGCACCTCGCCGCATCTTCGGCGGGCCCGGAGCACCGACGAGGGAGGGCGGGGGCTGCTCCTCGTCGCACAGCTCACGGCGCGCTGGGGCACCCGGCACTCGCGGGACGGCAAGACGGTCTGGACGGAGCAGAACTTCCCTCCGCTGCCCGGCGGAGCGGACGGCGGCCCGGCCGGGTAGCGGCCCGTACGCCCGCGGAGCGGTCAGCGGCGGGGAGCCTGCGGAGCGCGACCGCGGCTTTGGTCCGGACCAGCTTATTGCCGCGGCGACGGCCCCGCGCCAAGCTGCTGGCATGGAACTGGAGTTGCGGCACCTCAGGACGATCCGGGCCATCGCCGACGCCGGCAGTCTCACCAAGGCGGCCACCGCGCTCGGCCTCGCCCAGCCCGCGCTCAGCGCGCAGTTGAGGAGGATCGAGCGTTCGCTCGGGGGGACCCTCTTCGAGCGCGGCCGGACCGGTGTGCGCGCCACGGCTCTCGGTGAACTGGTCCTGGACCGCGCGCGTGTCGTGCTGCCCGCCGTGCACGAACTCCAGCAGGAGGCCGTGCGGTTCGCGCGGGCGGGAACTCCGTACGGTCCGCGGACGCCACTGCGGATCGGTGGCACGCACGGGCCGCTGCTCGGAGGGCTCGTCGACCGGCTCGCCTCCGCGGACCCGGGTGTCACGGTGGTCACGCACACCACGTGGTCGGAGCGTGAGATCGCCGCGTCGGCCGACGAGGGCCGGCTCGACTACGCGCTCATCGGCGCGTGCGGGGAGAGCGCACCGCCCGGGTCGGGGAGCCTCGCCTGGACGGAAGTGGCCCGCGACCCGGTGTTCGTGATGCTCTCCACCGGCCATCCGCTGGCCGCCCGGTCCGGGATCGAGCTGGCGGAACTGGCCGCGGAGGCGTGGACGGACGTGCCGGGCGACGGCTGTTTCGCCGACTGCTTCGCCGCCGCCTGCGTCCGGGCCGGTTTCACACCGGCGTGCGTGTACGAGACGGACACCGCCTCCTGTGTCCATCTGGTCCAGGTGGGGCGGGCCGTGGGCCTGTGCCGGGCCACCTTCCCCGACACGCCCGGCATGGTGACGCGTCCGCTCGTCGGCACGCCCCTCGTGTGGCGTCATCTCCTCGGCTGGCACCCCGAGGCGCCCGCGGCGACGCGGGCGCCCGACGTCGTCGCACATGTGCGTGCCGCGCACAGTGACGCAGTGGCCCGCAGTTCCAGTTACGCGCGGTGGCTGACGGCCCGGGACGCGGTCCTCCATAACGCCGTGGAGGGGGCCGACCGGTAGCTGCCGCGCGGAGGTTCTCGTTCCCTACGGTTTCGGCACACCTCCAACGAGACCGAGGGGACTTCCATGCTCCACAGACACGCCAAGGCAGCGTGTGTCGGTGCCGCCGCCGCGGCCGCGCTCGTCCTGACCTCCCTGCAGGGCGCCGCGTCCGCGCAGCAGGCCGGTCCGGCACACGGCGCCGCCGCACGCACCGCGGCGGACACGCTCGCGGTGTCCGCCGCGCAGCCGGAACTGCTCCGTGCCATGCAGCGTGACCTCGGGCTCACCCGTGCCGAGGCCGAGCGGCGACTGGTGAACGAGGCCGAGGCGGGCGCCACCGCCGCCGTGCTCCGGCAGCGGCTGGGGGCCGCGTTCGCAGGCGCCTGGGTCGACGGGGCCGATTCCGGCACCCTGACCGTGGCCACCACCCGGGCCGCTGACGCGGCCGCCATCAGGGCCGGCGGCGCCGAGGCCCGGCTCGTGCCCCACACGCTGGCCGAACTCGACCGCGCGAAGGCGGCGTTGGACCGGGCCGCCGCGCGCGACTCCTCGACGGACGTGCCCGTCTGGTACGTCGACGTCCGGGCCAACGCCGTCGTGGTCCGGGCCGTGGAGAGGTCCGCGGCACAGACCCTGATCGCGGCGAGCGGAGCCGAGCGGGACCGGATACGGGTCGTCCCGACCGACGAACAGCCGCGCCCGCTGTACGACATCCGCGGCGGCGACGCCTACTACATGGGCGGGGGCGGCCGTTGCTCCGTCGGCTTCGCGGTCACCCGGGGCACCACACAGGGCTTCGCCACGGCGGGCCACTGCGGCCGTGCCGGCACCACCACCAGCGGCTACAACCAGGTGGCCCAGGGGACCTTCCAGGCCTCGACGTTCCCCGGCCGGGACACGGCGTGGGTGGCGGCGAACAGCAACTGGACCTCGACGCCGTACGTCAAGGGCCAGAGCGGGCAGAACATCCAGGTGACCGGTTCGGTGCAGCAGCCGGTCGGCGCGTCGATCTGCCGCTCCGGCTCCACCACGGGCTGGCACTGCGGCACCATCTCGCAGCACAACACCAGCGTCACGTATCCGGAGGGGACCATCACGGGCGTCACGCGGACGACGGTGTGTGCCGAGCCCGGTGACTCCGGGGGCTCGTACATCTCCGGAAGCCAGGCGCAGGGCGTCACGTCCGGCGGTTCCGGTGACTGCCGCAGCGGAGGCACCACGTTCCACCAGCCGATCAACCCGCTGCTGCAGGGGTACGGGCTGACGCTGAAGACCACCACGGGCCCGGGCGAGCCCGGTGAGCCGGGGGAGCCGGGCGAGCCGGGCGGGACCTGGGCGGCGGGCACCGTCTACCAGGCCGGCGCGCAGGTCACCTACGGCGGTGCGACCTACCGCTGCCTCCAGGGCCATCAGGCCCAGGCCGGCTGGGAACCCCCGAACGTCCCGGCGCTCTGGCAGCGCCTGTGACCGGCTGACCGACCGGCCTCCCGAGGGAGCGCGTGCCGTGGCTGCGGGGCCACGGCACGCGCTCCGCCGGTTTGCCGTGTACGGGACCCTTGCCGTGCCGTGTCCGGCACGCTTCACTGTCGATCACCCCACAGGAGAGCAACCGTCCCTTGACCCGAAGGGTTTCCCTTGACTGCCCTGCCCGTACGCCTGACCGGCGTCAGCGCCGCCGCCTGCGCCATCGTCCTCGGCGTCGCTCTTCCGTCCTCGGCGATCAACTCGTACAACGCGACACCCGCTCCCGAGCGCACCGAGGTCGGCGCTCTCGTCGCCACCTGGGACGCCGACGACGACCCGGCGACGCCGGACCGGGTCGACTGGGTGTGCTCCGGCACGATGATCGACGCGGACACGTTCCTCACCGCGGCGCACTGCACCACCGACTGGCCGGAGAACGTGCGGTTCTACGTCTCCCTCGACCAGGACGTGCAGGCGGGCCTGGACCGGGCCGCCGCGCAGCACCCCGGCGACCCGGCAGCCGTGGCGGCCGCCGTGGCCGTCCAGGGCACCGCCCACAGCCACCCCGGCTATCCGGGCCCCGCGGCGGACACCCATGACATCTCGGTCGTCGAGGTGCCGGCCGCGAAGATGCGGGCCCGCTGGTCCTTCACCCCGGCGGCGCTGCCGGAGGCGGGCGCCCTCGACGCGCTCGGGGCGCAGGGGCTGAACGACACCCCGTTCGTCGTCGCCGGTTACGGGACGCAGGAGGCCGCCCGCGGGCCGGGCGGCCACACGCACCAAGGCGGCGGCGTCCGGATGAAGGCCCCCGTCACCTTCGACGCGCTCAACAAGTCGTGGGTGCGCCTGGCCATGACCGCGCCCCAGGGCAACGGCGGGGCGTGCTACGGCGACTCCGGCGGCCCGAACTTCGCCACGCTGAAGGGCAAGCGGACCCTCGTGTCGACGACCATCACGGGCGACTCCCCGTGCTACGCCACCAATGTGACGTACCGTCTGGACGCCCCCGGCGCCCGGGCGTTCCTCTCCCCGTTCACCAAGCTGCCCTGACGCGTCCCCGACGGGCGATGTCGCGGACGGCGGTCACCAGTCGCCGTCCGCGACCGGCTTTCCCGGCGCGGGGGCGTCGCCGAGGGGCACGACCTGTCCCGGGGCCGGCGGCTGCCAGGGATCGTGGTCGTCACCGAGCCAGTCGCCGACCGGCTGCACACCGCTCAGGGCGTCCGCCGGCGCGAGGTCGGCCGCGCTCTCGTCGTAGTACTCGTACCAGGGCAGTCCCGCACGCGTGTAGGCCGCGCGGTCGACGGGGGACGGGGGCGGCTCCTCGCCGGTGATGCGGCGCCACTCCGGCGGGGTCACCAGGTGGACGAACACCCGGCCGGAGGGCTCGTCCGCCCAGTCGGAGGAACGTCGGTCGTCGCGGTAGACCTCCTGCCGCATGGAGCCGCCCACCCCGAGGCCCATCGCGGCGGAGCGGGCCCGCGGCGGACCGCCGGGAGCGGCGGGCGCGGCCAGGGGGGCCGCTCCGAAGGCGGCGGGGGCCGCGGGCGGAGGCAGCGCACCGTAGGCGGGCGCGCCGCCGGGCGGCGCGGCCGCCGGATACACCGGAGTGGCGCGTGCGGCCCGTTCCGCGCGGACCCGCTCCTCCTCGCGCCAGGCCGCCAGTGCGGCGTCGGACAACCCGAACGCCTGGAGCTGCACGCCGCCCCAGGTCTCCTCGCCGGTGACCTGACCCTCCACCGTGGCGCCCAGGCCGAGCGGGACGGCGACGAACTGACGCACCGTGCCCTTGCCCGAGTTGATGCCGTCCAGCCACGGCTGGCGGGGCAGCACCACATAGTTCTGCGGCTTGCGGGTCAGTGTGCCGCGCCACGGCTTGCCGGAGACGGCGCACACCTTGCCGACGCCGACCTGGAGGGCGGCGGGCTCGCTGCTGCCCGCGAAGCTGAGCCACATCGCCTCGCGGAGATGCACCGGCAGCATCACGCCGCCGCGCTCGCGCATCTGCGGCGGCACGGTACCGAGATGGTCCTCGACCCGCCGTACGGGGAACTCGCCCAGCCCGGGCGGCAGTTGATGCGTCCCCGATTCGGGCAGGCGGAGCGTCCTGATGAACCGGACCCGTACTCCCCCACCCAGCAGCAGACTGTTTCCGTCGACGCGTACGGCGCTCGCGGCCACGACGAACTCCCCTCTTCCCGGCGTGTGCTCTGCGGGTAACACGAGCCGCGGCCCGCGCTGGTTCCACTTCGGGCACCAGGGGCGGGAACCGGTCAGGCGGGCGGCACGATGTCCTGCTCCGCCCAGACGACCTTGCCCTCCGAGGTCCGGCAGGAACCCCAGCGCCGGCAGAGCATGTTGATGAGCTGGAGCCCTCGGCCGCCTTCGTCGTTGAGCGTCGCGTGCTGGATGAGCGGCAGGTCGGGGCCCGTGTCGGACACCTCGACGACGAGCCGTTCGTGGCGCATCAGGCGTAGCTGCCCCGGTCCGCCGCCGTAGCGCAGGGCGTTGCCGACCAGTTCGCTGACCACCAGTTCGGTGGTGTCGGCGAGGCCGTCGAGGTCCCATCCGGCCAGTTGTTCCACCACGAGCCGGCGGGCGGCGGACGCGGCGGTCGCATCGGCGGGCAGCGGCCAGACCGCCACGTTCTCGCCGGCGCGGGCGTCGTGCGCCGTCGCGACGAGCATGACCGCTTCGTCGAAGCGCTGGTCCGGTCCCCAGTCGCCGGTCAGCAGCCCGCAGGACTCGAGTACGGCGGGAGCAGCGCCCGACGCGGCCTTGCGCAGCCGTGCCAGTTGCACGTCGACGTCGTCCGCGCGGCTCTTGATCAGTCCGTCGGTGTACAGCAGCAACCGGCTCGCGGCCGGCAGGTGCACCTTCGCCGGGTCGTAGGGGATGACACCGGCGCCCAGCGGGGCTCCCACCGGTACGTCGAGATATTCGGCGTTGCCCGCCGCGTCGACCAGCAGGGGCGGCGGATGGCCGGCCATGGCGACGGTGCACACGCCGGTGGCGGGGTCGTACACCGCGCACAGGCAGGTGGCGACCTGGTCGTCCTCGAGGTCGCGGGCAGCGAGGTCCATCCGGGCGAGGACCCGCTCCGGGACGATGTCCAGGGCGAGGAGGGTGCGGGCGATGGCGCGCAGCCGCCCCATGGTGGCGACGGCGGCGAGCCCGTGCCCCATGACGTCGCCGACGACGAGGGCGGTCCGCCCGCCGGGCAGCGCCATCACGTCGTACCAGTCGCCGCCGACGCCGCTCGCGTCGGCGGTCGGGGCGTAGTCGGCGCACACGTCGAGCCCGGGTGTCTGCGGGGTGGTGCGCGGCAGGAGGTTGCGCTGGAGGCTGACGACGTGTTCCCGCTCCCGCTTGTACAGGCGGGCGTTGTCGACGAAGACGGCGGCCCTGGAGGCCAGTTGCTGGGCGAGCGCGAGATCCGTGCGGGAGAACGGCGGCCTGCGGCCCGCCCGTACGAAGTCGGCGACGCCCAGCAGCACGCCGCGGGCGATCAGCGGAACCACCATGTAGCTGTGCACCCCGGCCGCGCGCATCTTCTCCGCGGCGCGTGCGGTGGGCGCCACCCGGGCGAAGTCCTCGCGGGCCAGCCGGCTCATCAGCACCGGCTGCCGGCGCATCAGGGCGTGTACCGCGACCGTTTCCTTGTTGACCGAAGCCAGCTCGCCCACGGGGTCGGGCTCGAGGTCCATGAGGTCGGGGACGGCGGAGACGGCCATGGCCCGCATGACGGGCCGCTCCCCGGCCCTGCCGGCCTGGACGTGCTCGCCGCGCAGCGCGGACTCCAGCAGGTCGATGGCCGCGCCGTCGGCGAGCCGGGGCACGACGAAGTCGGCGAGCTCCTGCGCCGTGCGTTCCAGGTCGAGCGTGGTCCCGATCTCGGTGCTCGCGTGACTGAGCCATTCGAGGCGGTTGTGCATCGTGAACCGTTCGGCCAGACCGGCCGCCCGGCGGCGCAGCGCCGGTCCTCCGGTCCGCCGCCCCCATCCCGGATGTCTCACCGCACCGCCTTCCCTGCCGTCACTGGATCAAGTATGGGGCGGGTGGCTCCTGTGCGCCCCCGGACTGCGGTGCCCGATCCGGATCCGAGGGCGGACAGCGCCCGCGGGCGGCCGGACGGACCGGACGGACCGGGCGCAACGGGCGGGGTCACTGCCGGCGGGCCGCCGATCCCCGCAGCGCCGACGGGCTGGTGCCGAACCAGCGGGCCACCGCGCGGCGCAGGGTCCGGGCGTCACTGAAGCCGAGCATGGCCGCGATCCTGTGCAGCGGAAGGTCACTGGTCGTCATCAGTTCCTCCGCCCGTACGAGCCGGACCGAGTCGACGAGCGCCTCGTAGCTGGTGCCGTCCTCCGCCAGTCTTCTGCGCAGCGTCCGCTCGCTCATGCCGCGTGCCAGGGCCTGCTGGGCGAGCGGGGGGACGTGCGGCAGGCCGCGGGCGACGGACACCTCCAGTCCCTGCACCAGGTCCTGCCGCTCCCGGCGCCGCGTGCGTGCCGCGTCGAGGAGCTCGACGACCTGGGCGAGGGTGTACGCGTCGGCGCCGGGCAGCGGGCTGTTCAGGCACGCCGTCCCGAAGACGATCCGGTCGTCGGGTGCGCCGAAGGTGACGGGACAGCGGAAGTACCGTTCGTATTCGTCGCCGTACGGCGGGCGGGCGTGCCGTACGGCGAGGGAGTGCGGTGCGAACTCCTCCTGCCAGGCGTCCCGGATCAGGGCGACGATGCTGCCGAACGCCTCTTCGAGGAGAAAGGCCCGCAGGCCGGAGTCGGTGTACCGGGCGGTCGCGAGGATGGCGGCGCCGTCCGGCACGGGCTCGATGCGGTAGTCGAGCATGGATCCGGTGACTCCGTGGTGGCGGACGCCGAGCCGGAGGGCGTCGTGGAGGGTCGGGCTCGCCTGGAGGCCGAGGCCGACCAGCCCCCAGGCGGTGACCCGCTGACGGCGGCCGACGGCGAGGCCGAGCGCGGGATCGCCGAGGTCCCGCATCGCCTCCCTGATCACGGAGCTGCCCTGACGGTAGGACACCCGCTGGTCCACCGCGCTGAGGGCCGCCGCGCTCAGGCCCGCACGGCGCAGGGAGGGGCCGAGGTCGTGCCCTCGTTCCGCCGCCACGAGGGTGAGGTAGCGCAGGAGATGGGGCGTGATGGTGGCCGACCCGTACCGGGGGTCCGCCAGTCCCGCGGTGAGCGGTGCGGCCGGCCGGCGGGTGCGCCCGTCGGGTACCGGTTCGTGCGACGGCATCGGCTCACCTCCGGGCGGCCACTGTAGGGATTCCGGCCGCGGGGGGACAGACCCGGTGGCCGCTGAAGTCCCGTTACTGGCCGGTTGGGTCCTCTCCCCCGGCCGACCGGCACCCTTACCGTCGGTCACACCTGTCACCGACGGCACCGGTATCCGGCACGAGGGAGAAGGCATGCGGTTCCCCACAACCAGCCCGAAGGCGCTCTCTCTGCTGCTCGCCGGGGCGCTCGGCGCCTTGGCCCTGGCGGCCGTACCGGGAGCGGCACCTGCCGGCGCGGCACCGGCGTCCGGTGCCGCGGTGCCGGAGCCCACGACGTACCTCGTCGGCCGGGGCATCTCGGATGTCACGGGAGAGGCCGCCGAGGTGGGCATGATGGGCTACTCGAGCTTCGAGCAGAAGGCGTCGGGCATCCATCAGCGGCAGCGCTCCCGGGCGTTCGTGGTCGCCGACCGAGCCGGTGGGAAGCGGGTCGTCTACGTCAACGCCGATCTGGCCATGATCTTCCAGTCCGTGCAGCAGGGGGTCGTCGCCGGACTGAAAGCGCGCTACGGCTCGCTCTACAGCGAAGAGAACGTGCTGCTGTCCGCGACCCACACGCACGCCGGATCGGGCGGCCACTCGCACCACCTCGCGTACAACCTGGCCTCGCTCGGCTTCCAGAAGGACACCTACCGGGCGATCGTCGACGGGATCGTCGAATCGGTGGTCGAGGCCCATGAGGACCTCGCGCCGGGCACCATCACGCTCGGCAGGGGCGAGTTGACCGACGCGAGCGTCAACCGGTCGAGGACGGCCTTCGAGAAGAACCCGGCCGGCGACAAGGCGGCCTTCCCCGGCGCGATCGACCCCGCGATGACCGTGCTGCGCTTCAGGCAGGGTGACCGCGACATCGGCGCCATCAGCTGGTTCGCCACTCACAACACGTCGCTCACCAACAAGAACACGCTGCTCAGCCCGGACAACAAGGGCTACGCGGCGTACGAGTGGGAGCACGACGACGAGGGCGTGCGCTATCTGGACAACAAGGAAGGCTTCGTCGCGGCGTTCCCCAACACCAACGCCGGCGACATGTCGCCGAATCTGAATCTGAAGCCGGGTTCCGGCCCGACCGAGGACGAGTTCGAGAACACGCGGATCATCGGCGACCGGCAGTTCCGCAAGGCGCAGGAGATCTACGACGCCGCCGCCGTCCCGCTCAGCGGCGGTGTCGACTCCCGGATGCGGTTCGTGGACATGGAGCAGGTGACCGTCGACGGGAAGTACACCCCCGACGGCAAGGAGCACCGCACCTGTCCGGCCATGGTGGGCGCCTCGACGCTGGCGGGCAGCGTGGAGGACGGGCCCGCGATCCCCGGCTTCACGGAGGGCATGAACAGCCCGGTGGCGAAGCTGCTGGAGCCCTTCGGCATCGACCCGCCCGAGTGGCTGGTGAGCTGCCAGTACCCGAAGGCGAACCTGGTGCCCACCGGTCTGGTCAACGCGGTGACACCGACGACGCCCACGGTCCTGCCGGTGCAGATCGTCAAGATCGGCCAGTTCTACCTGGTGGCCGGCCCGGCCGAGTACACGATCGTCTCCGGCCTGCGCATCCGCCGTACGGTCGCCCAGGAGCTGGGCGTGCCGCTGGAGAACGTGCTGATGCAGGGCTACGCGGGCGCCTACAGCCAGTACGTGACCACGCCGGAGGAGTACGACCTCCAGCAGTACGAGGGCGGCTCGACGCTCTACGGCCGGTACACGCTGCCCGCCTATCAGCAGGAGTTCGCCTCGCTCGCGGCCTCGCTGAGGGACGGCACCACCGTCGACCGCGGCCCGGCGCCGGCCGACCAGTCGGGCCGTCAGACGTCGCTGCAGACCGGCGTGGTGATGGACAACCCGCCGGCGGGAAGGAAGTTCGGCGACGTACTGGTCGAGCCGGCCGGGTCGTACGGGCGGGGGGCCACCGTCACCGCCGAGTTCGTGACCGGCCACCCGAAGAACAACCTGCGCCGCGGCGGCACGTTCCTCGAGGTGCAGCAGCTGGTGGACGGCCGGTGGGTCCGGCAGCTGGACGACGGGGACTGGGACACCACGTACCGCTGGGTGCGGCTGAACGGCGTGACCGGCACGTCCAAGGCGGTCGTCACCTGGAAGGTGGCTCCGGGGACGCGGGCAGGGACGTACCGGATCGCGCACTTCGGTGACGCCAGGAGCCTGTTCGGCACGGTCACCGGTTTCAGCGGTGCCACCCGCCCCTTCACGGTGGGCTGAACCGCGCCGATGGGCGCGCCCCGCGGCACGATCGCCGGGGCGCGCCTCGGGCACGGGCCGGGTACGCCCGGCCGTATCCGGAATGTGATGCTCAAGTTCAGCTCAGATGTAATGACACTCGGACCATCGACTCCTTACTCTCCTCGCAAAATCGAGTGAAGGATGTCGCACCATGAAGGCCTACAAGTCCGCCGCCGCGGCGATCACCGTGCTCGCGGTCGCACTCACCGCAACCGCGTGCGGCGGCGACTCCGAGAGCGCCGGCGACGGTCCCACCCGGCAGGCGAAAGCCGAGGACCTGCCGAAGCTGCCCACCTACAAGGTCGCCACGGGTGTCGACATCGACTCGCCCACGCTGGAGAAGGCGCAGAAGGCCGGAAAGCTCGTCATCGGCGCCAAGAACGACCAGCCCTTCCTCGGCTTCGAGGACGAGAAGGGCAACCGGTCCGGCTTCGACATCGAGATCGCCAAGATGATCGCCGCGGACCTCGGCTTCTCCGCCGACAAGATCGAGTTCAAGACGGTGGACACCGGCGTCCGCGAGGCTGCCATCTCGAACGGAGAGGTCGATCTGTACGTCGGTACGTACACGATCAACGAGGAGCGGAAGAAGAAGGTCGCCTTCGCCGGGCCTTACTACATGGCCGGTGCCGACCTCCTGATCCGCGAGAACGACCGGACGATCGCGGGACCGTTCTCGCTGGAGGGCAAGACGGTCTGCTCGGCCAAGGGCTCGACCGCACTCCGCGAGATCAAGAAGCCGGAGTACAACACCCGGACGGTCGAGACGCCCAAGTACACCGAGTGCGTCAAGCAGTTGCTCGAGGGCAAGGTCGACGCCGTCACCACCGACGACGCCATCCTCAAGGGCTACGCCGCGCAGCACGCCGGCAAGTTGAAGGTCGTCGGCCAGCCGTTCACGGAGGAGCCGTACGGCATCGGCATGGCCAAGGACGACGAGGCCCTGCGCGAGGCCGTCTCCGACGCGCTCCAGGCGCACGACGAGAACGGCGACTACAAGCTGGCGTACGACGCGACGCTCGGTCTGTCCGGCTCCCACTACGTGGGACCGCCGATGGTCCGGCGCGACTGACCGCACACACGGCGTACGGCCGCGGCGGGCGGCGCCCAAGGGCGCGCGCCCGCCGCGGCCGCTCACGTCACGCCTTGCGGCTCGTCGGCCCGGTCACGCCTCGCCGAGGTCCGAGCTGATCCAGCGCTGCGGACGCATCCGGATGATCATCTGCTCGCCGTGCTCCTTCCAGGCGAAGTCGACATAGGCGTCGACCTTCGCGGGGTCGAGATAGCGGGCGGAGATCTCCACCAGATGCTCCCGGGTGGCCGGGACGCTCTCGACGACGGGGCCCTCGACCGAGACGTAGCGGACCGTCGGCTCGACGCGGTCGACCATGAGGCTGAAGCGGCCGGCAGCCTCGATCGCCTTCGCCTTGCGGGAGTCGCGGGCGGTCATGACCCAGATGTCGCCGCCCGGTTCGTACTGGTACCAGATCGGCACCGTCAGGGGCGCCCTGCCGTCCTCCCCCGCGTCGACCGCCAGCGCGGCGACGAGCGGCTCTGCCAGGAACTTCTCTCGGTCCTCACGGCTGAGTGCCACGGGTGACTCCTTTGTGCGTCCACGGTCGGCCGCCGTCCGGGCCGTGCCCGGCCGGCATGTCCTTCACGTCAACTGCCGTGCGGCGCTGTCGTGTTCCCGCGCTCCGGTGTTCCCGTGCACGCGCTCGCGTGTTCCCGTGCGGACGCACACCCGCCCCGGCCGGGCGCGAGTGCCGGCCGGGGCGGGTGTACGGGAGGCGGACGGTGCGCCCGCCGCCGTGTCAGCCCAGGATCGCCAGAGCCTGGTTGAAGGTCTTCGACGGACGCATGACCGCCGCGGCCTTCTTCTCGTCGGGACGGTAGTAACCGCCGATGTCGGCCGGCGAGCCCTGCACCGCGATCAGCTCGTCGACGATGGTCCGCTCCTGCTCGCCGAGCGTCTTGGCCAGGCCCGAGAAGGCCTCCGCGAGCTGCGCGTCCTCGGTCTGCCGGGCCAGCTCCTGGGCCCAGTACAGGGCCAGGTAGAAGTGGCTGCCGCGGTTGTCGATGCCGCCGAGCCTGCGGCTCGGCGACTTGTCCTCGCCCAGGAACGTGCCGGTGGCGCGGTCGAGCGTGTCGGCGAGTACCTTGGCGCGGGCGTTGCCCGTGGTCGTCGCGAGGTGCTCGAAGCTGACGGCCAGCGCGAGGAACTCGCCGAGGCTGTCCCAGCGCAGGTAGTTCTCCTTGACCAGCTGCTGGACGTGCTTCGGGGCGGAGCCGCCGGCGCCCGTCTCGAACAGTCCGCCGCCGTTCATCAGCGGGACGACCGAGAGCATCTTGGCGCTGGTGCCGAGCTCCAGGATCGGGAACAGGTCGGTCAGGTAGTCGCGCAGCACGTTGCCGGTGACGGAGATCGTGTCCTCGCCGCGGCGGATGCGCTCCAGGGAGAACGCGGTCGCCTCCACCGGGGACATGATCTCGATCTGCAGGCCCTCGGTGTCGTGCTCGGCCAGGTACGTACGGACCTTCTCGATCAGCCGGGCGTCGTGCGCGCGGGTCTCGTCGAGCCAGAACACGGCCGGGACGCCGGTCGCGCGGGCGCGGGTGACGGCGAGCTTCACCCAGTCCTTGATGGGCGCGTCCTTGGTCTGGCACATGCGGAAGATGTCGCCGGCGCTGACGGCCTGCTCCAGCACGGCGTTGCCGGCGGTGTCGACGACCCGGACGGTGCCGGTGACCGGGATCTCGAAGGTCTTGTCGTGGCTGCCGTACTCCTCGGCCTTCTGCGCCATCAGACCCACGTTCGGGACCGAGCCCATGGTGGCCGGGTCGAACGCGCCGTTTGCACGGCAGTCGTCGATGACGACCTGGTAGACACCCGCGTAGCTGCTGTCCGGGAGGACGGCGACGGTGTCCGCCTCCTGGCCGTCCGGGCCCCACATGTGGCCGGAGGTGCGGATCATCGCCGGCATGGAGGCGTCGACGATGACGTCGCTCGGTACGTGCAGGTTGGTGATGCCGCGGTCGGAGTCGACCATGGCGAGGGCCGGGCCCTCGTTCAGCTCGGCGTCGAAGGACGCCTTGATCTCGGCACCGTCGGCGAGCGACTCGAGGCCCTTGTAGATGCCGCCGAGGCCGTCGTTCGGGCTGAGGCCGGCCTTGGCGAGGGACTCGCCGTAGCGGGCGAACGTCTTCGGGAAGAAGGCGCGGAGCACGTGGCCGAAGATGATCGGGTCGGAGACCTTCATCATCGTGGCCTTCAGGTGCACGGAGAACAGCACACCCTCGGCCTTGGCGCGGGCGACCTGCTCGGTGAGGAACTCGCGCAGGGCGGCGACGCGCATCACGGAGGCGTCGACGACCTCACCGGGGAGCACGGGAACCGACTCGCGCAGCACGGTGGTGGAGCCGTCGTCGCCCTTGAGCTCGATGCGCAGCGAACCGGCGTCGCCGATCACCGCGGACTTCTCGGTGGAGCGGAAGTCGTCGGCGGACATCGTGGCGACGTTCGTCTTCGACTCGGAGGTCCAGGCGCCCATGCGGTGCGGGTGCGCCTTGGCGTAGTTCTTCACCGACGCCGGGGCACGGCGGTCGGAGTTGCCCTCACGCAGGACCGGGTTGACGGCGCTGCCCTTGACCTTGTCGTAACGGGCGCGGATGTCGCGCTCCTCGTCGGTCTTCGGGTCGTCCGGGTAGTCCGGCAGCGCGTAGCCCTGCTCCTGCAGCTCGGCGACGGCAGCCTTCAGCTGCGGGATCGAGGCCGAGATGTTGGGAAGCTTGATGATGTTCGCCTCGGGCGTCTTGGCCAGGGCCCCGAGCTCCGCGAGCGCGTCGTCGATGCGCTGTCCTTCGGCGAGGTACTCGGGGAACTGCGAGATGATCCGTCCCGAGAGCGAGATGTCACGGGTCTCCACGGTGACACCGGCCGTCGATGCGTACGCCTGGATCACAGGCAGGAACGAGTACGTCGCCAGGGCGGGCGCCTCGTCAGTGTGCGTATAAATGATGGTCGAGTCAGTCACCGGGTGCTCCGCTCTCCACGTCTGCAACATTGCTCGACATCAAGATATCCCGTGATCGCTCGCGGCTCGACAGGGCCCTGCCGTGCGGCCCGGCCGGCGGCCGGTGCGGGCTCATGGAGCGGTGGCGCACGTCACCGGCGGGCCTGGAACCTGCGGGGCCCGCCGGCGCTCGGCCGGCGCGGGCCCGTGGGCCCGGCATGATCCCGACGAGAGGTCCTAGCGGCCCGCCAGCACGTCGCTGAAGTCCATGACGCGGCCCATCTCACGCAGGGTCTCCTCGGCGGTCCGCCGGGCGTCGGCGGGAACGTCGCCGCGCTCCTCCACCAGCTCCGCGTAGATCGGAGCCTCGGTACGGTCTGCGGAACTCATCTCGAACAGGGTCCTTTCACAGGGGTCGCCTCGTGCCGCGCCGACCGCGGCCGAGAGCAGTGACCGAGTGTAGGAGGTGCGGTCGGCACCCCTGTCGGCGGCCCTTCCTCCCGTCCCGGCACCCCTCCGGGGCTCCGGCGCCGGGCTCCCGCACGGGCTCCGCACCGGGCTCCCGCACGGGCTCCGCACCGGGCTCCCGCCGCCAGGCGGGGTTGCGAGCCGCGTCAGGGTGCGAGACGCGCCGAGGCGCGGGCCGTCAGGGTTCGATGAGGCCGGCCCTGATCGCGTAGCGGGTCAGGTCGAGGCGGTCCCGCAGACCCAGCTTGCGCAGCAGGTTCGCGCGATGGCGCTGAACGGTCTTGACACTGATGAACAGGGTCTCCCCGATGTCCTTGGAGGACCGGCCCTCCGCGACGAGTTTGAGGACCTCCTCCTCGCGCGCGGTGAGGATCTGGTCGGGCGTCTCCTGGCCCTGCCGGGCCCGTTCCAGGTAGTTGCGGATGAGAGCGGTGACCGCGCCCGGGTACAGGAACGGCTCTCCCCGCATCGCGGCCCGGCACGCCGCGAGCAGGTCCCGGTCCGCGACGGACTTCAGGACGTACCCGCAGGCCCCGGCCTTGAGCGCCTGGAAGAAGTACTGCTCGTTGTCGTACATCGTCAGCATGAGGATGCGCAGCCCGGGCCGGATCGCCGCGAGTTCACGGGCGGCCTGCAGACCGGTCATGCGGGGCATGGCGATGTCGAGGACGGCCAGGTCGACGGTGTGGCTGCGGGCCATGGCGATCGCCTCCGCGCCGTCACCGGCCTCCGCGACGACCCGGAGGCCGGGCTCGCCGTCGAGGATCAGCCGCACGCCGCGCCGCACCAGGGCGTGGTCGTCGGCGAGCAGGATGCGGATCTCGTCCGGCTCGGTCACGGCTACGCCACCTCCTTCCCGGCACGCGCCGTGCCGGCGGACCCGGCCGGCACGGCGTCGGAGTCGTCGGGCACGGAGAGGGACACCCGGGTGCCGCCCGCGCCGCCCGGCGCGATGTCGAGGGTGGCGCCGATGAGCAGGGCCCGTTCCCGCATGCCGCGGATCCCCGCGCCCTCGCGGGCGAGGCCGGTGCCGCGGCCGTCGTCGGCGATGCTCAGCACGACCGCGCCGGGCGTCCGGCGCACGGCGAGCTGGACGTGCTCCGCCTCCGCGTGACGCGCGATGTTGGTCAGGCCCTCCTGGGCGACGCGGTAGAGCACCAGTTCCGTCTCGCGTGCGAGCGCCGGGAGTCCGGGGTCGAAGTCGCGCTCGATGCGCAGTCCGGTGTGGGTGGCGAAGTCGGCGCTCAGCGCGGTGAGCGCGCTGACCAGGCCCAGATCCTCCAGCACACCGGGCCGCAGCCGGCGGGCCAGCCTGCGCACCTCGTCGAGGCTTTCGCGGGTGGTCTCCTGCGCCTGCCGCACCTCGGCACGCAGAGGCTCCGGCGACCGGTCGGCGACACGCTTCAGCGCGAGCAGCACCGCGGTCATGCTCTGGCCCACCTCGTCGTGCAGCTCCTGCGCGATGCGGCGGCGCTCGGCCTCCTGCGCAGACAGGGCGCGGGCGCTGCTGGTGGCGCGTTCGGTCTCCAGCCGCTCCAGCATGTCGTTGAAGGTGCTGATCAGTTCGGCGACGCCGCCCCGCCCGGGCGGCCCCGGCAGCCGCTGGCCCGGGCGGAGCAGGTCGACGGTGGTCATGAGACGGGTGAGCCGCTCCAGCGGAGCCAGTCCGATGCGCAGCAGGGCCGCGTTGGCGACCAGCATCACGCCCAGGCCGCCCACCAGGATGACGGCCTCGGTGAGCAGCACCGGCACCGAGACGGTCACCGGTGCCCACAGCAGCAGTGCCGTCGCCAGGCCGAGGACCAGCGCGTTGAGGGCGAAAATCCGCCAGAAGAGCGACACGGCGTACCGGACCTCCACAGTCTTCGCGGTGTTCCACCCACTATGGGTCACCGCCGGGCTCGGCCCGCACTCGGGTCCGCCCAGCCTGCCGCGCCCCGGGAGCGCGTGTCGATCCGCAGCGGCAGCCGTCCGCGCCGGTCGACGGGCTCATGGCCCCGCGCCGTATGCACTGTCCGCCCCCCGGTAAATGGGTGCTGGGACCGATGGTGCGGGCCCGGCGCACCGGCGATGGTTGCGTCATGAACCCTTCGCCCTCCCGCCGACCGGCGGGAGCACGGGTTCCGCCGGCGGGAGCACCGGGTCCGCGAGCACACCGCGACGGAACTCCACGGCGTTCGACTCCCTCGGAAGGACTCCTCTCATGTCGCTCGACGCGGCCCGCTCCGACTCCCTTCCCGAACGTCTCACCGCCCACGAGGTCGGTCAGCGTCTCCAGCACGAGCGCAACTCCCGCCTCACGCAGCTCGAGGCGATCGAGCAGGAGGGGAACGACGCGCCGCGCGAGCTGATGATCGCTCAGAAGACGTCCATCCAGCGGGTGCTGACGGAGATCGACGCGGCCTTCGCGCGGCTGGAGGCCGGCGGATACGGACTCTGCCAGGAGTGCAGGCGGCCGATCCCCGTCGAGCGGCTGGAGATCCTGCCTTACGCCCGCTGCTGCGTCGGCTGCCAGCGCCGGGCGTCGTGACGGGCGCGGCTCCCGGTCCTGTCCTTCGTGCACCTGGAGGGGTGACTTCGTGAACCACCGGATCGCCGACGCCGGCGCCGTGCCGCTCTCCGCCGACGACCTCGCGGCGCTGCGCGCGAGCCTGAAGGAGCAACGCGCTTTCCGTCTGGAGCAGTTGGAGCGGTTCACCCGCCCCTCGCGGGCCGGTGACGCGCTCCGCCGGCGGGCGGCCTCACAGCTCGAGGTCCAGGTGAAGCTCAGCGCCTCCGCACGCATGGTCCTTTCCGACGTGGAGGCCGCACTGGAACGCATGGACCAGGGCCGGTACGGCGTGTGCCACGTGTGCGCGCGTCCCATTCCCCTGGAGCGCCTCACCGTCGTGCCGCAGGCCCGTTACTGCGGCCGCTGCCCTCGGGACCGGGGGGCCGGACGGTGACCGGCTTCGGTGTCCGGCCCGGCGGGCGCCGTCGAACGGCCGGACCGGTCTGCCGGATCTGTCCACGCTTCGCCATCGACATCGGCAGCGCCCGCACCCGGGCCTGGTCCCCGGGCCGGGGTGTCATCCTCGACGTCCCTACGGTGACGTTCCCGGGCGCCGATGCCATGTACCCGGTCCGGCGCGGTGACATCGTCGACCCCGAGGGCACCGCCCGGATGCTCGAGCGTCTGTTCCGGCGCAGGGTGTCCGGCTTCAGCCGGCCGCTGATCGTCATCACCACGCCCGTGCTCGGCGGGCCCCGCTTCCGCAGCGCGGCTCTCACCGCGCTCGAGGTGCTGCGTCCCCGTACGGTCCTGACCGTCCCCGCCGCGAGGGCCATCGCGCTGGGAGCGGGCGCGGACCTGGGCCGGCCGTTGCTCGTCGCGGACATCGGCGCGCATGTCACGGAGGTCGCGCTGCTCTGCGACGGTGAGGTGACGGACGCGTACCGCACGGCGCTGGGCACCGGCGACATCAGCGGCTCCGTCACCTTCCGCGACATCACCGGAGCGATCGTCGCCATGGTCACCGACATGCTGCGGCTCGACGAGTCCGAGCAGACCCTGGACGCCCTGGGGCGGGGTCTGCTCCTGGCGGGCGGCGGCGCGCTGCGGCCGGAGTTCACCTACGACCTCACCGGGCAGTTGCGGGTCCCCGTCCAGCCGGTTCCCGCACCGCACACGGCGGCGCTGAGAGGGGCCTCGCACGTCATGGAGTCGGCACACCGCCACCCGGCGACCCACGCGGAGGAGCACGTACCCGAAAGGGGGACGACATGACCGCCCCCGAGCCGCGGGCACAGCCGCCGCCCGTGCGGGCGCGCGCGAGGCTGTGGCGGTGGCGGCGCAGCCCCTTGCGTCGCCGCTCCGACGTGCTGCAGGCATGGACCGGGCTGGTGCTGGCTCTGGCGGTGCCGGCGGCGGCGCCCACGGTGACGGTGATCGTGCACAACTCCGTACACACTGCGCTGCGTGCGGACGCCGCCGCGGACGCCCGCTCGGGGGCTCCCGTCGACGCCGTGCTGGTGCGGGACGCTCCCCGCCATCCGGAACCCGGCTCCGAGGAGGCCCGGCACACCTTGTACCGGGCCGAGGTCCGCTTCTTCGGCCCCGACGGGCGGCCGCGCACCGGGGAGGCCGAGGTCCGGCCCGGTCTGTCCGCCGGCAGCACCGTCCGGGTCTGGCGCGACGCGGAGGGGCGGGTGACCGATCCGCCCATGGCGGCGGGCGAGATACGCAGCCGTGCGCTGGGATGGGCGGCCACGGCGGGCGTGGCGGTGGCCCTCACCGGCGCGGGCGCCTACGGCGTGGCGGCGATGGCGCTGGACAGACGGCGCGACGCCGGATGGGAGAGGGCCTGGGCCGACACCGCTCCCCGGTGGACGACATCGGCGTGACGCGTCCGGGCGAGCGGCCGCCGGAACCGGCCCCGCGCGGTGCCGTGGGACCCGGGGTGCCGGCGAGGCGCGGCGCGGGCCCTCACCGCTGCGGGGCTCATGTCGCGGCAGCCGGAGCCGCGGGCCGCCGGTGAGGCGGAAGCGATCGGGTGATCTTCCCGGTAGCCCGTGTCTCCCGTGGGACCAGGGGTTACGCGTGGCGACATGAACGTAACGACTCATGCTCTTCGCCTCCGGGCCGCACTCCCCGCATGTCTCATCGCCTGCTCGGCTCTGCTTCTCACCGCCTGTGGCAGCGAGAAGGGGAGCGAGGTGAGTGCGCCGGCCGCCGCACCGAGCCCCACGGGCACGGGCAGCCCCACGAGTACGACGAGCCCCACCGGCACGGCGAGCCCGACCGGCTCCCCCAGCCCCACGGGCACCGCCACCCGCCTCACCGACGACCAGGCCGAGCGCCGCGCTCTGGTCCCTGCCGCCAAGGTCACCTGGGACAAGGCCGCCGACACGGCCGTCGGCGAGGTGTCGGGCAGCAAACTGGTCGAGATCGAGCTCACCCGCGCGGAGGCCGGCAGCACCGCCAGCCCCGCGAGTCCCGCACCGAGCCCGGGCGGCCCCGAGTGGGCCGCCGAGGTCGCCACCCAGGACGGCACCCGCCACACCGTCCGCGTCGACGCCGTCTCCGGCCGGGTGATCGGGTCGCAGCCCGATCCCGAGCAGGACGCGGAGGACAAGCAGGAGACCGCCGACCTGCTCGGCAAGGCGAAGGTGACGGCCCAGCAGGCGGTGAAGACCGCCACCGGCCGTAAGCAGGGCACCGTCAGCACCGTGGCGCTCGACAACGACGACGCCGGCAAGGTGATCTGGTCGGTCGACGTCGTCACTCAGAACGACTGGTACTTGACGACTTTCGACGTCGACGCGGCGAGCGGCCAGATCCTGCGCGAGGAGGTCGACCGCGACTGAGGGCCGCCCGCGAGGCGGGCACAGGAACGAGAGAGCCCCTGCCCACGGTCCGAGGACCGTGGGCAGGGGCCTTGTGCTTCGCTCAGTGCCCGGCGCCGAGCCGGCCGGCGAGCCTGTCGTGCATCTCGGCGCTGGGCCTGTTCAGCCCGACGATGGTGACCTTCTTGCCGCGCTGCGCGTACTTGCTCTCGATCGCGTCCAGGGCGGCGACCGAGGAGGCGTCCCAGATGTGGGCGTCGGTGAGGTCGATGACCACGTCGTCCGGGTCGTCCTTGTAGTCGAAGCGGTGGACGATGTCGTTCGAGGAGGCGAAGAAGAGCTCGCCGGTGACCGCGTAGACGGCCTGCTTGCCGTCCGGGTCGACCACTCCCGTCACCTCCGCGAGACGCGCCACCCGCCTGGCGAAGATCACCATCGCGGTGACCGAGCCGAGGACGACACCGATGGCGAGGTTGTGGGTGGCGACCACGGCGGCGACCGTGACGACCATGACCGTCGTCTCGCCCACCGGCATCCGCCTCAGCGTCTTCGGCCGGATCGAGTGCCAGTCGAAGGTGGCCGCCGACACCATGACCATGACGGCGACCAGGGCGGCCATGGGGATGTCCGAGACGACCGGCCCGAAGACCACGCAGAGCACCATCAGGAAGGCGCCGGCCAGGAAGGTGGACAGCCGGGTGCGGGCCCCGGAGACCTTCACGTTGATCATGGTCTGGCCGATCATGGCGCAGCCGCCCATACCGCCGAAGAAGCCGGTGACGACATTGGCCACGCCCTGGCCGATGGACTCCCGGGTCTTGCTGGAGCGGGTGTCGGTGAGGTCGTCGACGAGCTTGGCCGTCATCAGCGACTCCATCAGGCCGACCAGCGCGAGCGCGAAGGCGTACGGCGCGATCGTCGTCAGCGTCTCCATGGTGAACGGCACATCGGGCAGGCCCGGCACCGGCAGCGACGAAGGAAGCGCGCCCTTGTCGCCCACGTCGGGCACCGCGATACCGGCACCGACGGTGATGACAGTCAGGACGACGATGGAGACCAGCGGCGCCGGAACGGCCTTGGTGATCCTCGGGAACAGGACCATGAGCACCAGACCGGCGGCGATCAGCGGATAGACCGCCCACGGGACGTCACGCATCTCCGGCACCTGCGCCATGAAGATCAGGATCGCCAGGGAGTTGACGAAGCCGACCATGACGCTGCGCGGCACGAACCGCATCAGTTTCGCCACGCCCAGCGCGCCGAGCACGATCTGGAAGAGCCCGCCGAGGATCACGGCGGCGACGAGATGGCCCAGGCCGTACTGCTGGTTGAGCGGCGCGATGACCAGGGCGACGGCCCCGGTGGCGGCGGAGATCATGGCCTTGCGGCCGCCGACGACGGAGATCACCACGGCCATCGTGAACGACGCGAACAGACCGACGGCCGGGTCGACGCCCGCGATGATGGAGAACGAGATGGCCTCGGGGATCAGCGCGAGCGCCACCACCAGGCCGGCCAGCACCTCGGTCCTGAAGACCTTCGGTGAGGCGAGCCAGTCGGGCGCGGACATGCGCGGACGGCGTCCTTCGGACAGCGAAGAAGACATGCAACCGTTCCTGTTCGGGCGCATACGTCCATCCGCTGAACACACGCGCTGAGTGCGACCCCACCGGAGGCCGGTTCGGAGTCTTGGCCGGCCGGGCCTCGGGGGCCCGCCGGACGGAGGGGCGGCTGCCGCAGCCGCCGGTCGGGCATCATTGCCCGGAAGTCTGTGGTCCCCCGCGCCCACACCTCGGTGCGGCGCTGCCTTCACCGTGCACGGCACAGCTCGGGCGCTCTCCGGACTATACCCTGACGTGAGGGGAGAGTTCGATGCGCCGCTTGTGAATCACAGGCCATCGGCGGGTGACCCATAGGATTCGAGCTCGGATTCCGGGGTCACTTCGAACCATCGAACACGTGGCGTGAGGCAGAGGAGACGGCAGGGCGATGGCTGAGCGCCAGATGCAGATCGGCGAGGTGGCCGAGCGGACCGGCTTGTCGCTCCGGACGATCCGCCACTACGAGGAGGTCGGCCTCGTCATCCCTTCCGCCCGCAGCAAGGGCGGCTTCCGCCTCTACACGGAGGCCGATGTCGAGCGTCTGATGGTCATTCGCCGGATGAAGCCGCTCGACTTCTCCCTCGACGAGATGCGGGACCTGCTGGAGATCACCGATCGCATCGCCGACCGCGAGGATCCGCCGTCCGTCGACGAGCGGGAGCGGCTCCACACCCGGCTGGACTCCTACCGCGAGGTCGCCGACGCTCGCTGCGAGAAGCTGCGCGCCCAACTGGTGGCCGCGGAGGACTTCGCGGCCACGCTGAGGCGGCGGATGGACGCCGCGAGGTAGTCCCGGGACCCGGGCCGCGCCCCGGGGCCGGCCGGGGGGCGGCGTGGGTGGCCGGGGCGGCACCCGCCCGTCACCGGAGGCCCTTCCGCCGGTCGGCTCAGCGGAACTGCGCGTCAGGTCGCCCGTTCCTACGCTGGCCGAATGATCATCAGATTTACTGCACGGCTGGCCTTTTGCTGCGCGACGGCCGTCGCCGCCGGCGCACTGGGTCTGCTGCCGGCCTCCACCGCGCAGGCCGAACCCACGCCTCGACCCGCCTCCGCCGACGCGTCGCCGCTGCACCGGCCGGGCACCCATGTCGGGCCTCTCAACGGGGCCCCCGACCTCCCCGAAGACGTCTCCGCCCTCTCGTGGCTGGTGGCCGACGCGGGCACCGGCGACGTGCTCGCCGCTCACGACGCGCATCGCCGCCTGCCGCCCGCCAGCACCATCAAGACGCTCTTCGCCCTCACCGCGCTTCCGCATCTGGCCGACGCCCCGCCGCACCTGGTCACCGAGGAGGAACTCGAAGGAGTGGGTGAGGGAAGCAGCCTGGTCGGCATCGCGCCCGGACGCACGTACACACTGGACGACCTGTGGCGTGGCGTCTTCCTGAGCTCCGGGAACGACGCCGTGCGCGTCCTCGCCGAGATGAACGGCGGCTGGGAGGCCACGGCGGAGCAGATGCAGGCCAAAGCCCGCGCGCTGGGCGCCTTCGACACGAACGTGGTCTCCCCCGACGGCTACGACGAACCCGGGCAGGTCTCCTCCGCCTTCGACCTGGCGGTGTTCGGGAGGGCCGGCCTGACGGACCGGCAGTTCGCGTCGTACGCGTCCACCGTCGACGCCCCCTTTCCCGGAGGCACCCGTGACGACGGCAGCCCCACCTGGACGTACGGCATCAGGAACACCAACCGGCTGCTGACCGGCGCGGACGGGGTGGAGCGCTATCCGGGGATCATCGGCGTCAAGAACGGCTACACCTCCCACGCGGGCAACACCCTCGTGGCCGCCGCCCGCCGGGACGGACGCACTCTGGTGGTGACCGTGATGAACCCGCAGTCGGGCGGTGGTCACGCGGTCTACGAGGAGGCCCGCTCCCTCCTCGACTGGGGCTTCGACGCCGCCGGCCGGGTAGAGCCCGTCGGGTCGCTGGAGCCGCCGGCCGTGCAGAAGGCGCCCTCGGCCGTACAGAAGGCCCCGCCGGCCGGACCCGGCCCGGTCACCCGGGCCGCCGTGCCGCCCGCCCGGGCCGCCGCGGTCTCGGAGGAGGCCGGCACCGGCATCGCCTACGCCTGGATGGGTGCGTTCGTGGGCGCGTCCGTCGTGAGCGCCGCCCTCATCCTGCGGCTGCGTCGCAGGCACCGTCCCAAGGCGGGTTCCTGATGCTCCGGCAGCTGCCGCCTCCCGGTTGCCTGTCCGCCGTTGGACCCGGGCGTAGGCTCGGACCATGGGTGACCTGCCGCCGCTGCTGGTGTTCACCGGCTGCCTCGCCGCGATCATGGGGCTGTTCGCCCGCCTCGCGGTCCACGTCCGCCGCCGCGGCCTCGCCGGGGAGGCCCTGCGGGCGGCTCTGGCCTCGCACGACGAGGCGTTCCGGGTGACCGCCCATGAGTCCTACTACGAGATCCGGGCTCAGGCGGAACGCCAGGGGCAGGCCCTGTCGCCCGACGGCCGGTGGACGCCGGACCGGGACGGTGCGAGGCCTGCCGGCTCGCGGAGCCGGCGGCCGCGGGAGGCCCGGCAGCGCCGCCGGTCACGTGGTTCTCGACGGTTCGCCGGAGGCACCGGGCCCGGTCGCTGACCGTGGCATTCCGGCTCCGGACGCACGAGACGGGCGGAGGATGCCGTGCCCGAACTGCCCGATGTGGAAGGGTTCCGGGAGGTCCTGGCCTCCTGTGCGCGGGGCAAGCGGATCGAACGGGTCGAGGTGAGGGACGCCGGAGTGCTGCACGGCGTCACCGTCGCGCGGCTGCGCCGGTCCCTGGAGGGCCGCCGGTTCGCCGAACCGGCCCGTCACGGGAAGTGGCTGCTGGCCCGCACCGACGGGCCCACCCTGGTGATGCACTTCGGCATGACCGGTCAACTGGTGTGCTGCCGGCCGGGCGACCCGCCGGATCCGCACGACCGGGTCGTCCTCACCGTGGGCCGTGAGGAGTTGCGCTTCCGCGATCAGCGCAAACTGCAGGGCCTGTGGCTCGCCGACGACCCCGACGCGGATGTGGCGCGGATCCTGCACGACCAGGGGCCGGACGCGCTGTCGGTGGACCGGGCCGCTTTCGCGGAACTGCTCTCCCGGCGGCGCGGCCGCGTCAAGGCGGCCCTCACCGACCAGTCCGTGCTGGCCGGACTGGGCAATCTGCTCGCCGACGAGATCCTGTGGCGCGCCGGCCTGCGTCCCACCCGCCGCGCGGACCGGCTCGACGACGACGAGCTCAAACGGCTGCACACCGAGATGCGCCGCACGCTGCGTTCGTCCGTGCGTGCCGGGCGCGTTCCGCCGCGGAAGTCCTGGCTCACCGGCCGCCGTGACGACAGCGATCCCACATGCCCGCGGTGCGACGGGCCGCTGAGCCGTGAACGCGTCGGCGGGCGCGGCACGGTGTGGTGTCCGCACTGCCAGGCGGACGGTTCCTGACCCGTGCGCCGGGCGGGGCACGGCGCCCCGGGCGCTGTGCCCCACCGGCGATCACGGTGCCGTACGTGCGGGTCAGTGTTGCAGGCGGCCGTTCACGCGCCGGGGAAGCCCGAGCGGGTTGTCGTCCCGCAGTTCCGGCGGGAGCAGGGCCTGCGGGGTGCTCTGGTAGGTGACCGGGCGGAGCCAGCGTTCGATGGCGGTGGCGCCGACCGAGGTGGAGGTGGAGGTGGTGGCCGGATAGGGGCCGCCGTGATGCTGGGCCGGCGCCACCGCGACACCGGTCGGCCAGCCGTTGACCAGCACCCGGCCCGCGAGCGAGGTCAGCCGGGCCAG
>NZ_JBFAQK010000079.1:0-27861 GCF_040677245.1 Streptomyces kurssanovii
TCCATCGTGTACTCGGCGACCGGCGGCTGCCGCTCGTTGGTACGGGCGTGCCGGACCCAGTCCGCGAGGACCGTGTGCACGGTCGCCCGCGCTGCCGTCGGGGCCCGGTGGTCCGGGACACGCCAGCGCGCTGCCGCCTGCGGCCTATCGGCTAGGCCGTCCGCCGTCGTCGGCGGGCCCTGATGGACCGGCCCCGCCGCTGCCGCCGGGCCCCGGGGACAGCCCGTTGCCGCCGCCGGCGGGACCTGGCGAAAGATCCGCCCGCTGTCGCCGCGCTGCCGCCGGGGCTCCGGTAGGTCCGGCGGGACAAGGCCCGTCCGCTGCCACCTTGGGCCTAGCGGACCAAGCCAGTCCGCTGCCGTGGACGGGCCCTGGTGGACCGGACGCCCGCTATTACCGGTGGCCGTCCGCGATCCGCCCAGCCGCGGGCGGGCCCTGCGGACGGCCCGTTGCCGCCGTCGGCGGGCCCTGGCGGACAGATCCGCCCGTTGTCGCCCGCGCTGTCGGCGGGGCTCCGGTGGGTCCGGCGGACAGGCCGGCCCGCTGTCGCCCGCGGCCTGGTTGAACCAAGCCAGCCCGCTGCCGCCCACGAGCCTGGCTGACCGGACCCGCCAGCTGATACCGGCTGCCGCTGGGATCCGCCCGCTGACACCGGGGCGGGGCCGGCGGACAGGCCCGTCCGCTGCCGTGGACGGGCCCCTGGTGGACCGGGCCCGCACGCTGTCGTCGGCGGGCCCGGACAGGGTCAGCAGGCGGCGGGCTTGTGCCAGGAGCATTCCAGCGAGGCGTCGGGCTCCGCGGTGCGGGCGCGCGGGGGCGACGCGGGCGTGATCGTGCCCGCCGCGGTGTCCGAGGAGGCCAGGGTGACGACGACCGCGTCCTCGATGCTCTTCACCGAGGAGGCGAGGTAGTTGTTGAGGACGACGCTGTAGACGAGCTCGCGCCCCGCCGCGTCGGTGACGTATCCCGACAGCGCGGAGGCTCCCGTCAGCGAACCGGTCTTGCCGCGGGCGTTGAGCGCCGCCGGGGTGCCGCACATGCGGGAACGCAGCGTGCCGCCCACGGCGCGGTCGGGGGCGCAGGCCACCGGCAGGGACGCGTACCAGTCGGCGAACCAGGGGGCGTCGCGGACGGAGAGCAGCAGGGCCGCCAGCTCCGCCGCCGGGAACATGTTCATCCGGGAGAGTCCGGAGCCGTCCGCCTGGCGGAGTGTGGAGGTCCTGACGCCCTCCTTCTCCAGCTGGGCGGCGATCGCGGCGAGGCCCGCGTCCCAGGTGCCCTGTCCCGACGTCCGGTGCCCCATTTCCTTGGTCAGCGCCTCCGCGTGCATGTTGTTGGAGAGCTTCATGAACGGGTGCATCAGTTCGCTGAGCGGCATGGAGCGGTGCGAGGCGAGGGTGCGCGCGCCGGCGGGGGTGGGCCGGCCCAGGCGGGGCGTGCCCGAGATCCGTACGCCGTGCTCGGCGAGAGCGTCGGCGAACACGGCGGCCGCGTAGCCGGTCGGTTCCCAGACGGCGATCCATTCCTTGGCCGCTGCCGCGCCGACCGGGACGTCACCGCTGATCCTGAGCGTGTTCGTGCCGTGGTCGCGGGAGACGGCCAGGGTGTCCGGCCGGCCCGTCCCGACCGTGGTGGCGCTGACGTCGAGGCGTACGTAGTCGGTGGGCGGGGTCAGCTTCACGCGCGGGCGCTCGCCCGGCCGGGCGCCCGGAGCGACCTCGATGACGACGGTGCCGGCGTCGTAGTCGGTGTCGGGCGCGAGGGTGAGCGCCGAGATCTGTGCGGAGTAGTAGGCGGATTCGTCGTCGGCTGCCCAGGACCGGCCCAGGCGCTGGTCGTCGAAGCGGGTGTCGTCGGCGACGAGGCGTCCGGTGACGCGCTTGATGCCGGACGCCGCGACGTCCGCCGCGAGGCGTCGGTAGTCGGCCGCGAGCAGGGTGGGATCGCCGCTTCCGCGCAGATACAGGTCGCCGGTGAGAGTGCTGCCCTCCCGACGTCCGGTGGTCAGCACGTCGGTGCTGAAGCGGTGGTCCGGGCCGAGCACGGCCATGGCGGCGGCGGAGGTGGCGAGCTTGGTGTTGGAGGCGGGCATCAGGCGGTCGCCGCTGTCGCGCTGGTAGAGACGTTCGCCGGTGGCGGCGTCGGCGACCACGACGCTCACTGCCCCGCCGTCCGTCCGCGGGTCCCTGAGGACCTTGTCGAGGGCGCCCTTGAGGCCGGTGTCGGAGGGGCCGGCCCCGGCCGGCGAGCTCCAGGTGAGTGTGCAGGCGAGGCCGGCGGCGAGCGGCCAGATCCATGCGCGGCGCAGCGCGCGGTGACGGATACGAACCACGGGTCTACTCATGGCACAGGAGGATCCCGGAAGCGGATCCTTCCGGGAAGGACGCGCGGCGGGCCTTCCGGGCGGTGAAAAGGGCCGAATTCTGTGGCCCCGGTCACCGCCCGGTCCCTTTTCCGGTGTGGTCCGGAGCACTTTCCGGCGGCTGCCGTGCGTGGCCTGGCTCACGATTCCGGACCCCCGGAAGGGGCCCCTCCGTGACAAGGCGCACAGGCGTTTTGGGTACTACTAGGTGGATTAGTGATCGGAATATCCGTTTTGCCCCTCACGGGGGGGCCGACCCGTCCAGGGCATGCGGCCCCCTCGTCCACAGGCCGGGCCGGAGGGGCCCCGTCCCGCGGCCCCGTGGCCAGGACATGCGGTTAAACCGGTCGGTCCCGGGCATAAGAGGGCCCGTTTTCGGGCGGTGCGGCGCGGCTCGGGCGGGCGTCAAGAGCCGTATTTCCGCGGATGCCGCTACGACGCGATGTCGTAGTTGGGGGGTTTGAGGCGACTTGGGAGCACGGGTTACCAATGTGGAGCCAGCCCGGTGCGAACGCGTCGGGTCCATTCATGCCCGGAGGTTCTCCCGTATGTCGAAGCGCACCATGATCCACCAGCTCCGCCCGTCCGTGCTCCGTACCCGTGGTGCTGTCGTGGCCGCCGGAATGGGTGCCGTGATGGTCGTCGGAGCCGGTGCGGGTGTCGCCTCCGCCGACGCGGGCAAGGCGGGCAAGCCGGCCGTCGTGGACGCCGCCGCTGCCGTCGCCGCCCAGGCCGACGCCCAGGCGAGCGCCGCGAAGGCGAAGGCCGCCAAGAAGACCGCCAAGAAGAAGCCCGCCAAGAAGGCGCCCGCGTGGGTCAAGCCGGTCAGCAAGTACACGCTGACCGCGAGCTTCGCGCAGGGTGGCGCCATGTGGTCCGCCAAGCACTCCGGCCAGGACTTCGCTGTGCCGATCGGCACGCAGGTCAAGGCGGCCGGCGCCGGTACCGTCGTCAAGGCGGGCCCGAACGGCGGCGGCGACGGCCCCGCCTACGGCAACGCCATCGTGATCAAGCACAACAACGGCAAGTACTCGCAGTACGCCCACCTGTCGAAGATCAACGTGAACGTGGGCGCGAAGGTGAAGACCGGCCAGAACATAGCCAAGTCCGGCAACACCGGTAACTCGTCCGGCCCGCACCTGCACTTCGAGATCCGCACGACGCCGAACTACGGCTCGGCGCTCAACCCGATGTCGTTCCTGCGCTCCGCCGGCGTCAACCTGTGACGCACGCCTGAGCCCGACCCGTCGCGCAGCGCCGGGTGATCGGAAGGCCCCGCCCGTATCCGGGCGGGGCCTTCGTGCGCCCTGCGTCCGGCAGGGGCTCAGCCGCGGCGCTTCAGCCGGGGCCGCTTCAGCCCCTTCGGCCGCTTCGGCTCCCGGTCCTCCGCCGGTGTCAGCACCGGGAAGCTCCCGGTGTTCGTCGGCGCGTGCTCGGGCAGCCAGAGCACGGCGATCGCCCCGCCGGAGGCCCCCAGCGGCGTCGCGCCCTCCGGCGCGGCGTTGCGGAACGTCAGCCTCGCCCCGAGCACCCGGGCCTGACCGGCCGCGATCGTGAGGCCCAGGCCGTGCCCCGTACCGGCACGGTCGCTGGCGCCCGTACGGAACCGGCTCGGTCCCTCCCGCAGCACCGACTCAGGGAAACCGGGTCCGTGGTCCCGTACCCGCACCACCCGGCCCTCGACGGTGACCTCGATCGGGCCCTTGCCGTACTTGGCCGCGTTGGTGAGCAGATTGCCCAGGATGCGCTCGAGGCGGCGGGGGTCGGTGCTCACCCAGGAGTTGTGCACCACCCGGACCTCCGCCTCGGGATGGAACACGGAGACCCTGCGCCCGACGAACTCGCCGAGCTGGATCTCCTGGAGCTCGGCCCGCTCGGAGGCGCTGTCGAGCCTGGCCACCTCCAGCACGTCCTCCACCAGCGTCCGCATGGCCTGCGCCCGGTCCCGTACCAGCTCGGTCGGGCGCCCGGGCGGCAGCAGCTCGGCCGCCGTGAGCAGCCCCGTGACCGGTGTGCGCAGCTCGTGCGCGATGTCCGCGGTGACCCGGCGCTCCGCCTCGATCCGCTCGTTGAGGGCGTCGGTGAGCGCGTCGACGGCCCGCGCCAGGTCGTCGGTCTCGTCGCGCACGACGCCGCCGATCGCGTCCCGTACCCGGACCTCGTGGTTGCCCTGGGCGACATGGCCGGCCGCGGCGGCCGCCTTGCGCAGCCGGCGCGAGAGCTGCCCGCCGATCAGGACGCCCAGCGCGGAACCGCCCAGGACGACCGAGACGGAACCGATGATCAGTGCCCGGTCCAGGTCCTGCATGATCTCGGCGCTGCGCCCGGCGAACTCGGTGTGAAGGGAGAGCACGTCACCGCCCGCCAAGGGCACGGCGGCCCAGATCTCCGGCGTCCCGTCGTGGCCCTCGTCGATGTACGAGCCGCGCCGCTTCTCCCGCATCAGCCGCTGGAGCGCGTCCGGCAGCGCCGGATCGTTGATCTTGCTGTTGAAACGCGGGTCCTTGTTCTTGGACGTCTCGTACCAGCGCTGCGCCAGCAGGACCCGGTCCATCTGGACGTCGCGGGCGTTGTCGAGCATGGAGACCCGGGCGGCGTTGTGCACGACCAGGCTGAGCGCCATGGCGATCAGCGCGCCGACCGCCGCGATCGCGATGCTGATCTTCCAGCGGACGCCGGTGCGCAGGACGAGACGCCTCATGCGGTGGGACTCTCCTCGGCGAAAAGTGCTTCGGCCCTCATACGGCGAGCCTCATGCCTTGAGCTTGTAGCCGAAGCCGCGGACCGTCTCGATCCGGTCCTGGCCGATCTTGGTGCGCAGCCGCTGGACATGGACGTCCACGACCCGGGTGTCGCCGCCCCAGCCGTAGTCCCAGACCCGGTCCAGCAGCTTGTCGCGCGAGAGCACGGTGCCCGGGGCGGACGAGAACTCCAGCAGCAGCCGCATCTCGGTCGGCGTCAGTGACACCGGCTCGCCGGCCCTGCGCACCTCCATGCCGTCGGTGTCGACCTCGAGGTCGCCGAAGGTCAGCGCGCCGCCCTGCTCCTGCCGTCCGGCGGGGCCGCCGTCGCCCGCCGGGCCGCTCGCATGACCGAAGCGCCGCAGCACGGCACGGATGCGGGCGACGAGCACCGCGCCGTCGAAGGGTTTGGTGACGTAGTCGTCCGCACCGGCCTCCAGGCCGAGCACCACGTCGATCGAATCGGCACGGGCAGAAAGCATGATCACGGGGACCGTCGACTCGTCGCGGATGCGCCGGCACAGGCTCACCCCGTCGAGCCCGGGCACCATCACGTCCAGCAGCGCGATGTCGGGCCTGTCCGCCCGGAACGCCTCGAGGCCGAGCAGCCCGTCGGGCACAGCGGTGACCGCGAAGCCGTCGCGCTCCAGGGCGAGCTGCGTGGCCTCGCGGATGACATCGTCGTCCTCGACGAACAGGACATGGGTCTCGGCCATCCGGCGCTCTCTCAGTTCTCTCAGTTGCCGCTCGGCGCGGGTGCCTCGGAGGCGACCACCTCGCCCTCGCCGACCGCCCTGCTGAATTCGTTGCGCACCCAGAACTCCCGGGTGAACTTGCCCGCCGACCAGCGGTACGTGCTCACTTCCTCGCCGGACGGCTCCGCCACCGGGTCGTCCTTGGCGTACACCTGCTTCGTCACCACGAGATCACCCCGGTCGACCGCCGCGTAGACAGCGGGCTCCTCGACGGAGAACACGTTCTCGTAGGTCTTTCCGGTCTCCCGGTACACATAGGTGCCCATGCCGACCGCGTCACCGCAGGTCAGCACGTTGACGATGACGTCGGGCGTGTCATTTCCGGTGAGTACCGCGTACGAGGTGTCGACGGGGTACAAGTCCTTCGCGCACGGCCGCAGATCCGCCTTGACCCGAGGGCTCACCTTCGGGTCCGCCATCAGCAGCTTGACCGCGTCCACCGACTCCGTGAAATGGCCCGCGTCACCGGCGGACGGCACCGGGGCGGCCCTGCTCGCGGCCTCCGAGGGCGCCGCGCCCTCGTCCTCCACACCCGTGCCCCCGGTGGAACAGCCGGCCGCGAACAGCGCCGCGGCGACGAGCCCGGCCGTCGCCGTACCGCTCGCCGCCAGGGCCCTGCTGCTGCCTCTGTCTCTCAGGCCGCGCACCGCTCCCGCTCCCGTCCGTCACGCCGATCGGCACGCCGCGACTCGTACCGCTCCAGGGTGCGGGCGTCCAGCTCCCGTGCCTCGAGCTCCTGGCGGAGCCGGGCGAGCGCCCGGTGCAGCGTGCTCTTCACCGTACCGGCCGACATTCCGAGCGCGGCGGCGGTCTCCTCTGTGCTCATCTGCTCCCAGTGCCGCAGCACCACGACGCTGCGCTGCTTGGGCGCCAGCACCTTGAGCACGTCCATCAGCAGGGCGCGGTCCGCGCGCTGCTCGCTGCCGTCCTCGACGCTGGCGTCGGGCAGCTGCTCGGTGGGGACCTCCTCGAGCTTGCGGGCCCGCCACCACTCGGTGCGCGTATTGATCATCACGCGGCGAAGGTACGCGTCGGCGAGCGACTTGTCCGCGATTCCGTCCCACCGGCCGTAGGTGCGCACGAGCGCGGTCTGGAGGAGGTCCTGTGCGTCGACCGGGTCGGGGACGAGGCGGCGGGCGCTGCGCAGCAGCGCCTCCTGCCTGGTGCGTACGTACTCCTCGAATTCGAGCACCTCGCCGTGCGCCATTCCAACCGCCTCCGTCCCCGTGACCAAGCTCTGCGTGCTTGCCGTGCTTGTGTTTCTCCTGCGTCACAAGAAGCTACGGAGGCGTTGTCACGGCACTGTGCGGAGCAGCCGTCGGAGGGCGCACGGCCATCCATCGGTTGTGTAACAGCGGATGTTTCAGGTGTGGGGTGAGTGGGGTAAGAGGCTGGGCTCTGTGCCCGCTCAGGTCAGCGGGAGGCGGTAATGACCGTTCTCCAGCGGCTCGACCAGTCCGTCGGCGACCAGCCCGTCCAGGGCGCGGCCCCGCTGCATCGGCTCGTGCCAGACCGCGTCCAGCGCCGACTGCGGCACCGGTGTCACGGCCTCGCGCAGCACCGCGAGCAGCTTGCCGCGGACCTGCCGGTCCGTGCCGGCGTACGTCTGGCCGCGGCGCGCGGGCCCCACGTGCGCCGGCTTGCCGGCCAGCCGCCAGGCACACTGCTCCGCGATCGGGCAGCGCGAGCAGTCCTCGTTCCTGGCGGTGCACACCAGCGCGCCCAGCTCCATCGAGGCCGCCGCCCAGCGGGCCGCGGTCCGCTCGTCCTCCGGGAGCAGCATGCGGGCCAGCTTGCGCTCGGCCGCCGTCGTCGCGTTCGGCGGGTACTGGATGCCGGTCGCGGCGCGCGCGAACACCCGCCGGACGTTGGTGTCCAGGACGGCGTGCCGCTGCCCGTACGCGAAGGAGGCCACGGCCGCCGCCGTGTACTCGCCGATCCCCGGCAGCGCGAGCAGCTGCGCGTGCTCGGTCGGGACCTCGCCGCCGTGCCGCTCCGTTATCGCCTGCGCCGCACCGTGCAGGCGCAGGGCCCGCCTGGGGTAGCCGAGCCGGCCCCAGGCACGGACGGCTTCACCGGGGGCCTCCTTGGCCAGGTCGGCGGGGCGCGGCCAGCGGGCCAGCCACTGCTCGTACACGGCCAGGACCCGGTTCACCGGGGTCTGCTGCAGCATGAACTCGCTCACCATCACGCCCCATGCGCCTGCCTCGGGGCGACGCCAGGGCAGGTCACGGGCGTGCTGGTCGAACCAGGCGATGACGGGGGTGTGGAGCGAGGCGGGGTCGACGGCTTCGGGCGTCTGGGTTTCGTGAGTGACAGTCATGGCACACCGATCCTGGCACGTCCGCCGGTGTGCACGCCGCATACACGGGCTCCGGCAAGCCCACGGGGCGTGTCCGCCGGAGGTCGCGAGGACGGGGGCCGGCGGTCCGGGTGTGCCGCCGCGGCGCCCGGGCCGCCGGCCGGCCACGGTCCTCCCCTCCGGGGGAGGGCCGCTCCCCCGGAGGCATGGAGTCCCCGAAAGTGTCAGGCGCGGGGCTCGTACGCCTGCGGCTCGGGCGCCGGCGCCGGTGCCCGGCCGGGGCCGGTGAACCAGACCACCAGCGGTGTACGGCTCATCCGCATGGTGCCCAGCAGCGCCGCCGCCGCACGGGCAAGGACCAGCATGAACACCGTCGCGACGAGCGCGCCGGCCACGAGCCCCACCAGCACGTCGTGCGGGTAGTGCACACCCACGAAGACCCGGGAGAACGCCATCAGCAGGGCCATCGGCACCGTGAGCAGTGCGATCCGCGGCCACGCGAGGGCCAGGGCGACGGCCGCCGCGCCCGCGATCGCCGCGTGGTTGCTGGGGAAGGACCAGTCGCCGGTCGGCGGGCAGGGCACCAGTGCCGCCGCCGCGTCCGCGACCGAGCGGCACGGACGCTCCTCGTCCACGACCGACTTCAGGGACTCGCTGACGACGTAGCCGGCGGCCGTCGCGAGCGGTGCGAGCACCGCGAGGGCGACGGCCCGGTCGTCGCCGGCCCGCGACCGCCACCAGGCCACGACGAACAGCACCCCGAAGAGCAACAGCCCCGCCTCCGTCCAGAGTTCGGCGAGGTGCTGCACCCAGGAAGGAGTCGTGTGGGCGAAGTCGATGATGTCCCGGTAGAGATCGCGGGTGATGCTGCTGTCCATGGTCAGGGACCGTACCTTCCCGGCGGCGACGGTCACCCGGGGCCATCGGTCAGGGCCACCCCCGACGAAAGTAACGACCTTGCGGGGCAGGGTCCGTGATGATGATCGGCAGAGTTCGGAAGTATGGCGGCGGGTACGGCGGGAGTTGGGCCGGATCTCTCGTAGAGTTTGGGCCGTGGGATCTCTGCGCAATCCGATCGGGCCGCTCCCCTCCTCCATCTACTGGCGACGGAGGGCAGTCGCGGCGTCGCTGGTCGCGCTCATCGCCGTCCTGATCGTCTGGGCGGTCGGTTCCGCGGGAGAGGGCGGCGGCGGCGACGACGGCAAGGGCGCCGGGGGGACGTCTCCCGCTCCCTCGATCACGCCCGGGCCCGGCCAGTCGGGTCCCGCGATCAGTGAACAGCCGGGCGGGCGTGACGAGTCGGACGCCGGCGCGGACAACGGCGGGAGCACTTCCGGTGGTTCGGGCGGCTCCAGTGGCACCGGTGCCTCCTCGGGCGGTGCTTCCGGCGGAGCGACGAACGGCACGACCGGCGGCTCGGCCGACAGCGGCACGGGCGGCGGCGCCGGTACGGCCGGCGGGGGCTCGGCCGGCCGCCCCGTACCGGCGGGCTCGACGCTCCCCGACTGCGCCCCGGGAGCACTGAAGTTGACGCTGCGGAGCGCGAAGGTCGCCTACGAGCCGGGGGAGAACCCGTCGTTCCGGCTCGTCGTCTCCAACTCCTCCGCGACGACGTGCAAGGCCGACTTCGGCCCGAAGGCGGCCGTGTTCACCGTCACCGACGCCGAGGACGAATCCGTGTGGTCCACCAAGGACTGCCCGCGCCCGGCCGGGAGCCGGCTGCTCCAGGTCCCGGCGAACTCCACGATCACCCACACCGTGGAGTGGGACCGCAAGCGGAGCGCTCCGCAGTGCGCGACCCCGCCGGCGGGCGCCGTAGGACCGGGCACCTACCTGGTGGAGGCGACGTTCCCGGGCGCGACGGTGCTGCCGGCCTCGTTCCGTCTCGACAAGGTCTGAGCCGCCGGCTGCCCGCCGGGGGCAGGCCGGGGAGCCGGGCACGACGGCGCCCGGGGGGCGTACCGCCGTCCCGGCCCCCGGTCGGGGCGAAGACCCTAGACGTACCGCTCGAGGATCGAGGACTCCGCGAGCCGCGACAGGCCCTCCCGGACGCTGCGGGCCCGCGCCTCGCCGACGCCGTCCACCGCCTGGAGGTCGTCCACGCTCGCCGCGAGCAGCTTCTGGAGCCCGCCGAAGTGCTCGACGAGCCGCTCGATGATCGCGCCCGGCAGCCGCGGAACCTTCGCCAGCAGCCGGTAACCGCGCGGCGAGACCGCCGAGTCGAGCGTCTCCGGCGAACCGCTGTAGCCGAGGGCCCTGGCCACGGTGGGCAGTTCGAGCAGTTCGCCGTGGCTGAGCGCGTCCAGCTCCGCGAGTGCCTCCTCGACGGTGCGCGAGCGCTTCGCCGTCGGCTCCGGTACGTAGTCCCGCACGACCAGTTCGCGCTCCGGCTCGACGCCGGCGATCAACTCGTCGAGCTGCAGGGCCAGCAGACGGCCGTCGGTGCCCAGCTCGACCACGTACTCCGCGATCTCGGTCGCGATCCGGCGCACCATCTCCAGACGCTGCGCGACCGCGGTGACGTCGCGGACGGTGACCAGGTCCTCGATCTCGAGGGCCGACAGAGTGCCCGCGACCTCGTCGAGGCGGAGCTTGTAGCGCTCGAGGGTGGCCAGCGCCTGGTTGGCGCGGGACAGGATCGCCGCCGACTCCTCGAGGACCCGGCGCTCCCCGTCCACGTACAGCGCGATCAGGCGCATCGACTGCGACACGGACACGACCGGGAAGCCGCACTGACGTGAGACCCGGTCCGCGGTGCGGTGCCGGGTGCCCGTCTCCTCCGTGGGGATCGAGGCGTCGGGGACCAGCTGAACACCGGCCCGGTGGATCTTGGAGATGTCCTTGTCGAGGATGAGCGCGCCGTCCAGCTTGCACAGCTCGCGCAACCTGGTGGCGGTGAATTCCACGTCCAGCACGAAACCGCCGGTGCACATCGACTCGACGGTCTTGTCCATGCCGAGAACGATCAGGCCTCCGGTGTTGCCCCGGAGGATGCGCTCCAGTCCGTCGCGCAGGGCGGTGCCCGGTGCGACGGCGCTCAGGGCGGCGCGGATCAGCGCTTCGTTGCCGGAGCCTCCGCCGGACTTTCCGGGTGCTGATGCCCCGTCCTTGGCTGCCACTGCACTCCTCCGGCTCGTACGGGTGGGCGAGACCAGGGCAAAGTCTACCGGCGAGCTTCCGCCTCCCGTGGGGCCTCCGCCCGCTCTCTGCGCGAGCCGCCGCCGGAGGACCCCTGACGGCCTCTCGGCAGCACCCTCAGGGCGTCACCCATGTCGGCGACTTCGGTGACCTTCATACCGGGTGGGACCTTCCCCGGATCGGACGGGACCAGGGCGTGGGTGAAGCCCAGGCGGTGGGCCTCCGCCAGTCTGCGCTGGACGCCCGTGACCCTCCTCACCTCGCCCGCGAGGCCGACCTCGCCGATCGCGACCAGGTTCTTCGGCAGGGGGACGTCGCTGGCCGCCGAGGCCAGGGCGAGCGCGATCGCCAGGTCCGCGGCCGGCTCCGAGAGCTTCACCCCGCCGACCGTGGCGCTGTAGATGTCGCGCTTGCCGAGGGCGGTGATCCGGCCGCGCTGCTCGAGCACGGCCAGCATCATCGACACGCGGGAGGTCTCCAGACCGGACGTGGTGCGCCGGGGGGAGGGGATCTGGGAGTCGACGGTGAGGGCCTGCACCTCGGCGACCAGGGGACGGCGGCCCTCCAGGGTCACCGTCAGGCAGGTGCCGGGGACCGGCTCGGCGCGGCGGGTCAGGAACAGTCCGGACGGGTCCGCGAGACCGGTGATGCCCTCGTCGTGCAGTTCGAAGCAGCCGACCTCGTCGGTCGCCCCGTAGCGGTTCTTCACGCCTCTGACCAGGCGCAGCCGGGCATGCCGGTCGCCCTCGAAGGAGAGCACCACGTCCACCAGGTGCTCGAGCAGCCGGGGACCGGCGATGGCGCCGTCCTTGGTGACGTGGCCGACGAGCAGCGTCGACATGCCGCGCTCCTTGGAGGCGCGGATGAGAGCGCCCGCGACCTCCCTGACCTGGGCCATGCCGCCCGGCGCCCCCTCGATCTCGGGGGACGCCACGGTCTGCACCGAGTCCAGGACCAGCAGCGAGGGCTTGACCGCGTCCAGGTGACCGAGCACGGCCGAGAGGTCGGTCTCCGCGGCGAGGTAGAGGTGGTCGTGCAGCGCCTTGATCCGGTCGGCGCGCAGCCGCACCTGACTCGCGGACTCCTCGCCGGTCACGTAGAGCGTGCGGTGCTCGTCGCTCGCCGCCTTCGCCGCGACGTCGAGCAGCAGCGTCGACTTGCCGACGCCGGGCTCACCCGCGAGGAGCACGACGGCGCCGGGCACCAGGCCCCCGCCGAGCACCCGGTCGAGCTCGTCCACCCCGGTGGAGCGGGCGGTCGCCTGCCGGCCGTCGACCTGGCCGATGGGCAGGGCGGCGGTGGACACACGGCCGGCGGCGGTGGTGCGGACGGCGGGTGCGCCGTACTCCTCGACCGTGCCCCACGCCTGGCATTCGGGGCAGCGGCCGAGCCACTTGACGGTCGTCCAGCCGCAGTCGGTGCAGCGGTAGGACGGCCGGTCCTTCGCGGATTTCGTACGGGCAGCCATGCGCAAACCGTAACCGGGACCACCGACAGCGCAGCGACTCGACCGAAAGGGGGATGGCATTCGGCCCGGAATTCACTATCGCTGTCCCCCTTCGAGCGAACAGTTCACCCGTAGGGGTTAAAAGTGCTCAAGGGGTGCGAAGGGGCCACCGTCCTGCCCCTACGGTCACCGAGTGACGAGCAGCAGGCTGGAATCCCCTACCCACACCACCGGCGCACACCGGGCGCACCGACGCGCCCCCCGTACGTCCCCCGGGCGGCCGCCCGCACGTTACGAGCCGTACCTGAACGGCCTGTTCACCTACTGCCTGTCCGTGCTCTGCGATCACGACGCGGCCACGGCGGTCCTCGGTGACGTACTCGCCATCGCCGAACGCCAGCAGGGGCGCTGCCCCGGCGACACGGCCGAGCGGAAGGCCTGGTTGTACGCGCTCGCACGGTGGGCCTGCCTGCGCCGGCTGACCGAGCAACGGCGCAGGCGCCAGGGCGCGCACACCGGGCGGCCCGCCGCGGAGGAGCGCGCGGCCGGGACGAGCCCCGGGACCGCGGAGCGCCACCGCGCCGAACTCGCCCTGCTGGCATGGCCGGAGGCCGCCGGCACCACCCCCGAGCAGCGCGAGGCGCTCGAACTCGCCGTCCGGCACGGGCTCGACGCCGGCCAGGTGGCCTCCGTCCTCGGGACGGAGCCCGCGGCCACGCGCGACCTCCTCGCGGCCGCCGCCTGCGAGGTCGAGCGGACCCGCGCCGCGCTCGCCGTCGTCGAGACGGGCAACTGCCCCGCGGTCGGCCGGCTCACCGGCGACAACCGCGTGCTGCTCTCCGCGGCGCTGCGCCAGGAACTCGTGCGGCACGTCGACGACTGTCCGCGTTGCCGGCGCGCCGCCGAGCGCGCCGGCGCGGGCGGGCCCTGGCCGGGTTCCGCCGTCACGCCCGCCGCGCTGCCGCTGGTCGAGGCGCCGAGGGCGGCCGCGTACATGGCGATGCTGCACGTCCCGAGGGCGCGGGCCGGAGGGCCACGGTTCGGCCCCCGAGGCTTCCCGCTGGACCCGAAGGACCACGCGGCCAGGCGGGACCGGCTGCGCGCGCGGGCGGTGACGACGACGGTCGTGGCCACCGTCGTGGCCGCTCCGGTGCTCGCCCTGTGGGCGGCGTACCGCGGCGCCCCGCTGACGGGGGAGGCCCGCGGTCCCGCGGCCAGCGCGGACGAACGGGCGGGCGCCGGCGGCTCGGCCGCCGACCCGTACGACCACTACGAGAACGCGGGCAACGCGAGCACCACGCCCGACCCGAGGTTCACGGCGAACCGCCGCTCGCCCGACGTCTCCGTCGAGGTCGTCAGCGCGGAAAGGATCACGCCGCCGTCCGTCCCGGGCCGGGTGGGGCCCGGCCGGATCACCGTCGAGGCGGAGCCGGCCGGTGACCGCACCCGCATCACGCTCACGGCGTCCGGCGGCTCGCCGGTCCACTGGTCGGCGTGGACGGGTGCGTCCTGGCTCCACCTGAGCCGGTCGTCCGGCACGCTGGTCCCCGGCGAAACGATCACCCTGTATGTGATCGTCGACCGTTCGCGGGAGCCGGCCGGGCCGTGGCGGGCACGGGTGGGCGTCGATCCGTCCGGGGCGGTCGTCTTCATCCGCGGCCACGGTGACGCGACGAGGCCGCCGTCGTCGCCGGGCCCGGACCCGAGCGTGCCGTCGAGCCCGCCCCCGTCGTCGCCGGACCCGACCCCGCCGTCGAGCCCGCCGCCGTCGAGCCCAACGCCCTCGGAACCGCCGTCGTCGCCCGCGCCGGACCCGACCCCGTCGGACCCGCCGACGGGTCCGCCCACGGAGCCGGCGACACCACCGCCGGCGAACTGACGGCGCATGGGCGCCGGCCTGCCCGGAACGCCCCCGCCCGGCCCTGTACCGCTACGGCCGTGCGGCCGCCTTCCCGGAGCCGGCGTGCGCGTGCGCCGGGCCCGGCCGGCGGCGCGTGGGTCACCCGGAGTCGACGGCCACAGCCTCCGAGGCCGGCGCACACCTCGGCCACGACGGGAGCGTGCGCCGGCCCCGGCCGTGCGGCCGCCTACCGAGACCGGCGTGCGCGTGCGCCGGCCCTAGGGCCTCTCGTTCGGATCATGCCGGGCCGGCGGGTCTCAGACGGCCGGATCGGCCGGGTGCGGGGCGACCATGGTGAGCGAGGAGGCCAGGCGGGCCTCGCACAGGCCGGCCAGGACGTCGTACGCGGCCTTGCCCATCAGCTCCGTCAGCTCGGGGCGGTACGTCACGTACACCGGCTCGCCGGCGCCGTGCGCGGACGTCGCCGACGTGCACCACCAGTGCAGGTCGTGACCGCCCGGGCCCCAGCCGCGGCGGTCGTACTCACCGATGGACACCTGAAGGACGCGTGAGTCGTCGGGCCGGTCGATCCACTCGTACGTGCGCCGCACGGGCAGCTGCCAGCACACGTCCGGCTTGGTCTCCAGCGGCTCGCGGCCTTCGCGCAGGGCCAGGATGTGCAGCGAGCATCCCGCGCCGCCCGCGAAGCCCGGGCGGTTCTGGAAGATGCACGAGCCCTCCCAGCGCCGCGTCTGGCGCTCGCCGTCGTCGTCCTTCTGCACCCATCCCGTGCTCGTGCCGACGTCGTGGAACTGCCAGAGGTCCGGCGTGAGACGGGCCACGTGCTCCGCGACACGCTTCTCGTCGTCCTCGTCGGAGAAGTGCGCCCCCAGCGTGCAGCAGCCGTCGTCCGCCCGCCCCGCCTGGATGCCCTGGCAGCCGCTGCCGAAGATGCAGCTCCAGCGCGAGGTCAGCCAGGTCAGGTCGCAGCGGAAGACCTGTTCGTCGTCGGCCGGGTCGGGGAACTCCACCCAGGCGCGGGCGAAGTCCAGGCCCTTCTCGTCGGTCTCGGTCTTCTCCGGAGGGCTGGCTTTGCCCGGCTTCGCCTTTTTCGTCTTTGGCACGGGTCCAGCGTATGCGGGCGGCCGCAGTAGCGTTCCGTCCATGAGACTCGGAGTCCTCGACGTCGGTTCGAACACGGTGCATCTGCTGGCAGTGGATGCACACCCCGGCGCACGGCCGCTGCCCGCCCACTCGCACAAGGCGGAACTGCGCCTCGCCGAGCTGCTCGACGAGGACGGGGCGATCGGTGACGACGGCGTCGACCGCCTCGTCGCCACGATCACCGAGGCCCTCCAGGCCGCGGAGGACAAGGGCTGCGAGGAGGTGCTGGCCTTCGCCACCTCCGCGGTGCGCGGGGCCACCAACGCGGACGCCGTGCTGGCCCGGGTGAAGGAAGAGACCGGCGTCGCCCTGACGGTGCTGAGCGGCGAGGAGGAGGCGCGGCTCACCTTCCTCGCCGCCCGCCGCTGGTTCGGCTGGTCCGCCGGGAAGCTGCTCGTCCTCGACATCGGCGGCGGTTCCCTCGAGATCGCCTACGGCATGGACGAGGAGCCCGACGCGGCCGTGTCCCTGCCGCTCGGCGCGGGCCGGCTCACCGCGGGCATGCTGCCCGGCGACCCGCCGGACGCTCAGGACGTCAAGGCACTGCGCCGCCATGTGCGGGCCCAGATCGCCAAGGTCGTCGGGGAGTTCAGCCGCCTCGGCAAGCCGGACCACATAGTCGCGACCTCCAAGACCTTCAAGCAGCTGGCCCGGATAACCGGCGCCGCGCGCTCCGCGGAGGGCCTGTACGTGCAGAGGGAACTGAGTCGTAAATCACTGGAGGAGTGGGTCCCCAAGCTGGCGGCCATGACCGTCGAGCAGCGCGCCGGCCTGCCCGGTGTGTCGGAGGGGCGGGCCCGCCAGATCCTCGCGGGAGCCCTGGTGGCGGAGGGTGCGATGGACCTCTTCGGCGCGGACGAACTCGAGATCTGCCCCTGGGCGCTGCGTGAGGGCGTGATCCTCCGCCGCCTGGATCACCTCCCTGCCGACTAGTCCGGCCCCGTACCCTGTTCCCCGTGGCAGAACCAGTCGTGCGTATCCCGGATGCGAAGGTTGTCCTGTCGACGGCTTCCGTCTATCCGGAGTCGACGGCGACAGCCTTCGAGGTCGCCGCACGCCTCGGCTACGACGGCGTCGAGGTCATGGTGTGGACCGATCCCGTGAGCCAGGACATCGAGGCGCTCCGCCGGCTCTCCGACTACCACCGGATGCCGGTCCACGCGGTCCACGCGCCGTGTCTGCTGATCACCCAGCGGGTCTGGTCCACGGATCCGTGGGTGAAGCTCCAGCGCGCGAAGGCGGCGGCGGAGAAGCTCGGCGCGTCGACGGTCGTGGTGCATCCGCCGTTCCGCTGGCAGCGCCAGTACGCACGCGACTTCGTCCGCGGCATCTGGCGGATGGCGGACGAGACGGACGTGCGCTTCGCGGTGGAGAACATGTACCCGTGGCGCTACCGGGACCGCGAGATGCTCGCCTACGCCCCCGACTGGGACGTCACCAAGGACGACTACCGCCACTTCACGATCGACCTGTCGCACACCGCGACCTCCCGCACCGACACCCTGGCGATGGTCGACCGCATGGGCGACCGGCTCGGCCATGTGCACCTGGCCGACGGCAAGGGGTCCGCGAAGGACGAGCACCTGGTGCCCGGCCGGGGCGACCAGCCCTGCGCGGAACTGCTGGAGCGGCTCGCGCGCACGGGCTTCGACGGCCATGTCGTCATCGAGGTCAACACCCGCCGGGCCATGTCCGCCGCCGAACGCGAGGCCGATCTCGCGGAGGCGCTGGCCTTCACCCGGCTGCACCTGGCGTCGGCCACCCGCATCTCGTGACGGAGGAACGCAGGCGGCGCGGCCGTCCCGCCCGTAAGGCGGCCGACGAGGGGCCCGGCGCGCGGGAACGCATCCTTCAGGCGGCCAGGGCCGAGTTCGCCGAGCGCGGTTACGACAAGGCGACGATGCGCGGGATCGCCCGGGCGGCCGGGGTCGACGCGGCACTCGTCCACCACTATTTCGGCAGCAAGGACGACGTCTTCGCGGCCGCGATCGAGGTCTCCTTCGAACCGGCGATGGCGCTGCCGCAGATCCTCGGCCAGGGGGAGGCGGGGATCGGGGAACGCCTGGCGCGCTACTTCATCGGCATCTGGGAGAACCCGGCGACCCGCGCGCCCCTGCTCGCGATCGTCCGTTCCGCGCTGACCCACGAGGCGGCGGCCAAGGTGCTGCGAGGTTTCGTGCTGCGGCGCCTGCTGGAGCGGGTGGCGGCGGAGCTGGACGTACCGGATCCGCGCTTCCGGGCCGAGCTCGCCGCCTCCCACATGGTGGGCATCGTGATCCTGCGGTACGTGGTCCAGGTGGAGCCGCTGGCGTCCGTGGACCCGGAGGAGATCGTGCGGATGGTGGCACCGTCGCTGCAGCGCTACCTGACCGAGGACGTCGACGGCCCGGCCGACCGAGGACCGAGCGACGGCCCGGCCGACGGAGGAGCGAGCGACGGCCGGCCGACCGAGGACTGAGCCGGGCGTCCCGCATTCCGGACAAGCTGTCCAGATCTTGGAGCGGCGGCGTACGCTCGAGGCAGGTACACCCGTCACGAGGAGCGAGCGACGATGCCCGAGCTGAGGTCCCGCACTGTCACCCACGGCCGCAACATGGCGGGCGCCCGCGCCCTTATGCGGGCGTCGGGCGTAGCGAGCGAGGACATCGGCAAGCCGATCGTCGCCGTCGCCAACTCCTTCACCGAGTTCGTCCCCGGGCACACGCACCTGGCCCCGGTGGGCCGGATCGTGTCCGAGGCGATCAAGGCGGCGGGCGCCGTGCCCCGCGAGTTCAACACGATCGCCGTCGACGACGGCATCGCCATGGGCCACGGCGGCATGCTCTACTCGCTGCCTTCCCGCGACCTGATCGCCGACTCGGTCGAGTACATGGTCGAGGCGCACTGCGCGGACGCCCTGATCTGCATCTCCAACTGCGACAAGATCACCCCGGGCATGCTCAACGCCGCCCTGCGGCTGAACATCCCCACCGTCTTCGTCTCCGGCGGCCCGATGGAGTCCGGCCGGGCGACGCTCGTCGACGGCACGGTCCGCACGCTCGACCTGGTCGACGCCATGTCGGACGCGGTCAACGAGAAGATCTCGGACGAGGACATCCTCCGTATCGAGGAGAACGCCTGCCCGACCTGCGGCTCCTGTTCGGGCATGTTCACCGCCAACTCGATGAACTGCCTGACCGAGGCCATCGGCCTGTCCCTGCCGGGCAACGGCTCCGTCCTCGCCACCCACACCGCCCGCAAGGCGCTGTACGAGAACGCCGCCGCGACGGTCGTCGACATCACCAAGCGGTACTACGAGCAGGGCGACGAGTCCGTCCTGCCGCGCAACGTCGCCACCTTCGCGGCCTTCGAGAACGCCATGGCCCTCGACATCGCCATGGGCGGCTCGACGAACACGATCCTGCACCTGCTGGCCGCCGCCCAGGAGGCGGGCGTCGAGTTCGGCCTCACGGAGATCGACGCCGTCTCGCGCCGGGTGCCCTGCCTGGCCAAGGTCGCGCCGAACGTCGCCAAGGACCGCACGTACTACATGGAGGACGTCCACCGCGCCGGCGGCATCCCCGCCCTGCTGGGCGAGCTGCACCGCGCCGGCCTGCTGAACGAGGACGTGCACTCCGTGCACAGCCCCTCGCTCGCGGACTGGCTCAAGAGCTGGGACGTGCGCGGCGGTTCGCCGTCCGCCGAGGCCGTCGAGCTGTGGCACGCGGCGCCCGGCTGCGTCCGTTCCGCCACGGCCTTCTCCCAGTCCGAGCGCTGGGAGGCGCTGGACGACGACGCGGAGAACGGCTGCATCCGCTCCGCCGAGCACGCGTACTCCAAGGACGGCGGACTCGCGGTGCTGCGCGGCAACCTCGCCGTCGACGGCTGTGTCGTGAAGACCGCCGGTGTGGACGAGTCGATCTGGACCTTCGAGGGCCCCGCCGTGGTCTGCGAGTCGCAGGAAGAGGCCGTCGACAAGATCCTCAAGAAGGAGGTCACCCACGGCGACGTGGTGGTCATCCGGTACGAGGGCCCCAAGGGCGGCCCCGGCATGCAGGAGATGCTCTACCCGACGTCCTTCCTCAAGGGCCGCGGCCTCGGCAAGACCTGCGCCCTGATCACCGACGGCCGTTTCTCCGGCGGCACCTCGGGCCTGTCGATCGGCCACGCCTCCCCGGAGGCGGCCTCCGGCGGCACGATCGCGCTCGTCGAGGACGGCGACCGCATCCGCATCGACATCCCGGGCCGCACCATCGAACTCCTCGTCGACGACGCCACGCTGGCCTCCCGGCGCGCGGCCCTGGGCGGCGTCTACGCCCCCAAGTCGCGGGAACGCAAGGTGTCCGCCGCGCTGCGCGCCTACGCCGCGATGGCGACGAGCGCCGACAGGGGCGCCGTCAGGGACGTGTCCAAGCTGGGCTGACCCGCCCGACCGCTTGTGGACCCGGTGCGCTCACCAGCGCGCCGGGTCCTTCGCGTCCACGGCGAAGACCTGGCCGTCCGGTGCGCTCGCGTACACCTTCCCGTCCGTGGTGACGGGTGCGGGCAGCAGCGCCGAGAAGGTCGAACCGTCGTCGGACATCCGCAGGCCCGTCTGGCCGGTGATCCTGCCCAGCCGCGCGTCGACGGCGAGCAGCCGCCCGTCGGCGGCGGACAGGTAGACCGCCCGCCCGTCGGTGACCGGGCGCGAGAGGTGGGCGACCCCGGTCTCCAGGCGCCACAGCTCGGGGCCGTCGGCACCGGGACCCGGCCGGGCCGTGTCCACCGCGAAGAGCGAGCCGCCGGAACCGGAGATGTAGACGGTCCTCCCCGCGACCGTCGCCTGCGCCTGGTCGACCGGGACGGTCAGGGGGATGCTGCGCACGGCCCGGCTGTCGGTCGCGGTGTCGATCGTGACGACCGCGCCGGTGAAGCCGTCGGTGCCGGCCGAGAGGAGATACAGCACGCCGCCGGAGAGCTGTACCGGCGTCAGCGAACCCGGCAGGCGTTCGGTCCACAGCAGATCGCCGCTCATCGGACCGACGGCGGTGACGAGGGTCGAGGTCCCGTCGGCCGACGGGGTGGCGGCCAGGGCCGGACCGTCGCCGCCCGGGTCGGACAGCCACTGGGTACCGGGCCCGCCGTGCCGCTTCCGCCAGCGCTCCTCGCCGGTCGTCGCGTCGATCGCCTGCACCGTCCCGGCGTCCGACACCAGCAGGACCGTGTCGCCGACGGCCCGCAGGGTCGGATGTCCGGAGGCGTCCAGCTCCCGGCGCACCGCACCCGTCTCCGGGTCGAGCGCCTGGTAGCGGTCACCGTCGGGCGTCACCACATGCAGCAGCCCGCCGGCGGCGTGGGGCACGAGGCCCTCGTCGCTCTGCGCGGCGGCGTCACCGGCCATCCGTTCCTTCGCCGTCCAGACCGTCGTGCCGTCGGCCGGGTCCAGCCGGGTGGTCCCGACGCCAGGGGCGGCGCAGTAGAGGGCGTCGCCGTCGCCGGCCGTGCACACCGGGACGCCGGAGACGGCGCCGTCCCGCAGCGGGACGTTCCACGGGCGGAAACGCTGTTCGGCGGAGGGTGTGGTGCGGTCGCCGGCGGGGGAGTCGCCGTCCAGGGCGACGACGGCTGCGGTGCCCGTGGCGGCCAGCACGGCGAACGCGGCCGCGGCGACGGCCCAGCGCCGTCCGGCCCGCCGCGCGGGGGACGCGCCGGCGGGTGCGTCCGCAACCGGCTTCGCGACCGGGGAGGGTGCGGGCGGTGCCGGGGAAACAGGGTTCTCACCGGAAGCGGGATCGCGCTGCGCCGGTATGTAGGCCTGGGTGTCGTACGCGGAGGACGGCGAGGACGCCCGGAGCGCCACCATCAGTTCGTACGGCGTCGGCCGTGCCTGCGGGTCCTTCTCAAGACAGCGGGCCACCAGCGGTACGAGCTGCTCCGGCACACCCGTCAGGTCGGGCTCGTTGTGCACGACCTGGTACGCCACGATGTACGGGCTGTCGGAGTCGAACGGCCCGCGCCCCGTCGCCGCGTGGACCAGCACCGCACCCAGCGCGAACACGTCCGCCGCGGGCCCGACCTCGCGCGGCCGCTGGAACTGCTCGGGCGCCATGAACGGCGGTGTGCCGATCAGCTTTCCCGTCTCGGTGCGCAGATCGCTGTCGGTGGGACGCGAGATGCCGAAGTCGATGACTTTCGGCCCGTCCCCGGCCAGCAGCACGTTGCTGGGTTTGAGGTCGCGGTGCACCACGCCGGCCCGGTGGATGTCGCGCAGCGCCTCCGCGAGCCCGGCGCCCGCCCTGACGAGCTCCGCCGGGTTCAGCGGGCCGTTCCGCTTCACCCGGTCCGCGAGTGTCGGGCCCTCGATGAAGAGGGTGGCCATCCAGGGCCGGCCGGCGTCCGGGTCGGCGTCGACGACCGGCGCGGTGAAAGCCCCGCTGACCCGCCGGGCGGCGGCGACCTCCTGCCGGAATCGCGCCCTGAACTCCGGGTCCAGGGCGTGCTCGGCATGAATGACCTTGACCGCGAGCCGCAGACCCGAGGCGGAGGTGGCCAGATGGACGACGCCCATCCCTCCGTTGCCCAGCACCGCCTCGAGGCGGTACTGCCCTGCATATTCCGGATGCTCCGCTTCCGGGAACGGCCCGGTGCTGCGCAGCGGTGGCATCTCCCACCCCCGTCTGATGGTGCGCACGCGCGACGCACGGAGCCTAGTCGATGATGCGTGCGATCCAGCCATGGCTTGCTAGCCTGCGCGCGGCGCAATGCCACTCATCCACGTCAACGGGGGGAAGTCCGATGGCTCTTGAAGAGGCTCAGAACACAGCGGCCGGGAACGCGGCTGCCGAGACGGACGCGATCGAGGCCGAATCGGTCGGCACCATGACGGTGAAGCGGTACCCGGTCGCCCCCGGCGTACGTCTCAATGTGCGCAGCGGGCCGGGGACGGACTACCGGCTGGTCAGGATCCTGCCGTACGGCGCGACCGTCCCGATCAACTGCCAGAAGGCCGGCGAGACCGTCACCGGTACCTACGGCACGAGCAACATCTGGGACAACATCGCCAACGGCGAGTTCGTCGCGGACGCGTACGTGCAGACCGGCAGCGACGGCTACGTCGCCCGGCGCTGCGCCTGACCCTCCGCCGGCGCACCGGGGATAATCGACCCCGTGAGCGACCAGAGCGAGAACACCACGGCGAACGGCGGCGGCCCGGAGCCCGAGCCCATCCGTTTCTTCGGCACGACATGGGTCGGCCACGACGGGAGGTACGGGCTGCGCCGGGCCGGTGTCGCCGCCGGCTCGCTGATCACCGCCTTCGCGGCCGCCCTGCTCCTGCGCTTCGCCTACCAGGGACTGGCCATCGCCGAGGTCGGCAGCTTCGTGAACGTCCTCGTCGTCGTGATGTTCGCCGTGTGCAGCGCCATCGCGTTCCGTAAGACCTGGGAGGGCTTCTCCCGCCGGCCCGACGGCTCCCCGTCGGAGGACTCGCTGCGCAGCCTCAAGGCGATCGGGTTCATCGGCTCGCTCATCGCGTACGCCCTGCGCTGCCTCAGTGAGGCGCCGGGCGAGAAGCTGCGCCGCGCCGAGTACGAGTCGGCGCTCAGGCAGTACGAGAAGCGCCGCGGCACCCGCTCCGGCAACCCGGCCGCCCGCGGGACGAAGGGCCGCGCCAAGCGCCGCTGACGGCGACACGAACCCGAACGCCCGGTCACGCCCCGCAGGGGTGCGGCCGGGCGTTCGTGCGTGACGTACCGGTGCGTGACGGCTTCGTGCTTGACGGCTTCCTGTCGGCGGGAGCATTATTCATCGCATGATGAATTCTTCCGGCGTCGCCGTCCTCGCCCGCGGCCTCACCGTGGTACGAGGAGACCGCACCGTTCTGCGCGGCCTCGACTTCTCGGTCCTGTCCGGCCGCATCACCGGCCTCCTCGGGCCTTCCGGCTGCGGGAAGTCCACGCTGATGCGCGCGGTCGTCGGCACCCAGGCCAAGGTCGACGGCACCCTCGAGATCCTCGGCCGCCCCGCCGGCGCCGCCGAGCTCCGCCCCCGCGTCGGCTACGTCACCCAGGCCCCGTCCGTCTACGACGACCTCACCGTCCGGCAGAACCTCGAATACTTCGCCGCCGTCCTCCTCCCCGGCCGCCGCAACCGCGACGCCCGCCGCGAGTACGTCACGCGAGCCATCGAGGACGTCGACCTCGCCTCGCACGCCGACTCGCTCGCCGGCCGGCTCTCCGGCGGCCAGCGCAGCCGCGTCTCGCTCGCCGTCGCCCTGCTGGGCACCCCCGAGGTGCTCGTCCTCGACGAACCCACCGTGGGCCTCGACCCCGTCCTCCGCCGCGACCTGTGGGACCTCTTCCACCGCCTCGCCGGCGAACGCGGAGCGACGATCCTCGTCTCGTCCCACGTCATGGACGAGGCCGAACGCTGTCACCGTCTCCTCCTCATGCGCGAAGGGGAGATCCTCGCCGAGGACGCCCCGGACGACCTGCGCGTCCGCACCCGCTCGGAAACCGTCGAACAGGCCTTCCTCCACCTCGTGGACGAGGCCGACGCCCTTCAGGAGAGCCGCCGATGAGCTCCCAGCCGACTCCCGCCACCCTTCCGCGGCAGGCCTTCGCGCCCTCCGTGTCCCGCACCCTCGCGACCGCCGCGCGGGTCCTGCGGCAGCTCCGCCACGACCCGCGCTCCATCGCCCTGATGCTGCTCGTGCCGTGCGTGATGCTCTTCCTGCTCCGGTTCGTGTTCGACGGCAGCCCCGGCACGTTCGACTCCATCGGCGCTTCGCTGCTCGGCATCTTCCCGCTGATCACCATGTTCCTGGTGACCTCCATCGCCACCCTGCGCGAACGCACCTCCGGCACCCTGGAACGACTCCTCGCCATGCCGCTCGGCAAGGCCGACCTGATCGCCGGCTACGCCCTCGCCTTCGGCCTCGTCGCAGTGATCCAGTCCCTGCTCGCCACCGGCCTCGCCCTGTGGGGTCTCGGCCTCGACATCGTCGGCTCGCCGTGGCTGCTGCTCCTCGTCGCACTGCTCGACGCGCTTCTGGGCACGGCACTCGGACTGTTCGTCTCCGCCTTCGCCGCCTCCGAGTTCCAGGCGGTCCAGTTCATGCCGGCCGTGATCTTTCCCCAGCTGCTGCTGTGCGGCCTCTTCGCACCCCGCGACACGATGCAGCCCGTCCTCGAAGCGATCTCCGACGTGCTCCCCATGTCCTACGCCGTCGACGCCATGAGCGAGGTCCTGCGCCATCCCGACGTCACCGGCGACTTCGTACGGGACGTCCTGGTCGTCGCCGTCTGCGCACTGGTCGTCCTCGCCCTGGGCGCCGCCACCCTGCGCCGCCGCACCGCCTGACCCCCGGGGCCGCAGGGCGCGCGTACCGACACTCGGACGATCGCGGCACGACCCCGTCCCCGGTGACAGGATGTGCGCACGTATCCCCACCGGCGAGGTGAACTTCAGCCATGACCCAGACAGTCGCAGTCCTCGGTACGGGCAAGATCGGTGAAGCCCTGCTCAGCGGCATGATCCGCGCGGGCTGGCGCCCCGCGGACCTGCTGGTCACCACTCGCCGTACCGACCGAGCCGACGAACTGCGCACCCGCTACGGCGTCGAGCCCGTCACCAACGCGGAAGCCGCCAAGCGCGCCGACACCCTGATCCTCGCCGTCAAGCCGCAGGACATGGGCAAGCTCCTCGACGAACTCGGACCGCACATCACCGCGGACCGACTCGTCATCAGCGCGGCGGCCGGTATCACCACCGCGTTCATCGAGGAGCGCCTGGCCGCGGGCACGCCCGTCGTCCGGGTCATGCCCAACACCCCGGTGCTCGTGGACGAGGGCATGTCCGTGATCTCCGCCGGCAGCCATGCCACGGCCGACCACGTCGCCCACGCCGAGGAGATCTTCGGCGGTGTGGGCAAGACGCTGCGCGTCCCCGAGTCGCAGCAGGACGCGGCGACCGCCCTCTCCGGCTCGGGTCCGGCGTACTTCTACTTCCTCGTCGAGGCCATGACGGACGCCGGGATCCTGCTCGGCATTCCGCGCGCCCAGGCCCACGACCTGATCGTCCAGGCCGCCATCGGCGCGGCCGTGATGCTCAGGGACAGCGGCGAGCACCCGGTGAAACTGCGGGAAGCCGTCACATCGCCGGCCGGCACCACCATCAGCGCCATCCGCGAACTGGAGAACCACGGCGTACGGGCGGCCCTGATCGCCGCACTCGAGGCCGCCCGCGACCGCAGCCGCGAACTGGCCTCCGGCAACGGCTGACCGGCGCCCCGCCGCGGTTCTCCACGTTCCGCGTTGCGTCATGCGGCCGGCAGCAGTCCGATCGCCCGGTAGGCGGCGTCCACCGTCGGACGGGCCATGCCCCTGGCCCGCTCCGCTCCCTTCCTCAGGACTGCGTCGACGTGTCCGGGATCGGCCGCCAGCTCGGCGTGCCGCTCCCTGATCGGCCTCAGCACCTCGAGCACCGCCTCGGCCGTGTCCTTCTTCAAGGCCCCGTACGACTCGTACGCACCGGCCAGCTCCTTCGGGTTCCGGCCCGAGCAGGCCGAGAGGATCTCGAGCAGGTTCGCGACGCCGGGCCGGCTCTCGGGGTCGTACTCGACGTCATGCCCGCTGTCCGTGACCGCCCGCATGATCTTCTTGCGCACCACGTCGGCCTCGTCCAGCAGATAGACGATGCCCGCGCCGGACTCGTGCGACTTCCCCATCTTCGACGTGGGGTCCTGAAGGTCCATGACCCGGGCCGCCACCGGCGGGGGTGTGGCCCGGGGGACGTTGAAGGTGTGCCCGTAGCGCTGGTTGAACCGCACCGCCAGGTCGCGGGTCAGCTCCACATGCTGCGTCTGGTCCTCACCCACGGGCACCTCGTCGGCCTGGTACGCCAGGATGTCCGCCGCCATCAGCGCCGGGTAGGTGAGCAGCGACAGCCGCACGCTCTGTCCGGCCGCGCGCGCCCGGACGCTCTTCTCCTTGTACTGGATCATGCGCCGGAGCTCGCCGTCGGTGGCCGTGCACTCGAGGATGTACGACAGCCGGGCGTGCTCGTCCACATGGCTCTGCACGAAGACGGTGCACAGATCCGGGTCCAGGCCGGCGGCAAGCATCAGGGTCGCTGCCTGACGGCTGAGTCTGCGTACCCGCGCCGGGTCGTGTTCGACCGTGAGCGCGTGCAGGTCGACCACGCTGAACAGCGCGTCCGCCTGGTGCTGGTCCACCTCGACCCACCTGCGCAGCGCGCCCAGGTAGTTCCCCAGGGTCAGATGCCCTGTCGGCTTGATCCCGCTGAAGATCCGCTTCATCCCGTTCTCCGTCTCCTGATCGAAGCCGCCGCGCTCAGCGGCCGGGCTCCCGGAGGGAGAAACGCGAACGGCCGCCGAGGCGGCGGCCGTGGGTGCATGCGAAGGTGCCGGCCGCCGTCAGGCGGCCCACCACTGGTGGAGGCACATGCGCGATGTCATGGGCCAAGACTACGCCGCCAGGGGCCGTCAGGGGGTGGGTTGACATCGGGTACCGGCATCCGTAGTGTTCTCCGAGTTGTCCGACGTGAGCACCGACCCCGGTCGGCCCCGGACAGCCATTCCGCAAGACCCACTTCGATGAACGGCATTCTGTGTCGTCTGTCTTTCGTGCGCCTTTGCGAAATGAAGAATCCGCGTTCGAAAGGACGCCGGCCCCGATTCGCTTCGGGGCGGGGGATTCCGCTAAAGTCTCACTCGTCGGAACGGCCCAACAGCCGTGAAGACAACTCCCGCTGACCGGGAATCAGGCCCGAAAGAGTCTGATAGAGTCGGAACCGCCGGAAGGCCGAAAGGCCGGAAAGCACACCGAGGAAATCGGATCGGAAAGATCTGATAGAGTCGGAAACGCAAGACCGAAGGGAAGCGCCCGGAGGAAAGCCCCAGAAAATGTTCTGCGGGTGAGTACAAAGGAAGCGTCCGTTCCTTGAGAACTCAACAGTGTGCCAAAAATCAACGCCAGATATGTTGATACCCCGTCCATCTTCGGATGGTCGAGGTTCCTTTGAAAAAGTCCATCCCGCTTGCGGGGTGGCAATCACAGCGAGGACGCTGTGAACGACCGGTCTTATTCCGACCGGTTGTTCCGCTCTTCGGATGTGCACCCGATCACGGGTAAAC
>NZ_JBFAQK010000080.1:0-26853 GCF_040677245.1 Streptomyces kurssanovii
GGCGGGCTGACTTTGTCAGCCCCGCCGGCGTTTGAGGCGCAGGGGCCGGGGGCGGAGCCCCCGAACCCTGCGCGCAGCGCGGTGCCGGGTCCGGGGGCAGAGCCCCCGAAACACCGCGCGGAACGCGGTGGCGGGTCCGGGCGGAGCCCGGTTCGAGGAAGGGGCGGCCCCGCCCGGCGGGGCCGCACCGACCACGTCACATGTACTTCTTCAGCTCCCGCCGCGCCAGCGACCGCTGATGCACCTCGTCCGGCCCGTCCGCCAGCTTCAGCGTCCGCGCCGACGCCCACAGCTCCGCCAGCGGGAAGTCCTGGCTGACGCCGCCCGCGCCGTGCGCCTGGACGGCCTTGTCGAGGATGTCGACGACCGTCCGCGGCGTGGCGATCTTGATCGCCTGGATCTCGGTGTGCGCCCCGCGGTTGCCGACCGTGTCCATCAGCCACGCCGTCTTCAGCACCAGCAGCCGCAGCTGCTCCACGCTGACCCGCGCGTCCGCGATCCAGTTCTGGACGACGCCCTGCTGGGCGATCGGCTTGCCGAAGGCGGTACGGGAGACGGCCCGCCGGCACATCAGCTCGATCCCGCGCTCCGCCATGCCGATGAGCCGCATGCAGTGGTGGATACGGCCCGGTCCCAGTCGCGCCTGGGCGATGGCGAAGCCCCCGCCCTCCTCGCCGATCAGGTTCGCCGCGGGGACCCGCACGTCGTCGAAGACGACTTCGGCGTGGCCGCCGTGGGAGTGGTCCTCGTAGCCGTACACCTGCATCGCGCGTCGTATCTGCACGCCGGGGGTGTCGCTGGGCACGAGGATCATCGACTGCTGGCGGCGGATGTCCTCGCCGTCCGGGTCGGTCTTGCCCATGACGATGAGGATCTTGCAGTCCGGGTTCATGGCGCCGGAGATGTACCACTTGCGGCCGTTGACGACGTACTCGTCGCCGTCGCGGTCGATGCGGGTACGGATGTTGGTCGCGTCGGAGGAGGCCACCTCGGGCTCGGTCATCGCGAACGCCGAGCGGATCTCGCCCGCGAGCAGCGGCTCGAGCCACTGCTTCTTCTGCTCGTCGGAGCCGAACTGGGTGAGCACCTCCATGTTCCCGGTGTCCGGGGCCGCGCAGTTCAGGGCGGTCGGCGCGAGGTGCGGGCTGCGGCCGGTGATCTCGGCGAGCGGCGCGTACTGGAGGTTGGTCAGCCCGGCGCCGTACTCGGAGTCGGGGAGGAAGAGGTTCCACAGGCCCTGCCTGCGGGCCTCGGCCTTGAGTTCCTCCACGATCGCGGGCGTGTCCCAGGGGGAGGCGAGCTCGGCGCGCTGCTCCTCCGCGATCTTCTCGGCCGGGTAGACGTGCTCGTCCATGAAGGCGAGCAGTTTGCCGCGGAGCTCTTCGGTGCGCGCGTCGAATGCGAAGTCCATGAGGTACTCAGCCTTCCTGAAGGGTGGTGAGGCCGTGCTGGATGAAGAGGGGGACGAGGTCGCCGATCCGGTCGAATCCGGCGCCGACGGTCTGGCCGAGGGTGTAGCGGTAGTGGATGCCCTCGAGGATCACGGCGAGCTTGAACCAGGCGAACGCCTCGTACCAGGAGATCGCCGAGGTGTCCCGGCCGGAGCGCTCCGCGTACCGCTCGATCAGCTCGGCGGGGGACGGGTGGCCGACGGCGCCCGCGGTGGTGCTCACGGGGGAGTCGGGCAGTTCCAGCCGCTTGCTGTACATGACCAGCAGACCGAGGTCGGTCAGCGGGTCGCCGAGGGTGGACATCTCCCAGTCCAGGACGGCCTTGATCCGGTCGTCGTCGCCGATCAGGACGTTGTCGAGGCGGTAGTCGCCGTGGACCACGGCGGCGGCGGGGGAGTCGGGCAGCGCGCGCCCGAGTGCGGCGTGCAGCTCGTCGATGCCGGCCAGGTCGCGGCCCCGCGAGGCGGCCAACTGCTTGCCCCAGCGCCGCAGCTGCCGGTCGAGGAAGCCCTCCGGCCGGCCGAAGTCGCCGAGTCCGACGGCCTCCGGGGCGACGGCGTGCAGGTCGACGAGGGTGTCGACGAGGGAGAGGACGGCGTCCCGGGTGCGCTCCGCGCCGAGCGGGGCCAGCTGCTCCGCGGTGCGGTAGGGGGTGCCGTCCACGAACTCCATGACGTAGAACGGCGACCCGATGACCGAGTCGTCCTCGCAGAGCAGCACGGGCTGCGGCACCGGGACGGCCGTCGGCGCCAGGGCGCTGATGACCCGGTGCTCGCGCTTCATGTCGTGCGCCGTCGCCAGCACATGGCCGAGCGGCGGCCGGCGCACGACCCATCGGGTGGTGCCGTCGGTGACGGCGTACGTGAGGTTGGAGCGGCCGCCCTGGATCAGCCGGGCGCTGAGCGGTCCGCCCACCAGTCCGGGCCGCTCACGGTCGAGATAACCGCGCAGCTGCTCGGGATCGAGGCCTGGGGGGACTGAGCTCATGGTGCGCACCTCCGGGGGGCGGTCCTGGGGAACGCGTTCATGATGACCGACCAGTCGGTATGTCGTCCAGTGGCCCGGTGGAAAGCGATGCCAGGATCACACTCGCACGGCAGGCGACGGCCCCTCGGGGCGGCACCGTCCGAGGGGACGAAACGTGCCAGGGGTCAGGCGTGGCAGGCCACCGGTACCCCGCCGTTCATCGCCGCCATGTCCGCGAACACCACGGCGGGGTCGAGCGGGGAGCCCTCGGGGAGTCCGTCCAGCTCCGCGTACGCCCGGTGCAGGTTGGCCACCAGCCGTTCGGTCTCCCTCAGTTCGGCGAACTCCCCGAGATCCGCCCCGCGCGCCGACTCCAGCGGGCTCAGCCCCCTGGCGCGGCCCTCCTCCGCCAGGCCGGCGACGAAGCGCAGGTAACGCTCCGTCGCGTCGTACGCCGACGGGTCGGTGACCGGCCCGTGTCCGGGAACCACGGTCTCCGCGCCGAGGGAGCGCAGCACCCCGAGCGCCCGCAGCGAGCCGCTCAGCGACCCCATCGGCACGAACGGCGTACCGCCCTGGAAGATCAGGTCGCCGGTGAAGACGACTCCCTGCCGCGGCAGGTGCACGATCGTGTCCCCCGTGGTGTGGGCGACTCCGCCGGGATGGACGAGCCGCACCTCGACGTCCCCCACATGGACCGTCAGCCGGTCGCTGTACGTGACGGTCGGCGCGGTGATCCGAATGTCCCCGAAGTCGGTCTGCGGCCAGATCAGGTGGAGCTGGCGGCCCGCCGCGAGCACCTCGCTCCGGCACGATTCGTGCCCGACGACCACGGCCTCCGGCAGGAAGACCCCGTTGCCGTAGGTGTGGTCGCCGTGATGGTGGGTGTTGACGACGGTGCGGGGGAGAGGTGCGCCGGTCGCCAGCAGCGCCTCACGCAGCGCCCGGGCCCGCCGCTCGGTGGCCGTGGTGTCGACGAGGAGTGTCGACTCCCCGTCGCTCACGAAGCCCGCGTTGTTCAGGCACCAGCCGCCGTCGGGCTGGACGTAGGCGTGTACGTCCGGCGCGAGCCGGACGGTGTACGGATCTGCGGCAGGCACGATGGCTCCCCCTGGGGCGGGTCGACGGTGAACCGGCCCTCAGAGCCTGGCAGTCGACCCGCGTGTGCGACACCGCGGAACGGGTTTTGGTCAGTGGTCGTCCCAGTGCCCGTCGTGCTCCGCGTGCCGGTGCCCCTCGTGGAGGTAGTCGACATGGTCACCGTGGACCACGGCGGGATGGCCGCACCCGTCGCCGTGCTCGTGCGCGTGCCCGCTGTGCGACACGTGCTCTCCCGGCTCGCACTCGTCCCAGTGCCCCGAATGCTGCCGGTGGAGATGCCCGTCGTGCGAGTAGTCCACATGGTCGCCGTGGGGGATCTCGGCGTGGCCGCAGGACGGGCCGTGCGTGTGCTCGTGTGCGGTGTGCTCCTGGTGTGCAACGGTCATGGCGCTCACCTCTGGGTGCTTTCGTGCCGTTCTGTCCGCGTTCCAGGCTAGTCGGCAGTGCCGGGCCCGGCCCCGCCGCCGCCCGTCACACCACGAGGGAACAGATGTCCGACACGGGCGTCGCCCGCTGTCACACCACGATCGCCACGGCGAACGCGGCCAGCGCCAGCACGCATCCGACCGCCGCGATCGCCCCGCGCACCGGCATCGCAGCCGGCCTGGCCGCGTCCATCGCGCGGACGCGCCGGTGCGCCACCCACAGGAATCCCAGCCAGGCGACCACGCTCAGCCCCGCCGCGAGCGCCACGTCCTGCGCCGCCTGCTTGGCGGCGAGGACCGCCACCACCGTGCAGGTCAGCGTCGTCCGGCGCCAGGCCAGCCGGGTGCGCTCGGGCTGCAGCCCGGGATCGCGCGCGGAGGACGCCGTCACAGGTCGCCCCAGGCCACCACCGCGACCATGGCGAGGGAGACGACCGCGACGACGACGGCCAGCAGCGCCGGGAACCGGGACACCGGCAGATCGTCGCCCCGGCGCATCGCCCGCTCGCACCGGACCCAGTGGTTCACCGCTCGTACCGCGCACACCGCCCCGACGCCGATGAGCGCGAGCGCCAGGCCCGCCCGTACACCCCAGCGCAGGTCCGGCAGGAACTGGTCGACGGCGAAGCCGCCGCCGATGAGCGCGAGCGCCGTACGGATCCAGGCGAGGAACGTCCGCTCGTTGGCGAGCGAGAACCGGTAGTCGGGCGTGTCGCCCTCTTCCCGGATCCGCGCCGGGGCGAACCACAGCCGCAGGCTCTGCAGGAAATCGCTCACGCAGCGCACCCTACCCGCGCCCCTTCGGCGGCTTTGGCCCAGCTCCCGGCACACCGCGGCACCGTCGGGCCCGGTGCCGCGCGCCGGTCGCCGCGCCCGGGACGCTCAGCCCCGGTGGTGCGCCTTGAGCCGCTCGTACGCGGCCAGCCCGTCGGGCACCCACTCCCACGTCTCGAGCCCCGCCTCCAGCTCGGCGTCCGTCAGGAAGCCGTACCAGTCGATCTCCTCCGGCTGCGGCTCCACCGGCAGCTCGCAGCGGACCTCGTAGACGTACGACCACCAGGTGGGCCCGGGGCCGCCGTCCCCCTCGTAGAGGAACTTGAACAGCGGTACGGGGCGGGGCAGTCCGCGTACGCCGAGCTCCTCCTCCGCCTCGCGCAGCGCCGCGTCGTCGTAGCTCTCGCCGGCGCCGACCACACCGCCGACGAACATGTCGTACATCGAGGGGAAGACCAGCTTCGTGGCCGTGCGCCGGTGCACGAAGACGCGTCCCGCGGCATCCCTGACGAGGATGAACGCGCAGCGGTGCCGCAGTCCGCGCGCGTACGCCTCACCGCGTGGGGCCTGTCCGATCACGCGGTCGTGCTCGTCGACGATGTCGAGGATCTCTTCTGCGGGCTGCACGGACGTCATGGCACCCATGAAATCACCCCCGTTCGCCGCCGCTCACCGGTCCGCCATTGACGAGTTACCCGCCCGTAAGGAAGATCGGGTGCCACCGGCCCGACGGAGAATGGACAACCATGGCGTACGACGCTGATGTGATCGTGATCGGGGCAGGACTCGCGGGCCTCGTGGCCACGGCCGAACTCGTCGACGCCGGACGGAAGGTCATCCTCCTCGACCAGGAGCCGGAGCGGTCCATCGGCGGGCAGGCGCACTGGTCCTTCGGCGGCCTCTTCTTCGTCGACTCGCCCGAGCAGCGCCGTATGCGCATCAAGGACAGCCACGCCCTCGCCCTCCAGGACTGGCTCGGCACCGCGGGCTTCGACCGTGAGGAGGACCGCTGGCCGCGCAAGTGGGCGGAGGCGTACGTCGACTTCGCGGCAGGGGAGAAGCGGGCCTGGCTGCACCGGCAGGGCGTGCGGTTCTTCCCCGTCGTCGGCTGGGCGGAGCGGGGAGGCTACGACGCCAACGGCCACGGCAACTCCGTACCCCGCTTCCACATCACCTGGGGCACCGGCCCCGGCCTGGTGGCCCCCTTCGAGCGGCGGGTCCGTGAAGGGGTCGCCAGAGGGCTGGTGCAGCTGAGGTTCCGGCACCGGGTCACGGGTCTCGGCAGCAGCGCGGGCGGCCTGGACACCGTCACCGGCGAGGTCCTCGAGCCGTCCGACGCGGAGCGCGGAGCGGCGAGCAGCCGCGAGGTCGCCGGAGCCTTCGAGTTCAAGGCCCAGGCGGTGATCGTCACTTCGGGCGGCATCGGCGGCAACCACGACCTCGTACGCGCGCAGTGGCCGGAGCGGCTCGGCACCCCGCCCAAGAAGATGCTCTCCGGCGTCCCGGCGCACGTCGACGGGCTGATGCTCGGCATCGCCGAGCGCGCCGGCGCGAGCCACATCAACCGCGACCGGATGTGGCACTACACCGAAGGTATCGAGAACTGGAACCCGATCTGGGCCAAGCACGGCATACGCATCCTGCCGGGCCCGTCCTCCCTCTGGCTGGACGCGCGCGGCAGACGGCTGCCGGTGCCGCTGTTCCCCGGCTTCGACACCCTCGGCACGCTCGAGCACATCATGCGGACCGGCCACGACCACACCTGGTTCGTGCTCGACCAGAAGATCATCGGCAAGGAGTTCGCCCTGTCCGGCTCCGAGCAGAACCCGGACCTCACGGGCAAGTCCGTCCGCGACGTCTTCGTACGCGCCAGGGCCGACGTGCCCGCGCCGGTGAAGGCGTTCATGGACAAGGGCGTCGACTTCGTCGTGGAGAAGGACCTGGGCGCGCTGGTGCGCGGCATGAACGAGCTCACCGGTGACGGACTGATCGACGAGGCGGAGCTGCGGCGCGAGATCACGGCGAGGGACCGGGAGGTCGCCAACCCGTTCACCAAGGACCTCCAGATCACGGCGATCCGCGGCGCCCGCAAGTACCTCGGCGACAAGCTGATCCGCACCGCCGCGCCGCACCGGCTGCTGGATCCCAAGGCAGGTCCGCTGATCGCCGTGCGGCTCAACATCCTGACCCGCAAGTCGCTCGGCGGCCTGGAGACGGACCTGTCCTCGCGGGTCCTGGACGGGTCCGGCACCCCGCTGCCGGGCCTGTACGCCGCGGGCGAGGCGGCGGGCTTCGGCGGCGGCGGCGTCCACGGCTACCGCTCCCTGGAGGGCACGTTCCTCGGCGGCTGCCTCTTCTCGGGCCGCGCGGCGGGCCGTGCGGCGGCGGAGGCGGTGTCGTAGGACCGCGTGCCCCTGCGCCCCATGTGTGACGGAAGTCTGACGGCCTCCCGTCACCCCTGGCATCCGGCCCGCCCAAGTGCTCGAATCGAAGGGTGACGTCCCCACACTCCGACCCAGCCGGCCCCGCCGAACCGGGTCCCGGCGGTCCCGAACCGCGCGGTCCCGAACCGGGCGACCCCGGCGCGCCCGTCGGCCGCCGTGTCGTTCTCGGCATGCTCGGTCTCGGCGCCGCCGGTGTCGCCGCCGCGCCCTATCTGCAGCGTGGCCTGGAGAGCTTTCTCGGCGCCGCGGCCGACAAGGACCCGACGGGCCTCACCGGGCTGCTGCCGAACGGCGGCGGATTCCGCTACTACTCGGTCGCCTCCTCCGTGCCCCGCAGGACCGCGGAGACCTACCGCCTCACCGTCGACGGCCTTGTCCGGAAACCGGCCACGTACACACTGGCCGACCTACAGGGCATGCCGCAGACACGGATCGTGCGGGACGTGCAGTGCGTCACCGGGTGGCGCGTGCCGGACACGCCCTTCGAGGGCGTGAAGCTCTCGCGGCTGCTGGACGCCGCCGGGGTCCGGCCGGAGGCACGGGCGATCCGGTTCACCTGCTTCGACGGGACCTACAGCGAGAGCCTGACGCTCACCCAGGCCCGGCGGGACGACGTCCTCGTCGCGCTGCGGATGCAGGACAAGCCGGTCAGCCACTCGCACGGCGGCCCGGTCCGGCTGTACGTGGCGCCGATGTACTTCTACAAGTCGGCGAAGTGGCTGTCCGGGATCACGGTCACGTCCTCCGTCCGGCCCGGTTACTGGGAGGAGCGGGGCTATGACGTCGACGCCTGGGTCGGGCGGTCCAACGGCCGCACCGACACCCCCACGGTCTGAGCCCGCCGCGCCGGACGAGCCGATGGAACGCACCGCACGCAGACGGCGCTTCACCCGCGCAGAGCGCCTGCTGCACCGCACCACCGCCGCGCTGATGCTGCTGTGCATCGTGACCGCGGCCGTGCTCTACGTGCCGCAGCTCGCCGAACTCGTCGGCCGCCGGTACCTCGTGGTGACGGTCCACCAGTGGGCCGGGCTGCTGCTGCCCGTGCCGTTCCTCCTGGCGCTGGTCTCCCGCGCGTTCCGCGCGGATCTGCGCCGGCTGAACCGCTTCGCGCCGTACGACCGGGCGTGGCTGCGTGCCGTGCGCCGGCGCGAGCACGGCCCGTCGGCGCGCCCGGCGGGCAAGTTCAACGCCGGGCAGAAGATCTACGCGGCCTGGACGGCCGGCGCCGTGCTGGTCATGCTCGGCACCGGACTGCTGATGTGGTTCACCGGCCTCGCGCCGCTGGTGTGGCGGACGAGCGCCACGTTCGTGCACGACTGGCTCTCCCTCGCCGTGGGCATCGCGGTCGCCGGGCACATCGCGATGGCGCTCGCCGACCCGGAGGCACGCCGTGGCATGCGTACCGGGTCGGTCGAGCGCCAGTGGGCCCGCGACCACCACCCGAGGTGGCTAGAGGACGAGTGACAACAGCAGCACGAACACGATGCCGACGACCGAGATGATCGTCTCCATCACCGACCAGGTCTTGATCGTCTGGCCGACGCTCATGCCGAAGTACTCCTTCACCAGCCAGAAGCCGGCGTCGTTGACGTGGCTGAAGAACAGCGAGCCGGCGCCGATCGCGAGGACGAGCAGTGCCGCGTGCGACGTCGACATGTCGGCCGCGAGAGGCGCCACCAGGCCGGCCGCGGAGATCGTGGCCACGGTCGCGGAGCCGGTCGCGAGCCGGATGGCGACGGCGATCAGCCAGGCGAGCAGCAGGGTCGGGATGGCCCAGTTCTCGGAGAACTCGAGGATCATCTGTCCGACACCGATGTCGATCAGCGTCTGCTTGAAGCCGCCGCCGGCGCCGACGATGAGCAGCACTCCGGCGATCGGGGCGAGCGACTTCTCGACGGTCGTGGAGAGGCGGTCCTTGGTGAACCCGGCGGCCCGTCCCAGCGTGAACAGGCCGACGATCACGGCGGCGAGCAGGGCGATCAGCGGCGAGCCGATGACGTCGGTGACGCGCTGGACGCCGTTCTCCGGGTTGTCCACCACGATGTCGACGAGGGCCTTGGCCATCATCAGGACGACGGGGAGCAGCACCGTGGCGACGGTGGCGCCGAAGCTCGGACGCTTCTCCAGGTCGTCGGAGGCGCGCTGCGGGATCATCTTCTCCGGCGCGGGGATGTCCACCCAGCGCGCGGCGTACTTGGAGAACACCGGACCGGCGATGATGACGGTCGGTATCGCGACGACCAGTCCGAGGGCCAGGGTGACGCCGAGGTTGGCGCCGATGGCGTCGATCGCGACCAGCGGGCCGGGGTGCGGCGGGATGAGGCCGTGCATCACGGACAGGCCGGCGAGCGCCGGGATGCCGATCCGCATCAGCGAGTAGTTGCCGCGCTTGGCGACCATGAGCACGACCGGGATCAGCAGGACGATGCCGACCTCGAAGAACAGCGGGAGTCCGATGATCGAGGCGATCAGCACCATCGCCCACGGCATGGCCCGGCCGCTCGCCTTGGCGAGGATCGTGTCGACGATCTGGTCGGCGCCGCCGGAGTCGGCGAGCAGCTTGCCGAGGATCGCGCCGAGGGCGATCAGCACACCGACGCCCGCGACGGTCGAGCCCAGGCCGGCGGTGAACGAGGTGATCGCCTTGTCGAGCGGTGCCCCGGCGAACGCGCCGAGCGCGAGCGACCCGATGGTCAGCGCCAGGAAGGCGTGCAGCTTGAACTTGGTGATGAGCAGAACGATGACAGCGATGCCCGCGAGGACGGCGATGCCCAGCTGTGCGTTGCCCGCCGAGGTGATCGGTTCGACGGCGTCCGCTGCCAGCATCTCGACGCTGAGACTGGTCACGGTGATTCCTTAGTCTTCGAGCCCGCGCAGCGCGGCGACGGCCCGTTCGGTGATTTCTTCGGGGGTGCCGGACACATCGACGGCGACGCCCGCTTCGTCCTCCTCCAGCGGCTGGAGGGTCGCGAACTGGGAGTCGAGCAGCGCGGTGGGCATGAAGTGCCCCTTGCGCTCCGCCATCCGCTGCTCGATGAGCTCGCGGCTGCCGGTGAGGTGGAGGAAGACGGCGTCGGGCGCTGCCGCCCGCAGCCGGTCGCGGTACTCACGCTTGAGCGCGGAGCTGGAGACCACTCCGCCGAGCCCGGCCCTGCCGTGGGCCCACTCGCCGATGGCGTCCAGCCACGGGCGGCGGTCCGCGTCGTCCAGCGGGACGCCGGCCGTCATCTTGGCGATGTTTGCCGGGGGATGGAAGTCGTCGCCTTCGGCGTACGGGACGCCCAGGGCGGCGGCGAGCAGGGGGCCGATCGTGGTCTTGCCGGTTCCTGCTACGCCCATCACCACGACGACGTGGGGGGTGCTCATTACGTGCCTCGCTGTCCTCATCGACCGCTCGACGTCGGTCCGTCGCGCTACTGAAACCTATTAGGTACGACGTATTCAAGAGGCTGAGACATAAACGTCATACTTTTTGTTCCCGGAGGCGTCCGTGTGATCCACGCCCCGTAGGCTTTGCCCATGACCACAGAAGGCCGAGGGCTCCACACCCATGTGCTCGACACCCTCGGTCTCGCCATCACGGCGGGCGAGTATCCGCAGGGCAGCGTGCTGCGGACCGACGAGGTCGCCCAGCGCTTCGACGTGTCACGCACGGTTGTCCGTGAAGTGGTCCGCGTCCTCGAGTCCATGCACCTCGTGGAGTCCCGCCGCCGCGTCGGCGTCACGGTGCGTCCGACCGAGGAGTGGAACGTCTTCGACCCCCGCGTCATCCGCTGGCGGCTGGCCGGCGCCGACCGCCCGCGCCAACTGCGTTCACTGACGGTGCTGCGTTCCGCGGTGGAACCGGTCGCGGCGGGTCTCGCCGCCGTCCACGCGACCCCCGAGCAGTGCGCGGCGCTGACCGAGGAGGCGCTCGGCATGGTCGCCACCTCCCGCGGCCAGCAGCTCGAGGGGTATCTGAAGCACGACATCGCCTTCCACCGGGTGGTGCTCAACGCCTCCGGCAACGAGATGTTCGCGCGGCTCGGTGACGTCGTCGCCGAGGTCCTCGCGGGCCGTACCCACCACCACGTGATGTTCGACGACCCCGACCCGGCTGCGGTGACGCTGCATGTCCAGGTGGCGGAGGCCGTTCGCGAAGGCGACGCGGAAAGAGCCGAGCGCCTCACCCGTGAGATCGCCGTCGGGGCCCTCCAGGAGCTGGACGTACTCGCTCCCTGAACTCCATGACAGCCTGGCTTTACCTTGTCGAAACCTCTGAAATACCTCAGATGTCTGTCTGAGTGAGGTTCGCCACTGCCAAAATCCCAGGGTTGCCCTGACGATGAGCCCTTGGGCCATTCATGCCCGAAACCGGGCCGGGGCGTCCCCTTCCTTCACCCCTGGGAAGGCGCCGGCGCAGGCCGGGTACCGCACACCCCCTCACGAAGGCGAACAACCTCAATGAGTGACCGCACCATGGCTGCGGCCGATACGCCCGTCGCCGGCGCGACGGGTTCCCCCCACGTGGACGCCGGAGACGTCGGGTACCGCAAGGACCTCAAGTCGCGGCACATCAACATGATCGCCATCGGCGGCGCCATCGGTACGGGGCTCTTCCTCGGCGCCGGTGGCCGCATGGCCGGCGCAGGGCCCTCCCTGTTCATCGCCTACGCCGTCTGCGGCGTCTTCGCCTTCTTCGTCGTGCGCGCGCTGGGCGAGCTCGTGCTCTACCGGCCCTCGTCCGGCGCCTTCGTCTCCTACGCCCGTGAGTTCATGGGCGAGAAGGGCGCCTACACGGCGGGCTGGCTGTACTTCCTGAACTGGTCGACGACCGCCATCGCCGACATCACCGCGGCCGCGACCTACGCCCACTTCTGGGCGATGTTCAGCGACGTCCCGCAGTGGGTGCTGGCCCTGATCGCGCTCGCCGTAGTCCTCACCGCGAACCTCATCTCGGTGAAGTACTTCGGTGAGATGGAGTTCTGGTTCGCGATCATCAAGGTCGCCGCGCTCGTCGTGTTCATGCTCATCGGCATCTTCCTGGTCGTCACCTCCCACGACATCGGCGGCCACACCCCGGGCTTCTCCACCATCGGTGACAACGGCGGCATCTTCCCGAGCGGCTTCATGCCGATGCTGCTGCTCATCCAGGGCGTCGTCTTCGCCTACGCCTCCGTCGAGCTGTGCGGTGTCGCCGCCGGCGAGACCGAGAACCCCGAGAAGATCATGCCCCGCGCGATCAACTCGATCATGTGGCGCGTGGGCCTGTTCTACGTCGGCTCCGTCGTCCTGCTGGCGCTGCTGCTCCCGTACACGGCGTACTCCGGTGACGAGAGCCCCTTCGTCACCGTCTTCGACAAGCTCGGCATCCCGGGCGCGGCCGGTGTGATGAACCTGGTCGTCCTGACCGCCGCCCTGTCCAGCCTGAACTCGGGCCTCTACTCGACCGGCCGCATCCTGCGCTCCATGTCGATGTCCGGTTCCGCGCCCCGGTTCACCGGCGTCATGAACAAGGGCGGCGTGCCCTACGGCGGCATTCTGCTCACCGCCGCCTTCGGTGTCCTCGGCGTGCTGCTCAACTACGTCATGCCGGGCGACGCCTTCGAGCTGGTGCTCAACTTCGCCTCGATCGGCATCATCGGCACCTGGGCGATGATCATGGTCTGCTCGCTGCTGTTCTGGCACCGCTCCCAGGACGGCCGCGTCACCAGGCCCGCCTACCAGCTGCCCTGGGCCCCGTACACGCAGATCGTGACCCTGTTCTTCCTGGGCTCCGTCGTCGTCCTGATGTGGATGGACGAGGGCATCTCCCGCACCACCGTCAACTGCCTGCCGCTGATCGCGGCCGCGCTGGTCGGCGGCTGGTTCCTGGTCCGTAAGCGGGTGCGCGCGGTGGCCGCTGCGAGCAAGGAGCTCTGACCTTCACCTCGAAGGCTCCCTCGAAGACCCGTCGAAGGCCCCCGCGGACACGTCCCGCGGGGGCCTTCGCCGTGCCCGGCGCCCCTCGAACAGTCCATAGTGGGTGGCGACGTCCACTGCGCGAGGAAGGGCAGGTTCTGCGATGCCGCAGCAGGTGCAAGGTGTGGTCGCACCCGGGAAGAACGAGCCGGTACGGGTCGAGACGATCATCGTCCCCGATCCGGGGCCGGGCGAGGCCGTGGTGAAGGTGCAGGCGTGCGGGGTCTGCCACACCGATCTGCACTACAAGCAGGGCGGGATCAACGACGACTTCCCGTTCCTGCTCGGCCACGAGGCCGCAGGTGTCGTCGAGTCGGTCGGCGAGGGTGTCACCGACGTCGGACCGGGCGACTTCGTGATCCTCAACTGGCGTGCCGTTTGTGGCCGCTGCCGCGCCTGCCTGCGCGGACGCCCCTGGTACTGCTTCGACACGCACAACGCCCGGCAGAAGATGACCCTCCAGGACGGCACCGAACTCTCGCCCGCACTCGGCATCGGAGCCTTCGCCGAGAAGACCCTGGTCGCCGCCGGGCAGTGCACCAAGGTCGATCCGGCGGCGTCCCCGGAGGTGGCCGGACTGCTCGGCTGCGGTGTGATGGCCGGCATCGGCGCCGCCATCAACACCGGCCAGGTGGGCCGCGGCGACTCGGTGGCCGTCATCGGCTGCGGCGGCGTGGGCGACGCGGCGGTCGTCGGCGCACGGCTGGCCGGGGCCGCCCGGATCATCGCCGTCGACATCGACGACCGCAAGCTCGCGACGGCGAAGAAGATGGGCGCCACCCACACCGTCAACTCCGCCTCCACCGACCCCGTCGAAGCGATCCGCGAACTCACCGGAGGCTTCGGCGCGGACGTCGTCATCGAGGCCGTCGGCCGGCCGGAGACGTACGAACAGGCCTTCTACGCCCGTGACCTGGCCGGCACCGTCGTCCTCGTCGGCGTCCCCACCCCCGAGATGAAGATCGAACTGCCGCTGCTGGACGTCTTCGGCAGAGGCGGGGCGCTCAAGTCGTCCTGGTACGGCGACTGTCTGCCCTCCCGCGACTTCCCGATGCTGATCGACCTGCACCAGCAGGGGCGCATCGACCTCGGCGCGTTCGTCACGGAGACCATCGGACTCGGCGACGTCGAGAAGGCGTTCGCCCGGATGCACGAGGGCGACGTACTGCGATCGGTGGTGCGGTTCTGATGGCAGCCCGTATCGACCATCTGGTCACCTCAGGCACCTTCTCGCTCGACGGCGGCACCTGGGACGTCGACAACAACGTCTGGATCGTCGGCGACGACCACGAGGCGATCGTCGTCGACGCCGCGCACGACGCGGACGCGATCCTGGCCGCCCTCGGCGGCCGTACGCTGCGCGCCATCGTCTGCACCCACGCGCACAACGACCACATCGACGCGGCCCCGGCGCTCGCCGCCGCCACCGGCGCACCGGTCCTGCTGCATCCCGACGACCTGCCGCTGTGGAAGCAGACCCACCCGGAGCGGGCCCCCGACGGCGAGCTCGTGGACGGAGCGGTGATCAGCGTCGCGGGCACCGGGCTGACCGTGCTGCACACACCTGGCCACGCCCCCGGCGCCGTCTGCCTCCACGCCCCCGAGCTGACCACCGTCTTCACCGGCGACACGCTGTTCCAGGGCGGACCGGGCGCCACCGGCCGGTCGTTCTCCCACTTCCCGACGATCGTCGACTCGATCCGGGACCGGCTGCTCACCCTGCCGCCGGAGACGGTCGTCCGTACCGGCCACGGCGACACGACGACCATCGGCGCGGAGGCGCCGCACCTTCAGGAGTGGATCGACCGGGGCCACTGAGTGAACTCCAGCCGGCTGCGGAAGCTCCGCGGTTCACCGGTCACCGGGTCGGTGAACTCCAGCCCCCGCGCGAGAAGCTGGAGCGGGCGGGCGTAGTCGTCGGGGCCGTCGGGGAGCACCACCGGATACAGCGGGTCGTGCAGGATCGGCAGCCCCAGGGCGTTCATATGGACGCGCAGTTGATGGGTACGGCCGGTGGCCGGCAGCAGCCGGTACCGGCCGAGCCCGTCCCGCACCTCGAGCAGCTCGATCCGGCTCTCGCTGTTCGGCTCTCCCGGCTCCTCCACGGCCGCGAGCACCCCGCGTTCCTTGACGATCCGGCTGCGCACGGTACGCGGCAGTGCCAGGGCCGGGTCGTAGGGCGCCACCGCCTCGTACTCCTTGCGCACCCGCCGGTCCCGGAACATCGTCTGATAGGCGCCCCGTTCGCCGGGCCGTACGACGAAGAGGACCAGTCCGCCCGTGAGGCGGTCCAGCCGGTGGGCGGGCTGCAGGGCCGGCAGGCCCAGGTCCCGGCGCAACCGGGCCAGCGCCGTCTCCCGCACATGGCTGCCGCGGGGCATGGTGGCAAGGAAGTGCGGCTTGTCGGCGATCAGGATGTGCTCGTCGCGGTGCACGACGCCGATCTCGAACGGCACCCGCTCCTCCGCGGGGAAGTCGCGGTGGAACCACAGATCCCGTCCCGCCGTGTAGGCCTCGTCGGCGGTGACGGGCCCCTCCGCGTCGACGAAACGCCCTTCGCGCACCATCGCGTCGACCCGCTCCGCGCCGATGGCGGCGCCGTATCGCGCCAGCAGATGGTCACGCACCGTCGGCCAGGCGCCGTCCGGGTCCTCGGGCAGCCGCAGCCGCACGGGGTCGATGCCGTCGCGCTGGGGGAGCGGTGCCGGCGGGTGCGGCCTGTTTCTGCGTCTCACCGACGAGACTGTAGACCGGGTGGAGCCGCCGTCACGGCGGCGCCTGCCGCGTCGGGGCCCGCCCGCCCGGTGTCCTGCCGCATGAGCAGCACGATCGAGGGGATCGGGAACAGCAGCAGGAACAGATTCGGCACCCACCAGGTGACCGACCAGTCCCCGCGCAGCGCCCAGAAGACGACGGCCTGCAACCCGGCGGTGCTCGTCAGGGTCAGGGACACGAGCATCAGTGACCGCCAGGACGCCCGGTGGCGCCCGAAGCGCCCGGTACCGCGGACGCGCAGCAGGTACAAGGCCGCCAGCCCGGTCGCGCTGGCGGCGATGTCCAGCGGCAGGAACGAATAGTTCCAGTCGCTCATCACCGGGTCGTCGAAATCCTTGTACGCGTGCCGGGCGGGGATGAGCGCGAGCAGGGAAGCCGTCCAGTAGACGAGAAAGGCCACGTCGGTGACGAGCATCGCCGACTTCACCAGGCGGAAGCCCCTGTCCGGGCCCACCCCGTCCCGGCCCGTGTCCGGGCCGACCCGGTCCCGGCCCATCAGTGCTCCATCCCGCCGCCGACGTACATCACGACGACGCCGATGATGACGAGTGCGATGCCGATGAGCGTCGCCGGTCTGACCGGTTCGTCGAAGAGGACGACGCCGCCGAGGAACGCGCCCACGGTGCCCACGCCCGACCAGATCGCGTACACCGGGCCGACGTTGAGCGTCTTGAGCGCCTGCGCCAGCATGACGAAGGCGGCGCCGTAGCCGATGACCACCAGGACGGTGGGGCCGAGGCGGGTCAGACCGTGCGAGGCCCGCAGCGAGAGCGTCGCGATCACTTCGGAGATGATCGCTCCCGCGACCAGCAGGGCCCCCATCAGAGCGACTCCCCGGCGGTGCCGGCCGGATCGGCACCGGCTGGTTCGGCACCGGCTGGTTCGGCACCGGCTGGTTCGGCGTTCGTCGGACCGGTACCGGCGCGACCCGTGGCGATGAGATCGGTGACGAGCCGGCGCAGCTCGACATGTGCCGCGCCGTGCGGCGGTGCGAGATGGAGCAGCCGCGCCGTCCACCAGCCGTCGACGGCCATGCGTACCAGCGTGCTCACCCCGGGCGGAAGTCCGTCGGCGTCCAGCCGTTCCTGCCAGGCCCGGTAGTGGCGCTGGAGGACGTCGAGCACTTCAGGGCCGCTCGTCGCGGCGAGCAGCGCTATCGGGACCTCGTCGCACCCGGTGGCGCCCGGTTCCGGTGCCACCTCGGGGATCGAGGAGTCGAGCCAGGCCATGGTGTAGGCGCCGGGCGGGGCGTCCGGACCGGGAAGCACCGCCTCGAACCGGTCCACCAGCCGCTGGACCACGCCCTCGACCAGGGCGCGCTTGCTCGGGAAGTGGTGCAGCAGGCCCCCCTTGCTCACGCCCGCCTCCGCGGCGACGGCGTCGAGCCTGACCGCGTCCACGCCGCCCTTCACCAGCAGCCGCTCCACGGCGTCGAGGAGTCGATCGCGCACGGTCCCGCCCGTCTCTCGTACCTGATCCGTCTGTCCGTCCGTCCGTCGGGTTCCGGTCCGGTGTCCGTCCGATCCGTCGACCGACCGTCTGGACGGTCGAATGCATGCTAGCACCGTTCCCGGCCGGCCTGCGGAAACGCCCGGTGAATGCTACTGACGCCCGGGTAAGTGGAATCGATAAATCCCGGTTACGCGCTCGTGGGTGGCTCGGGAATCGGTTGACAGATTTGGCTTGATGTGACTACGGTCTGCCGTTGAATTGAGTGCCGTCATGCACAGTGATCGGCATTTCTTGATCGTACCGAATCGGGGGGATCCGGATGGCCGAGAAACCAGCGACTTAAGAATTCGAAGCGGATATCACTCGGCCGGCGGGTGCCGCGTCCGCCGCGGCGTGCCGCCCGGTGTGCCGTCCGGCGCCTGCGTCCGGCCGCCGCCATGTCGACCGGGCACGGGAGGCTGCGCTCGAGGTCAACGGCGACCTTGCGCTGCCGGCTGGTGCCAGGGCGAGTATTTTCCGTGCGTAAGGCCGCCCGCGCGTGTTTGTTCCGTGGTCGCGGATCGCCGCCTGCCTTTCTCATGCGACTGTCGCGCTTTCAATGTGTGCTGCGCAAATCCGGATCCATTCGTGCGAGGGAAACGACCGTGCCCAGAAGCGGACGAGTTGTTTCGCGCATTCCAGATGCTGGGGGAATCCTGAATGAATGCGATAACCGATCAGGCCGACGTATTTTCCAGGTTCGCGTCCTTCACGGCCGCGAACGATCTCATCGAAAGCGGGCTCTACCCGTACTTCCTCCCGCTGGAGGGCCACGACGGCACCCGCGCGCGCCTCGACGGGCGTGAGCTGATCATGTGCGGTTCCAACAACTACCTCGGCCTCACCGACGACCCGCGCGTCCGCGCCGCCGCCGGCCAGGCCCTCGACACCTACGGGAGCTCCTGCACCGGCTCCCGTTTCCTCAACGGGAACATCGACCTTCACCAAGAGCTCGAGAAGGAGCTCGCCCGCTTCCTCGGCAAACCGGCCGCCCTCGTCATGTCCACCGGCTACCAGACCAATCTGGGAGTGATCGCCGGGCTGCTCACGCCCCGCGACCACGTCGTGATCGACAAGGGTGCCCACGCCTCCGTCGTCGACGGCTGCCGGCTCAGCGGCGCCAAGCTGCGGTGGTTCCCGCACAACGACGCCGGTGCCCTCGCCGGGGTCCTGGCCGGCCTGCCCGACGACGCGCCGCGGCTGGTGGTCGTCGACGGCGTCTACTCGATGGAGGGCGACCTGTGCGACCTGCCCGCCGTCGTGGACGTCTGCCGCCGCTACGGTGCCCGCCTGCTCGTGGACGACGCCCATGGACTCGGCGTGCTGGCCGGTGGCCGCGGGACCGCCGCGCACTTCGGGCTCACCGACGAGGTGGACCTGATCACGGTCACGTTCAGCAAGTCGCTCGCCTCCCTCGGCGGCGCGGTCGCCGGCAGCGAGGAGGCCATCCACTACCTCAGGCACCATGCCCGCAGTCTCATCTTCAGCGCGTCCATGACCCCGGCCAACACCGGCGCGGCACTCGCCGCGCTGCGCGTCCTGCGCGACGAGCCCGAACTCACCGACAAGCTGGCCGCCAACGCCGGCCACCTGCGCCGCGGGCTCGCGGCCGTGGGCATCGGCACCGGCGTGAGCGCCACCCCGATCATCCCCGTGGCCACCCACGGCACCATGGGGACGCTCCATGCCTGGCGCCGTCTGATCGACAGCGGCGTCTACGTCAACCCGGTCCTGCCGCCGGCCGCCGAGCCCCGGCTCCGCGTCAGCGTCACGGCCCGCCACACCACGGCCCAGCTCGACCGGGTCGTCGAGGCGTTCGCCGCGGTCCCGGAGCTGCGGGGGTCCCGTGCGTACGCGGGGTCGGGGACGACGCAGTCATGATCCGTTCCGGCCTGGCCGTCGTGGGCGCGGCGGCCGGTGTCGCGGCGCTCGGCCTTCCCGCTCCGGCGGACGGCCGGGCCCCGTTCCCGATCACCGTGCCGGTGACGCTGCTGGCCCTGGCCGCCGGCGCCGCCGTCGCACGCGCCGCCGCCACCCGTCACGGCGGTCGCGGCGAGCGGGCCGCGACCGTGACCGGCCTGCTGCTGCTGGGCGCCGCCGTGCCCTGCCCCCTGCCGCCCACGGCGGCGGCCGCCATCGTGGCCCTCGCGGTCTGCGCCTTCGCGACCGCGCTCACCACGACCGCCTTGCTGCCTCCGGCAGCCGGGCCCGTGCGGGCGCGTCCGGCGACCGGGGCCGCGATCCCGCGTCCGGCGACGGAGGCCGCTGTCCCTTGTACGGGGGCCGGGCCTGACCCTGCGCCTCCGGCCACCGAAGTCGCTGTCCCGCGTCCTGCGACGGAGGCCGCTGTCCGGCGTCCGGCCACCAGGCCTGAACTCGCTCTTCCCGCGGCGCAATCCGCTGTCCCGCGTCCGGGGGTCGCGCCTGATCTTGCGCCTCCGGCGACCGGGGTCGCCGTCCCGCCTCCCGGGACGGAGGCCGCTGTCCGGGGTCCGGCCACCAGGCCTGAACTCGCTCTTCCCGCGATGGAATCCGCTGTCCCGCGTCCGGGGGTCACGCCCGGTCTTGCGCCTCCGGTGACCGGGGCCGCCGTCCCGGCTCCTGCAGCCGAATCCGCCGTCCCGCATCCGGCCACGGGGGCCGGCCTCCCACGTCCGGGGGCCGAGGCCGCCGTCCCGCCTCCAGGGATGGAAGCCGCCGTCCCGCGTGTGGGGGCCGGGTCCGATCTCGCGCCTCCGGCGACGCACGTCGCCCCGCGGCGACGTCTCGTCGGCGATACCGCCGTGCTGCTGCTCGCCCTCGCCGCCGGCTGCGCCGTCGCGGTTCTCTGGCCGGCCGAGGCCAGGGGCGCCGCGGGGGCCCTCGCCTGCACCGGCGCACTGCTCCACCTCGCCCGCTCGAGCGCAACGCTCAGCCGACCGACTCCATGAAGGAGCCCGCACATGTCACGCGTACGACTGGCAGCACGAGCGCTGCGCCTCGCGCTCAGCAGAGCGCATGCCGACCCCACCGCGGACTACGACGCCGCCAGCTCTGACTACGACACGTTCTTCAGCCCCGTGATGGGACGCCACTCGATCGCCGCACTCGACACCGTGCCCGTGACCCCCGGCGACGACGTCGTGGAACTCGCCTGCGGCACAGGCCATCTGACGGCCGAGATCCTCCGCCGCCTGGGCGGCAAGGGCACGCTCCGGGCGGTCGACAAGTCCCCCGGAATGCTCCAGGTCGCGCGAGCCAAGGTGCGGCCCCTCACCGAACAGGAGCCCGGGCTGACGGCCGAGCTCAGCGAGGGCGACATGGAGTCCTTCATCCGCTCCAGGCCCGACGCCAGCGCGGATCTGGTCGTCGTCGGCTGGGCGATCTGCTACTCCAGGCCCGTCCGGCTCCTCGCCCAGATCGAGCGGGTCCTGCGGCCCGGCGGCCGGGTCGTCGTCATCGAGACCCGCGCCGACGCGCACCAGGCCCTCACCGAAGGCCTCGAGCGGATCTTCGCCGACGATCCGTCGCTGCTCACCGCGCTGATCAGGGTCACCCTGCCCAAGGACCCCGGGACCGTCGCCCGCTGGTTCACCAAGGCGGGCCTCACGGTCGACGCACAGCACGACGGCGCCCAGTCCATCCCTGCCCGTACGCCCGAACAGGCCGTGGAATGGGTCACCCGCTCCGGCGCCGCCGCCGGCTTCAAGACCGCCGTCGACGGGGACCGCGAGCAGCTCGTCCTCGACCGCGTCACCGCCGGGCTCGCCGAACTCCTCGCCCGTGACGGCGTCCTGGACATCAGGCACACCTTCGTGGTCGTCACCGGCAGCAAGCCCGCCGGTGTCCCTTCACGCCGCCACGCCGCCGACAAGGGGGCTCCGATCGCATGACGGAACAGCACACGCAGGGCCGCCCGGCTGTCCCCGCCGCCCCCGCGGAGCAGCCGGACCCCACCGGGGCGGCTCCGCGGGAACCGGGCGGCGGTGCCGTCCAGCGGGCCCTGCTCCGCTTCGCCCGCGGCCTCGCCGCCCGGCCGAAGACCGTGCTGCTCGTGTGGGCCGTGCTGATCGCCCTGTGCACCCCGTTCGCCTTCGGCCTCACCGACGTCCTCACGGACCAGGGAGCCTCCAAGGTGGTCCCGGGCACGAGCAGCGCCCGGGCGGAGCGGCTGACCGCGGAGGCGTTCCCGCACCGCTCGCAGCGCGAGGTCGTCCTCGTCCTGGAGGCGGACCGGATCGACCGCCCGGAGGTACGCGAGTTCCTCGCCCGGCTCGACACCGAGATCGCCGCCCTGCGGCGCGACGGCGACGTGGAGCGTTCGTCCTCCGCCTACACGCTCTACCGGGACGCGGCGGAGCAGTTCGTCACCCAGGTGCGCGCGGGGGCCGACGCCGCCGGCGGCACCCCGGCAGCCCGCCGCGCGTTCGTCGACCGCGAGCTGGCCGCCGGCCGGATACCGGCCGGCCTCGCCGGCCTCGCCCGGGAGGCGGCCGCCGCCCCGGACGACGCCGCGCTCACCGAGGCGGCCGCGGCCCACGCCCGTACCGCCCGCTGGTCCGGCTCGGCCCTCGCGGTGCCCGCGGAGGCCGCCTCCCGCCTGCTGGCGGACGACGGCAGGGCCGCGCTGGCGTCCGTGAGTTACACCGCCGCCGTCGGCAGCGACCCGGATGTCGACGGCCTGCGCGAGACGGCCCGCGAACTGCTCGCCGAGACGGGCCTCGAGGGCACGGCGGAGGTCCACGTCACCGGAGAGCTCGCGCTCATCCACGACACGTACGAGAAGGCGGAGGCCGACAACTCCCTGATGGAGTCGGTGGCCTACGTCATCATCTTCGTCGTCCTGCTGCTGTTCTTCCGCGCGGTCGTGCCCGCGGTCCTCACCCTCCTCGTCGTCGGCCTCGCGATGAACGTCAGCCAGGCGGCGCTGTACGTGCTCGGCAAGGAAGTGACCCTCACCCAGTTCACCGTCACGATCATGACGTTCGTGATGCTGGGCGCGGGCGTCGACTACAGCATGCTGCTGTCCTCCCGCTACCGGCAGGAGCGCATCGCCGGCCGGCCGCCGCGCGAGGCCGCCGTCCACGCCACCGTGCACGCGGGCGAGAGCATGCTGCTGGCGGCGATCGCCGTCCTCCTCGCCTTCGGCGCCACCCTGCTCTCCCCGGTGGACTGGATTCCGCCGCTCGGCTACGGCGGCATCATCGGCATCCCGATCATCTTCGCCGCCGCCCTCACCATCACGCCCTGCCTGCTGGTACTGCTCGGCGACCGGTTCTTCGCGCTGGGCCGCGCGCCGCTCTCCGACCTGGAGCACGAGGGCGCCGTCGGCAGGCACCTGCGGCGCACGGCCGAGTTCGCCCGCCGTCGCAAGGTCGCCATCGTCGTGGTCTTCCTCGTGCTGACCGCCCCGTTCGCGGTGATCGTCGCCAACAGCCGCTCCACCGCGGACCCGGTGGCCCTCAGCCCCGCCACGGACTCCAGAGAAGGCTTCGCCACCGTCGCCGAGCGCTGGGGCGACGCGACGGTACTGCCCACCGTCGTCGTGGGGGAGTCCGCCGCCGGCGTCGTCGACGGCGGCGCCCTGACCGCCACCGGCCGGGAAGCCGTCGCAGGGCTGACCGACCGGCTCGCCGCCGTCGACGGTGTGGCGTCCGTCGACTCCGCCACCCATCCCTTCGGCGCCCACTGGCCGGATGCCGACGTGGCCGCCATGCCGCGGAGCCTCCGCGAGGACTACGTCGCGGGGAACGGCGCTCTCCGGTTCGTCGTGGCGCTCGAGGACGACCCGTACTCGGAGCGGGCCGCCGAGACGGTGCAGCGCCTCGAGGAGGTCGTCGCCGCGGCACGGACCGACGTCGGCGCGCTGGACGTCGGCGGCGCCACCCAGGTCGACCGCCAGTACGGCGACGCGCTCACCAGCAGCTTCTGGCAGATGGTGGTCCTCGTCAGCGTCGGGGTGTTCATCATGCTGGTGATCGCTCTGCGCTCGCTGCTGGTGCCCGTCCGGCTGATCGCCACGATCATGCTCAGCAACGTCTGGGCCGTCGGCCTGACCGTCCTCATCTTCCACGACTGGCGCGGCGAGGCGATCATCGACGACCTCCCGATCTTCCTCACCGTGCTGATGATGGGCCTCGGGATGGACTACGAGATCTTCCTGATCACCCGGGTCCGCGACCTGATGCGCGACGGCCTGTCACAGGAACAGGCCACCCTGAGAGCCGTCGTGGACACCGGTCGCGTCATCAACGCGGCCGGCCTGGTCATGGCGGGCAGCCTCGGCACGATGGCGCTCTCCTCCACTCTGATGCTGCAGCAGTACGGCACGGGACTCGGCCTCGCGGTGCTGCTCGACGCCACCGTGATCCGCATGCTCTTCGTCCCCGCCACCCTGCTGCTGCTCCGTAAGTACAACTGGTGGATGCCGGGCCTCGGCCGGCGGCGCAAGGCGCTGGGGTGAGCTGTCTTGGCCACCACCGACCACGGGGCCCCGCCCCGCCGCTCCGCCCTCACGCGGCTGCGCCGGCATCACGCTGCCTTCCCGCTCGCCTCCGCGGCCGTGCTGTTCGCCGCGCTGGCCGTCGTACGCGTCGCCGGGGCGTTCTCGTTTACGCTGATGGCGTTGTCCGTGGCGCTCAGCGCGGCCGTGCTCCTCGCCCTGCCCCGTGAGCGCTGGGCGGCGGCCGGCCTGCGCCGGTTCGCCGCCCTGCCGGCGGTGCTCTGCACCGTGCTGGTCGCGCTCGTGTACGCGGAGACGCTGTTCGCCACCCGGGCCGCCTTCGGCGACGGCGAGGACAACTGGACCGTGTGGGTCCCGCGTCTCTTCGAGGGCCTGGTCCCCGGCACGCCCTGGCTCGGCACGGCCGCGATGCTGCTCTGCATGGGCGTCCTGGTGCCCCTCGTGGAGGAGGTCTGCTACCGCGGTGTGCTCTACCGGGCGGTCGAAGAACAACGCGGGACCTGGGCGGCGATCGTCAGCACCTCGCTCGCCTGGTCCGTGGTGCACCTCGGTGACTACGGACTCAACCCACTGAACCTCAAGGTGATCTGCGGGGTCCTGCCGTCCGTGTTCCTGATGGGCCTCGCGCTCGGCATCTGCCGCGCCGTCACCGGCTCGGCGCTCGCCTCGGCCTGCGCGCAGGGCGCCTGCAACCTCCTGCTGCTGTGGGCGCTGGCCGGTCCGCTCTGACCGCCCGCGGGAGCGGGACCGGTCGCGATCACCACCGGCCGGCCCGCCCCGACCGCGATCGCTCCGGCGCCGGGAACAGCAAAAAGATCCCCACGGAATTCCGTGGGGATCTTGATGGTGTCCGAGGGGGGACTTGAACCCCCACGCCCGATAAAGGGCACTAGCACCTCAAGCTAGCGCGTCTGCCATTCCGCCACCCGGACAAGGTGTCTGTCTCGCGGCCCTGGGCCGTTCCGACGTGGAAAACCATAGCAAACATTCGGACCCCCTCGATCACACCCCCGGTTCACCCGGCGGCCGCTGCGACGGCCTGGGACCGGCCCTTGGGCCCGGGGGACGATGACGAGAGGATGAGGCGGACCACCAGCAGCGACAGCGGGAGGAATCAGCGTGAGCGAGTCGAACACGGCCCGGGCGGTCACGGGCGAGGACGAGGTCGTCGATCTCTGCCGTGAGCTGATCAGGATCGACACCAGCAACTACGGCGACCACTCGGGTCCCGGCGAGCGCGCGGCCGCCGAGTACGTCGCGGAGAAACTCGCCGAGGTCGGTCTGGAGCCGCGGATCCTCGAGTCGCACCGGGGCCGGGCCTCGACCGTGGCCCGCATCGAGGGCGAGGACCCGTCGCGGCCCGCGCTGCTGATCCACGGCCATCTCGACGTCGTGCCCGCGAACGCGGACGACTGGACCCACCACCCGTTCTCCGGCGAGATCGCGGAGGACTGCGTGTGGGGCCGGGGCGCCGTCGACATGAAGGACATGGACGCGATGACCCTCGCGGTCGTACGGGACAGGCTGCGCAGCGGCCGCAAGCCCCCGCGCGACATCGTGCTGGCCTTCCTCGCCGACGAGGAGGCGGGCGGCACCTACGGCGCCCGGTACCTCGTCGACGAACACCCGGACCTGTTCGAAGGGGTCACGGAGGCCATCGGCGAGGTCGGCGGCTTCTCCTTCACCGTCAACGAGAACCTGCGGCTCTACCTCGTCGAGACGGCGCAGAAGGGCATGCACTGGATGCGCCTGACGGTGGACGGCACCGCCGGTCACGGCTCCATGACCAACAACGACAACGCCATCACGGAGCTGTGCGAGGCCGTCGGCCGGCTCGGCCGCCACACCTGGCCGGTCAGGGTCACCAAGACCGTACGTTCCTTCCTTGACGAGCTGTCCGACGCGCTCGGCACGCCGCTCGACCCGGAGGACATGGACGCCACGCTCGCCAAGCTCGGCGGTATCGCCAAGATGGTCGGCGCCACCCTGCGGAACTCCGCGGCCCCCACCATGCTCGGCGCCGGCTACAAGGTGAACGTCATTCCCGGCCAGGCGACCGCTCACGTGGACGGGCGTTTCCTGCCCGGCTACGAGGAGGAGTTCCTCACCGAACTGGACCGGCTGCTCGGCCCCCGGGTCAGGCGCGAGGACGTGCACGGCGACAAGGCCCTGGAGACCAGTTTCGACGGGGCGCTCGTCGACGCGATGCAGGTGGCGCTGAAGGCGGAGGACCCGATCGCGAGGGCCGTGCCCTACATGCTGTCGGGCGGCACCGACGCCAAGTCCTTCGACGACCTGGGCATCCGCTGCTTCGGCTTCGCCCCGCTCAAGCTGCCGCCGGAGCTGGACTTCGCCGGCATGTTCCACGGTGTGGACGAGCGGGTGCCGGTGGACGGCCTGAAGTTCGGCGTCCGGGTCCTCGACCGGTTCATCGACCAGTGCTGAGCCCGTCCGCCCACGCGCCCTCCGGGATGCCGGGATGACGCTCCGATAATCGCCTACGCGTACGTATGTGACTTGAAAGAGTGAATGGGGGTTACGGCTCGTAGCCCCGGTGCCTTCTCCTCGTTACAGGTGATGCGGTCCGCGGCTGGGACCGCATTTGCCAACAGGAGGAATAATGATCAAGAAGGTCGTCGCGACTGCGGCTGCCGCCGGTGGTCTGGTGCTCGCGGGTGCGGGTATGGCCATGGCTGACTCCGGCGCCCACGGTGCCGCTGTGCACTCCCCGGGTGTGCTGTCGGGCAACCTGGTCCAGGTGCCGGTGCACGTGCCCGTGAACGTCTGCGGCAACACGGTGAACGTCATCGCCCTGCTGAACCCTGCCTTCGGCAACACCTGCGTCAACGCCTGACGTTGCGTCCGGCCCACTTGAGGCCGGGAGTGAATCCGGGCGGCTCCGGAGCGCGGCGCAACGCCTGTTCGGTGTTGACCGGCGGAACCACCGTCAGTGTCACGGTCTTGATCTCGTCGTTGGTCAATCCCTCTTTTGCCAGACACTCGTCCGCATGGGGCTCTTCGTGCGGTCGGTCGTACTCGCC
>NZ_JBFAQK010000081.1:0-25696 GCF_040677245.1 Streptomyces kurssanovii
CTGACTTTGTCAGCCCCGCCGGCGATTGAGGCGCGGGGGTCCGGGGGCGGAGCCCCCGGTTCGGGAAGGGGCGGGTAGGGGAACACGCCCGCCGCAGGCGACACGCACCCGCACCCGCGCCGCCCCGCCTCACCTCCCCGCCGACTCCCGGAAGCGGGTCGTCCGGTGGATCGGGTCCGTGTCGATCTGGGGGATCACGTGCTCCCCGATCAGGCGGATCGTCGTCATCGTGTCCTCGTAGGACACTCCGATCGGCAGGCCGAACGACAGCTGGTCCGCCCCCGCCTGCTCCCACCGCTTGCACTGCCGCAGCACCTCTCCCGGGTCGCCGCAGATCATCAGTTCCTCCGCTATCAGCAGTTCGATGATCTCCGCCGTGTACTCCGGCAGCAGTTCCGGCCACTCGGGGACACCGTCGGGGCGTGGGAACGTGTCGTGGTAGCGGAACAGCAGCGACTGGAGGTAGTTGAGGCCGCCGGACACCGCGATCTCGACCGCGCGTTCGTGCGTCTCCGCGCAGATCGCCGTCGACGTCACCATCACGTTGTCGTTGACGAAGGCGCCGACCGCCTTCGCCTCCTTCACCGCCGACTTGTACGAGTCGAGGACCCATTCCATGTCGGAGACCTTCTGGACGCTGAAGCCCAGCACGCCGAGGCCCTTCTTGCCGGCCATGGCGTACGAGGACGGCGATCCGGCCGCGTACCACATCGGCGGGTGGGCCGGCCCGTACGGTTTGGGGAGGACCTTCCGGGGCGGCAGGGACCAGTGCTTGCCCTGGAAGCCCACGTACTCGTCCTGGAGCCACATCTTGGGGAACTCGGCGATGGTCTCCTCCCAGATCTCCTTGGTGTGGTTCATGTCGGTGATGCCCGGCATGAACCCGAGGATCTCGTGGGACCCGGCGCCCCGTCCCGAGCCGAACTCGAAACGGCCCTGTGACAGGTGGTCGAGCATCGCGACCTTCTCCGCGACCTTGACCGGGTGGTTGACCGGGGCCAGGGGGTTGAAGATGCCGGAGCCGAGGTGGATGCGCTCGGTCGCGTGGGCGAGGTAGCCGAGGAAGACGTCGTTGGCCGACAGGTGCGAGTACTCCTCCAGGAAGTGGTGCTCGGAGGCCCAGGCGTACTTGAACCCGGACCTGTCCGCCTGGATGACGTACTCGGTCTCCTCCATCAGCGCCTTGTGCTCGGCGAGCGGGTCGGTCTCGGCGCGCTTGCCGAGGTATCCCTGAACAAAGAGGCCGAATTCCAAGGGGTTCACCGCCTATCGTTTCTGACGTACCGTCAGATCTGGATGGGTCCGACTGTTCCACCGGGTGCCTGCGCAGTCAAGAGAGCCGGGGCCCCGCACCGGACGGCGCAGAGCCGCCACCGCACGGGCCGCCACGGGACGGGGCCGCCTCGTCAGAGCACGCTGACGCCCGCCAGCCATCCGCCGTCGATCACGAACGGCTGGCCGGTGATGTACGAGGAGTCGTCGCCGGTCAGGAAGAGGGCGAGCCGCGCGACCTCCTCCGGCCGCCCGACCCGGCCGAGCGGCACCAGCGTGCGGTACAGGTCGCCGACCGCTTCCGGGTCCGTCCCCTCGGGGTTGCTCATCGGGGTGTCCACGGCGCCGGGGCACACGGCGTTGACCCGGATCCCCTTCCCCGCGAGCTCGAGCGCGGCGACCCTCGTCAGGCCGAGGATCGCGTGCTTGGAGGCCGCGTACGCACCCACGTAGGCCATGCCCGTCACCGCCGTGTACGAGGCCGTGTTCACGATCGTGCCGCCGCCCGCCGCCTCGATCTCCGGAGCGACGGCGCGGATACCGAGGAAGGTGCCGACCTGGTTGACCTGCGTGATCAGCTGGAACTCCTCCAGCGGGGTCGAGACCAGTTCGTTGAAGCGCAGGATGCCCGCGTTGTTGACCAGTCCGTCGATCCTGCCGAAGTGCTCCTTCGCGGTGGCGACGGCCGCGGTCCAGTCGGCCTCGCGGCTCACGTCGAGATGGACGTAGAGACCGCCGACCTCCTTGGCGAGCGGTTCGCCCAGCTCGTCGAGGACGTCGGCGAGGACGACCTTCGCGCCCTCCGCGGCGAAGAGTCTGGCCTCCTGCTCCCCCTGCCCGCGCGCGGCGCCGGTGACGAGTACGACGCGTCCGTCCAGCTTGCCCATGCCTGCTCCCTTGGTCAGTCGAGGTGGGGGGCGACGTCGGCGGCGAAGGCCGCCATCTGGTCGGTCAGTTCACCGCGGCTCCGGCTGCGGAACCGCACCTGGATCTGGTCCACGCCCATCACGGCGTAGGCCCGCAGGGACTCCGCGACCGCCGCGGGCTTGCCGGAGACCGTCCGGCGGCCGGTGTGCCGGCCTGGTTCGCCGATGTACAGCGGTTCCGTGATGGCGCCGATCACGAAGGGGCCCTCGATCCCCGCCGCCTCCCGGAGCTGCCGGAGCCGGGCGATCTGCGCCGGCAGCTTCTCGCGGGGGTCGCCCTGGGGCAGCCAGCCGTCGCCCTTGAGCGCGGCCCGTCGTACGGCGGCCGGCGAGGAGCCGCCGACCCAGAGGGGGACACGCGGCTGGGCCGGCCGCGGCCGCTGCCCGAGGTCCTTGAAGCGGAAGCGCTCGCCGCTGAACTCCGGGTACTCGCCGGGGCCGAGCGCGGCGCGCAGCGCGTCGACGCTCTCGTCGAGGACGGCTCCGCGGGCGTCGAAGTCGACGCCCAAGGCCTCGAACTCCTCCCGTACGTGCCCGGCGCCGACGCCGAGGACCAGCCGTCCGCCGGAGAGGTGGTCGAGGGTCGCGTACTGCTTGGCGGAGGCCAGGGGGTGGCGGAGTCCGACGACCGCGACATGGCTCAGCAGCCGTACCCGTTCGGTCACCCCGGCGAGGAAGGAGAGCGTGGCCACCGGGTCGTACCAGACCGTGGACATGGCGTCCGCGAGGCGGCGGGGGACGGCGACGTGGTCGCAGACGGCGACGTAGGAGAAGCCGGCCCGGTCGGCCGCCACGGCGACGGCGGCGAGGTCGTCCGGGCCGGCCTCGGTCTCCCAGGGCTCGGCGTAGAGGGTGCTCTGCGACTGGACCGGGAGCTGCATCCCGTACGCCACCATGGAGACTCCTCGAAGCTGACGTCCCGTCAGATGCGACGGCTGCCGCCATCGTCAGGGCTGACGCTCCATCAGGCAAGGGTGGCGCAGCGCCTTCAGCCGAGCAGCGCGTACACCGTCGAGGCGCGGGCGGCCGGTTCCGGGGCGCCCTGGGCGGTCATGGTGATGTCGGCGAAGGCCATGCGCTTGCCCAGCTTGGTGATCCGGGCGTCGACCAGGACGTCGGCGCCGACGACCGCGCGCATGAAGCTCGTCGACTGCTGGACCGTGGTCATGGGGACGAAGCCGCCCCGGGCCGACGACACGGCGATCACCGTCGCCGTGTCGGCCGCGGCCATCAGCGCCTGCCCGGACATCCCGCCGCCCTCCCGGGCGAGCCGGTCGGACCAGGGCAGCCGCAGCACGGCGCGCAGGTCGCCCGTCTCCTCGACGGACAGGCCGAGTTCGAGGACCCAGGGGGCGAAGCTGTCGGCGAGGATCTTGCCCGCTTCCGCGGTGGTGAGCGTCATGCCCCGATGGTGCCGGTCGCGACCCGTTCCGGGTAGACGGCCCGGGTGCGGCTGTCCCGTGAATCTTCGGCCACCCGTGTCATACCGGCCCGCTACGCCGAGTATCGACTGGCCCGCCACGCGAGGGAGGCGCATCATGACGGTGATGCTGGAACGCCCGACGACAGACGGCACCGACCCCCACCGCTTCGAGGAGCTGTGCGCAGCCCTCGACGAGCTGAACGTGCCCGACGGCTTCAACGCCGAGATCATCAGGGGGAACATCGTCGTGTCACCATCGTCGAAGGCGTACTACCTCGACGTCATGGATCTGGTCTGCGAGCAGCTGCGTCCCCGCCTTCCGGAGGGCCACCGGATCAGCTCCGCCCCCGCGCTCTACGTGTTCCCTGGCGTGGAACGGGCTTACGGTCCCGACGTCCATGCGGCTCATCGCCGGACGCGGCAGACGACAAGCCGCCACCTGGACGGAGAAGGGATCTCCTTCGTCGCCGAGTTGACCTCTCCCACGACGCGCGACGACGACCTCACCGACAAGGTCGAGCGCTACGGCAAGGCCGGCGTTCCTGTCTACCTCCTGCTCGACATGCAGGAGGACAGCGCCACCGTCTACTGGTCGCCGACCTCGAAGGGATATGCCTCCCCCTCACCGTGCCGTTCGGCGAGAAGATCCACATCCCTGCCCCGTTCGACTGCCACGTCGACACGACCGGGTTCCAGGCGCCCGGCGAGGGCTGACCGGTGGGCGTCAGCGGAGTTCGCCCTCCAGGAGGCCCATCGTGAACTGGTCGTACCACTTCCCGTCGCGGCGGAAGGACTGGCGCAGGCGGCCCTCCTCGACGAAGCCGACCTTCTTGTAGACCTGCTGCGCGGCCAGGTTCTCGGTGACCACCGTGAGCGAGATCTTGTGCAGGCGCATCGCGTCGAAGCCGTACCGGCACACCGTCCGCATGGCGTCGGTCGCGTAACCCTTCCTCCAGTAGTCCTTCTCGCCGAGGTAGATGTCGAGCTCCGCGATGCCGGTCTCCGGTTCCGCGTCGCGCAGGGCGACGAGCCCGATCAGCCGGCCGTCGCTCGACACCTCGACCCCGAGCAGCAGGTCGCCGTAGGTGTTGCGCGGGCGGTCGGCGAGCCACTTCTCCACGTGCTCCAGGGTCGAGGGGTGGTTGTCGTCCATCCAGCGCATGACGTCAGGGTCGTGGTTCCACCGCCACAGCGCCGCCGCGTCCGCCGGGCCCATCGCCCGCAGCTTCACCAGTTCTCCGAGCACCATGCCCGCCGCCCCCTTCGCTTCCGCCTGATCACGACACAGGTAGCACGCGGCGGGCGGGGCGCTCAACGCGATTGTCCGCCGGTGCCCTACGGGCCCGCCCACAGCCCGTCGTCGGTCAGCCCCAACAGGTCGATCGCGTTGCCCGCGACGATCCTTTCCACCACGTCCTGCGGCAGGTGGCCCATCTGGGACTCGCCGACCTCCTTCGACTTCGGCCAGGTCGAGTCGGAGTGCGGGTAGTCCGTCTCGTAGAGGACGTTCCCGGCACCGATCGCGTCCAGGTTCCTGAGGCCGAAGGCGTCGTCGAAGAAGCAGCCGTAGACGTGCTCGGCGAAGAGTTCGGACGGCGGCCGGGTGACCTTGTCCGCGACACCGCCCCAGGCGCGGTTCTCCTCCCAGACGACGTCCGCGCGCTCCAGGATGTACGGGATCCAGCCGATCTGCCCCTCCGCGTACATGACCCGCAGGCCGGGGAAGCGCTCGAACTTGCCGCTCATCAGCCAGTCGACCATGGAGAAGCAGCAGTTGGCGAAGGTGATGGTCGAGCCGACGGCGGGAGGCGCGTCCGCGGAGGTGGACGGCATGCGGCTGGAGGAGCCGATGTGCATGGCGATGACCGTGCCGGTCTCGTCGCACGCCGCGAGGAACGGGTCCCACGCGTCGGTGTGGACGGACGGGAGCCCGAGGTGCGGGGGTATCTCGGAGAAGGCGACGGCGCGCACGCCGCGCGCCGCGTTGCGGCGGACCTCCGCGGCCGCCAGTTCCGCGTCCCACAGAGGGATCAGGGTCAGCGGTACGAGCCGGCCCCGCGCCTCGGGGCCGCACCACTCCTCCACCATCCAGTCGTTGTAGGCCCGCACGCACAGCAGCCCGAGCTCCCGGTCGGCCGCCTCCGTGAAGGTCTGGCCGCAGAAGCGCGGGAAGGTGGGGAAGCAGAGCGCGGACCGGACATGGTTGACGTCCATGTCGGCGAGCCGCTCCGGGACGCTGTAGGAGCCCGGGCGCATCTGCTCGTAGGTGATGATCTCCAGCTTGATCTCGTCACGGTCGTAGCCGACGGCGGTGTCGAGCCGGGTGAGCGGGCGGTGCAGGTCCTCGTAGACCCACCAGTCGCCGACCGGCCCCTCGTCGCCGGCGGCTCCCATGACGGGGGCGAACCTGCCGCCCAGGAAGGTCATTTCCTTCAGGGGCGCCCGGACGATGCGGGGGCCTGTGCCGGCGTACTTCGACGGGAGCCGGTCCCGCCAGACGCCGGGGGGCTCCACCGTGTGATCGTCCACCGAGATGATCTTGGGGAAGGTCTCCATCGTTTCAAGGTAGCGCCGATCTGACGACCCGTCAGCTATCGGGGTGACCTCCATCGATCCGGGCCCGCTATACACTCCGTGTATACACACTGTGTATAGTCACGCAGGTACGGACGACCACCGGCCTCGCGGCCGCATTCCGTACGCCCGGCACACCGCCGCACCACCGCGCCACCACGAACGGGGAGACTCACCATGCCCTCAAGGACGTACAGAACCGGGTCCAGGGTTGTTCCGGCCCTCGCCGCGGCCCTCACGCTGACCCTCGCGCTCACCGGCTGCTCCGTCGACAGCACCTCGCCCGCGGACGCCCGCTCCGACGCCGCGGGCTCCGACGGGAAGCCGCTCGCGAGCGAGAAGGGCCAGGGCTCCGGTTCACCGTCCGTCGACTGCGAGAAGGCCATGTGCATAGCGCTCACCTTCGACGCGGGTCCCGGCAAGGACACCCCCCGACTGCTCGACCACCTCGCGAAGGAGAAGGTGCCCGCCACCTTCTTCCTGCTCGGCAAGAACCACGTGCTCAAGTACCCCCACGTGGTGCGCCGCCTCGCCGCGGAAGGCCACGAGGTCGCCAACCACACCTGGACCCACCAGCGGCTCGACAAGCTCGACAAGGAACAGATACGCGCCGAACTCGGCCGCACCCAGGACGCCATAGAGGAGATCACCGGCGAGAAGCCGCGGCTGATGCGCCCGCCGCAGGGCCGCACCGACGACGAGGTGAAGGCCGTCAGCAAGGAGCTCGGCCTCTCCCAGGTCCTGTGGAGCGCCACCGCCAAGGACTACTCCACCACCGACAGCGAGCTCATCAAGAAGCGCATCCTCGACCAGGCCGGACGCGACGGCATCATCCTGCTGCACGACATCTACGACGGAACGGTCCCCGCCGTGCCCGGGATCATCGCCGAGCTGAAGAAGCGCGGTTACACCTTCGTCACGGTCACCCAGCTGCTCGCACCGGCCGCACCCGAACCCGGCACGGTCTATCGCCCCTGATCAGAGCGGGCCGGACGGCCAGGCGGACGGACAGCAGACGCAGCCGCCCCGCTGCTGACGCGGCCGCCCCCAACAAGGCAGACTGTCGAGGGCGATTCCGGCAGTACCGGCAGGGGGCACCTATGGACCGTGACAGCGGGCCACGCGTACCGAACCAGCGCGCTCCGCTCGGGAGCGAGGACGCCGAGCTGTACTTCAGCGTGCTCGGACCGGTACGGGTGCGGCGGGGTGGAGAGACCCTGCCGCCCGGCTCGCCGCAGCAGCGCGCCCTGCTGGTCGCGCTGCTGCTCCGCGACGGGCGCACCGCCACCGCCCACGAACTGATCGACGCGATCTGGGGCGAGGAACCCCCGTCCCAGGCACTCGCCGCCGTCCGCACGTACGCCTCCCGGCTGCGCAAGGCACTCGACCCGGACACCCTGGTCAGCGAGTCGGGCGGCTACGCGCTGCGTATCGGCCGGGACGCCCTCGACCTCGCCGTCGCGCAGGAGCTCGCGGCGGAGGCGTACAAGGCGAACGCCGCCGGTGACCGCACCCAGGCCCGGGCGCTGCTCAACAAGGTGCTGAACCTGTGGGACGGCGAGCCGCTCGCCAACGTGCCCGGGCCGTACGCGGAGAACCAGCGCACCCGGCTCGTCGAATGGGGTCTGCAACTCCTCGAGACCCGGCTCGACATCGACCTCGAGGTCGGCCGGCACGCCGAGGCCGTCTCCGAGCTGACGGCGCTCACCGCGACCCACCCCCTGCGTGAGCGGCTGCGTGAGCTGCTGATGCTCGCCCTGTACCGCAGCGGACGCCAGGCGGAAGCACTCGCCGTCTATGCCGACACCCGCCGGCTGCTCGCCGATGAACTGGGCGTCGACCCGCGTCCCGAACTCTCCAGCCTCCAGCAGCGCATCCTGCGGGCCGACGCCGAACTCGCCCGCCCGCAGGAGGAGACCGCCCCCGCCCCGCAGACCACCCGGCCCGCCCAGCTGCCCGCCACCGTGCCGGACTTCACCGGCCGGTCGTCCTTCGTGCAGGAGCTGGGCGGCCAACTGGCGACCGCGGAGGGCTCGGTGATGGCGGTGTCCGCCCTCGCGGGCATCGGCGGCGTCGGCAAGACCACCCTGGCCGTCCATGTGGCCCACCAGGCGCGCAAGCACTTCCCCGACGGACAGCTGTACGTCGACCTCCAGGGCACCGGCAACCGGTCCGCGGAGCCCGAGACGGTGCTCGGCGCGTTCCTGCGCGCCCTGGGCACACCCGACTCGGCGATCCCGGACACACTGGACGAGCGCGCGGCCCTCTACCGCTCCGCCCTGGACGGGCGGCGGATCCTGGTGCTGCTCGACAACGCCCGCGACGCCGCCCAGGTACGGCCCCTGCTGCCCGGCACGGCCGGCTGTGCCGCGCTGATCACCAGCCGGGTGCGGATGGTCGACCTGGCCGGAGCGCACCTGGTGGACCTGGACGTGATGTCCCCCGAGGAGGCCCTCCAGCTGTTCACCCGGATCGTCGGGGCGGAGAGGGTCGGCGCGGAACGCGACGCCGCGCTGGACGTGGTCGCGGCATGCGGCTTCCTGCCGCTCGCCATCCGTATCGCCGCCTCACGGCTGGCGGCCCGCCGCACCTGGACCGTCTCGGTCCTCGCGGCCAAGCTGGCCGACGGACGGCGCCGCCTCGACGAGCTCCAGGCCGGCGACCTGGCGGTGAAGGCCACCTTCGAACTCGGCTACGGCCAGCTGGAGCCGGCCCAGGCCAGGGCGTTTTGCCTGCTGGGCCTGGCGGACGGCCCCGACATCTCGCTCGCCGCGGCGGCCGCCGTGCTGGAACTGCCGCCGCACGAGACGGAGGACCTGCTCGAGGCACTGGTCGACACGTCCCTGCTGGAGTCCGCGGCGCCGGGCCGGTACCGCTACCACGACCTGGTGCGGCTCTACGCGCGTGCATGCGCGGAGCGGGACGAGTCGCCCGAGGCGCGGGAGGCCGCCGTCTCCCACCTGCTGGACTTCTATCTGGCGACGGCGGCCCGGGTCTTCGCCATGGAACGGCCGGGCGACCGGCTCGTGGTCCATCTGGAGCCGACGGGTGACGCCGGGCTCGAGTTCGCGCGCCTGGAAGACGCCCAGGACTGGCTCTACGCGGAGGCCCACTGCCTCCTGGCCTGCGCCCGCCAGGCGTCCCCCGGACCGCAGTTGCGACGGGCGGTGGATCTGCTGTGGGCGGTCCAGAACCTCGCCGAGTCCGGGGCGAACTCGAAGGTCTACGAGTCCGTGGCCTGCGGAGCGGTCGAGGCCGCGCGGGCCGCCGGCGACACCCGGACCGAAGGCCGGGCCCGGACGTCGATGACCAACGTCCATCTCACGGCGGGCCGTTACGACGAGGCGGACGAGGAGGCCGCCCGGGCGGCGGTCCTCGCCCGCTCGGTGAACGACCCGGCGCCGGTCTACTGGTCGGACAACGACCGGGGCATCATCGCCTTCATACAGGGGCGCAACCAGGAGGCCGAGGAGCACCTGCGCCGCGCCATGGAGGGTTCGCGCCTCGACGGCAATCTGCCCGGCGAGGCGAGCGCCCTGTCCAACCTCTCCCGCATCCACGTCGCCACCGGCCGCATCACCCAGGCGATCTCCCTCGCGGAGCAGGGCATCGCCATCTACGACAGGATCGGCCACACCCTGCGGCTGGCCAACGCCCGCTACGCCCTCGGTGTGGCGCTGACGCAGGCCGGCCGCCACACGGACGCCCTGGAGCAACTGTCGGAGGCGCTGCGCCTGTTCGAGTCGAACCGGCAGCGCCTGTGGGAGGGCACGGCGCACTTCCGCATCGCTCAGGCGCATCTGTCCGCACGCCGCCCGGCACGGGCCGCGCAGCACGCGGAACAGGCCCTCGCGATGGGCTGCATCGGCGGCGACCGTACCCGCGGCAAGGTGCTGACGACGCTGGGACTGGCCCTGGACGCGCTCGGTCAGGCGGACCGTGCGCGCGCGTGCTGGCGTGACGCGCTGTTCCTCCACGAGCAGACGGGCGCGGCGGAGGCGGAAGAGGTCCGCGCGCTGCTCGAGCCGCTGAGCGGTGCCGCCTGACGGCTCGCCGTGCACGCCCGGTCCCGGCAGGGTCCGGAAAGAGGGACGCGGGAACACGGCAGGGGCGGGGGCAGGGCGTTCATCGAATGTTTATGCTCGTCCGACATGCTTCAAGCATTCGATCCGTCGCGTCGGGGGGCAGACGGATCACACGGGCCGGCGCCTCAGCGGGTGACAGGTCCACCGGCCTTCCGTCCGGCGACCCTCGGGGGAGTCGCCGGCCGGAAGGCCCTCCGGTCATCGGACATCCCATGGGGGACGACATGAGCACGAACAAGCAGAACCGCGAAGAGATCACCACGATGGGCGACCACCACGCGCCCGCCCCGCCGGCCGACGGCATCACCACCATGGGTGACCACCACGCGCCGGCGCCGCCGGCCGACGGCATCACCACGCTGGGCGACCACCACGCCCCGGTCCCGCCCGCCGACACCACCATCACGACCATGGGTGACCACCACGCCCCGGCGCCGCCGAAGGGCTGACACGAAGCCAACCACGACGGGGAACGGCCGCGGCGGCGCGGAGGGGGAGCCGCCGCGGCCGTGGCATGTCTCCGATCGGACGGCCCCGACTGTGTCCTGAGCCACACTCAGACACTTCGACAACAATGGGCCACCGACCGGACAAAATCAAAGGATCTTCGACGGAAACCGAGCGCAACCGCTCAGCGGCAGTGTGTACTTGGCGAGGCGCCTCACGGCGCCCCCCACACCCTGCTCTCCCGAGGTCTAATTCGATGATCGAGATACCGGACCTGGCCGCCGGCGGCCTGGCCGCCGGGACGTTGTCGGCGTTCGTCCTGGGAGGCGGGCTCGTCCGCTCCCGGCGTGAACGGGCCCGGCAGCGCGCGGAGATCGCCACGCTCCGGTCGCATCTCGACGCCGCCCGGCACGAAGTGGACCGTGCCGCACAGGCCTTCGCCGCCGAGATCGCCCACCTCGCCGCGGAGCGGATGCCCGCGGAGGCCACCCGGACCGCCCACCCGCACGTCCGGGTGCCCGGACCGCTCGGGCCGGCGGGAGCCGGGACGGAGGCCGTGCTCGAAGCGCTGCGTACCGCCATGGCCCAGGAACGCAAACGCGTCGACGCCGCCGCCCGCGCCGGCATGCGCGGCGCGACCCGCGAGATCCAGGCCGGGCTCTACCGGCTCCAGGACGTGCTGCGCGGGCTCCAGCAGCGCTACGACGACCCGGAGCTGGCGCAGACCCTCTTCGCCCTCGACCACGAGAACGAGCAGTCGCTGCGTCGCGCCCAGGTCGCCGCCGTCGTGTGCGGGGCATGGGTGGGGCTCGCCCGCGAGGAGTCGCACCTCGTCGACGCCGTCACGGGCGGACAGGCGAGGCTCGTCGGCTACCACCGGGTCCAGGTGCACAACCACCTCGAGCCGGGCACCGCGCTCGTGTCGCACGCGGTCGAGCCGGTGGCGATCATCGTCGCCGAGCTGCTCGACAACGCGCTGCGCCACTCCTCGCCGGACACCGCCGTGGTGGTGAACCTCGAACGCGTCCACCACGGCGTCTCGGTGACCGTCGACGACGCGGGCGTCGGCATGGCGAGCGACGAACGGGCCGCCGCACAGCGGCTGGTGGCCGGGGACGACCCGATCCTGCTGTCCGACCTCGGCGACCCGCCCCGGATGGGACTGGCGGCGATCGGGCGGCTCACGCGGCAGTTCGACGTCTCCGTGGACCTGTCCACGCCGTCGCCCTACGGGGGTGTACGAGCCGTGCTGCTCGTCAAGAGCCATCTGCTGAGCCGGATCGACCCGGTCCTGCACCCGCCCGCCGTCAGCGCCGCCCGCTCCACCCGGAGTTCGGCGGAGCCCGAACTCGCGGCCGAGCAGGCAGGGCCCCTCGCGGAGCAGACGCCGCCGGCCCGGCAGGCGCCGCACGACCGGCAGGCGCATCCCGCCGCCCCCGGACCGCACGCCGCCCCCGAACCGCTCTCCGCGCAGCCGCGGCTCCCCGCGCCCGCCACCCGTGCCACGCCTTCGGCCGCCGCCTCGGCGCCGCACGGCGACGAGCCCGTCCACGAGCCGGTGCCCGACCCCCCGGAGGACGGCGACCAGCTCCCGCAGCGCCGCCGCCGGGTCCGCGCCGAAGCATCCGCCGCGGCACCCGCCCCCGAACCGGCCGCGCCCGCCGCACCCGCCCGCACCCCCGAGGAGTCCGCCGCGGCGCTCGGGGCGCTGCAGTCCGCAACAGCTGCGGCGCGCAACGCCGCAGAGACCGAAGGGAACGACCCCCGATGACCAGCCGCGACCCCGGTGAAGCCGCCTGGGTGCTCGATCCGATCCTCGAAATCCCGCATGTCCGGGCCGCCGCGCTGCTGACCAGGGACGGGCTCGTCTCCGGTTACTCCGCCGCGCTCTCCCAGGACTCGGCGGAGCGCGTCGCAGCGATCATCAGCACCGTCCAGGGGGCGTGCCGTACCGCCGCGGCCGCGTTCGCCGACGAGGACGCCGCCCTCCTGCGGCAGGTGGTCATCGAGTCCGACCACGGCTACATCCTGGTCGCGCCCACCGACCACGGCACGTGCGTGGCCGCGTACGGCAGCCCGGAGGTACGCCTCGATCTGCTGGGCCACCGGGTCCACTCCCAGGTCGCCCGGCTCGGTGAGAAGGCCATGGCCGCGGCGCCCCGGGTGGCCGACGGCGGCACAGCGGTATGACCGGCCGCCGGAGCGGCCGCCCCCTGGTGCCCGCCTACCTGTCCACCGGCGGGGTGGCGCGGCCCAGTCGCAACAGCCTGGAGCGCCTGTCGGTGCTGACCGGCGCCGGCGGGCCCGCGCCCACCGGTCTGCCCGCCGCCCAGCACGCTGTGCTGGAGGCGCTCGACGGGGGTTCGCTGACCGTGGTGGAGACGGCCGCCCTGCTGAAGCTGCCGGTCTCCGCGGTCCGCGTGCTGGCCGCCGCCCTGATCGACCAGGGCCTGGTGCGCGCACGCCCACCGGTCCCCTCCGCCGCCCTGCCCGACCGTGACCTTCTGAAGAGAGTGGCCGATGGCCTCCGCGCCCTCAAGCTTTAGCCCGCCCGCGCGCTCCGGCCCGTCCTCCCGTGAGCGCGGCTCCGAGGCCGGTCCGTATCTGCCCGACACCGCGCGGGAACTGGTCAAGATCCTTGTCGCCGGCCCGTTCGGCGTCGGCAAGACGACACTGATCGACTCCGTCTCCGAGATCCGGCCGCTGCACACCGAGGAACATCTGACGCAGGCGTCGGTCGCGGTCGACGACCTGGCCGGGGTGCGCGACAAGACGACGACGACCGTCGCCATCGACTTCGGGCGGATCTCGCTGGGCGGCGGGATCGTGCTCTACCTCTTCGGCACCCCCGGCCAGGAACGTTTCCGCTCCCTGTGGAACGACATCGCCTACGGGGCGCTCGGCGCGCTCGTGCTCGTCGACAGCCGCCGTATCGACGACTCCTTCGACGTCCTCGGCATGGTCGAGGAGTCGGGACTGCCGTACGCGGTCGCGCTGAACACCTTCCCCGACTCGAAGAACTACGGCGAGGAGCAGCTTCGCCGCGCCCTCGACCTCGAGCACGACACCCCGCTGGTGATGTGCGACGCCCGCGACACCAACTCGTCCGTCGACGCGCTGCTCGCCCTGGTCCAGCACCTCATCGACCGCAACAGCCGCCGGACGGAGCTCCGTTGAACGCCTATCCTGCCCGCGCCGACGCGTTCTCGCTGTCCGCGCCCGTACGACTGTGGGAAGAGGGCTTCGCGGCCGACCCGCACGCCTACTACGCGGCGCTGCGGGCGCAGGGTCCGGTCGGCTGGGCGGAACTCGCCCCCGGTGTGCCGGCCTACGTCGTCACCGACCGCCGTGCCGCCCTCGACCTGCTGCACGACACGGAGACCTGGTCGCACGACCCGCGTCCCTGGGAGTCCACCGTCCCGGAGGACTCCCCCGTCCTCGGCATGATGCGCTGGCGGCCCAACACCCTTTTCGCGGACGGTGACGCACACGTCCGCTACCGGCGCAGCTTCACGGATGCGTTCGACCTGGTGGAGCCGCACGACCTGCGCGAACGCGTCCATCACGCGGTGGACGTGCTCGTCGGCCGTTTCGGCCCCGCCGGCTCCGCGGACCTCGTCACCGAGTTCGCCCGGCCACTCATGGCGCTGATCTTCAACAACCTCTTCGGGCTGCCCGACAGCGAGTCCGGCCGGCTCGACGCCGCGCTCGGCGCCATGATGGAGGGCGGTGACCGCGCGGCGGAGGGCGAGGCCGAGTACGGCAGGTACGTGCTGGAGCTGATCGCCGCCAAGTCGGTGCATCGCGGGCCCGACATCACCAGCCGGCTGCTGGACCACCCGCTGGGCCTCACGCCGGAGGAGGTCACCTGGCAGGTCTTCCTCACCCTCGGGGCGGGCCACGAGCCGAGCGCCAATCTCGTCTCCAACGCGCTCTCGCGGATCCTCGGCAACCCCGACTACTACTCCACCCTCACCAGTGGCTCCCGGCCGGTGATGGACGCGGTCCTCGAGGTGCTCCGCTACGAGACCCCGCTGTCGAACTACGGCATCCACTTCGCCCGCGAGTCCGTGTCCTTCCACGGCGTCTGGGTGCAGGCGGCGGTCCCGGTCGTCGTCTCGTACGGAGCGCTGGGCCACTTCGCCGAGCAGGACTTCGCCGGGACGCACCACCGCCACGACGCCTCGCACCTGTCGTTCTCCGCGGGAGAGCACGCCTGCCCCGTGAAGCAGCCCGCCCTGCTGATCGCCACGGAGGCCATCGAGCGCCTCACCCAGTGGCTGCCGGATCTTCAGCCGGTCGTACCGCGTGAGCGGCTCAGCTGGCGGCCGGGCCCGTTCCACCGTTCGCTGACGGCGCTGCCCGTCAGATTCACACCTCACAGCCCCGACCAGGCAGGAGACCGTTCATGACCGTGTCCACCCGTGTGGCCGTCGATCCGTTCGGTGCCGACATCATCGCCGAGTGCGCGAAGCTGCGTTCCCTCGGTCCGGTGGTGCCGGTCGAGCTGCCCGGCGGCATACCCGCCTGGGCGCCGACCGGTTACGACACCCTCAAGGCCCTGATCCTCGACCCCCGGGTCAGCAAGGACCCGCGTCAGCACTGGTCGCTCTTCCCCGAGATCGGCGAGCGCCCCGAGTGGGGCTGGATCCTCGGCTGGGTCGGCGTGGTCAACATGCTGTCCACCTACGGCAGCGACCACACCCGGCTGCGCAAGCTCGTCGCCCCCAGCTTCACCGCCCGGCGCACCGAGGCGATGCGCGACCGCGTGGAGGCCATCACCGAGGAGCTGCTGACCGAGCTGGACGCGGCCGGCGCGAACGGCGAAGTGGTGGACGTGAAGGCCGCGTTCGCTCATCCGCTGCCCATGCGGATGATCTGCGAGCTGTTCGGCGTGCCCGAGCATCTGCGCGAGGCCACCGGCCGGCTGATCGCCGCGCTCATGGACACCTCCGACCCGAGCCCGGAGCAGGCGGCCTGGGTCCAGGAGCAGATCGGCACGGTCCTCGGCTCGCTCATCGGGTACAAGACCGAGCACCCCGGCGACGACATGACGACCGAGCTGATCCGGGTCCGCGACGAGGACGGCGACCGGCTCAGTGACGAGGAGCTCCTCTACACCCTGCTCCTCGTCATCGGCGCCGGCTTCGAGACGACGGTCAATCTGATCGGCAACGCCGTCGTCGCGCTGCTCGAGCACCCCGAGCAGCTGGCCGCCGTCAGGGCCGGTGCGATCAGCTGGGAGCAGGTGATCGAGGAGGTCCTGCGGGTCCGTCCGTCGATCGCCTCGCTCCCGCTGCGGTTCGCGGTGTCCGACATCACCGTCGGCGGGGTCACCGTCCCGGCGGGCGACGCGATCCTGACGACGTACGCGGCCGCGGGCAACGACCCGGCGCGCTACGGCGAGGACGCGGCGGCCTTCGACGCCACGCGCGCGGCCGACGACCATCTGTCCTTCGGTGTCGGTGTGCACCGCTGTATCGGCGCCCCGCTGGCCCGTATGGAGGCGATGACCGCGCTGCCGGCGTTCTTCGACCGCTACCCGGGCCTGACCGCCGCGTTCACGTCCGACGAGCTGAAGCAGGTGCCCTCGTTCATCGCGTACGGATGGCGGGAGATCCCGGTCCGCCTCCACGGCTGACCACCACAGACGGGCCCGGCCCGGTGCCGCGAGAGCGCGGGACCGGGCCGGTGCCGCGCTCAGCCGCCGTGCCGGGCGCGCAGCTCGGTCTTCAGCACCTTTCCGCTCGCGTTGCGGGGCAGGCCGGCCATGAACTCCACGTGCCGAGGCACCTTGTAGTTCGCCATCTCCCGCCGTGACCAGGCGATCAGGTCGTCGGAGGTGAGCGTCGAGCCCGGCCTTCGGACCGCGTACGCCTTGCCCACCTCGCCGAGCCGTTCGTCGGGCACGCCGACGACGGCGACGTCCGCGACGTCCGGGTGCCGGCCGAGCAGTTGCTCGATCTCCGCGGGGTAGGCGTTGAAGCCGCCGACGATGAACATGTCCTTGATCCGGTCGGTGATGCGCAGGTTCCCCGCCTCGTCCAGGACCCCGACGTCGCCGGTGCGCAGCCAGCCGTCCGGAGTGATCGCGCGGGCCGTGGCCTCCGCGTCCTCGAAGTAGCCGCGCATGACGTTGTGCCCGCGCACCAGTACCTCCCCCGGCTCCCCCGGCGGCGCGAGGACGCGGACCTCCGTGCCCGGTATCGCACGGCCGGAGGTGGCGGCGACGGTGGCGGGGGCGTCGCCCCGGCGGCACATGGTCACGATGCCGCTCGCCTCCGAGAGTCCGTAGGCGGTCAGGACGGTCGGGACGCGCAGTTCGTCGCGGAGTCGTTCCACCAGGTCGAGCGGGACGACTGCGGCGCCGGTGACGACGAGGCGCAGTGAGCTCAGGTCGTGCCGGGCGCGTGCCGGGTGGTCGAGCAGCGACCGGTGCAGGGTCGGCGGGCCGGGGAGCACGGAGATGCGTTCCGCGGCGATGTTCGCGAGGACGGTCTCCACGTTGAAGACGGGCTGGGGGATCATCGTGGCGCCGCGGGTGAGGCAGGCGATGATGCCCGCCTTGTAGCCGAAGGTGTGGAAGAACGGGTTCACGATCAGGTAGCGGTCGCCCTCGCGCAGGCCCGCGAGTTCGCTCCACAGGTCGTAGCAGCGCAGCGTCTGGGCGTGGGTGATGACGGCGCCTTTGGGGCGGCCGGTGGTGCCGGAGGTGAAGACGAGGTCGGAGGGGTCGTCGGCGGTGACGGTTGCGGCGCGCTCCCGCACCTGTCGTGCGCCGACTCCGTCGCCGCCCGCGAGGAAGTCCTTCCAGGTGCGGTACTCCTGCGGCGCGCTCTCGGCGAGGACGACCACCTGCTCGAGGTCGGGGAGCTCCACGCCGCAGCGGCGCAGGGAGGCGACGTAGGAGGTGCCGAGGAAGGTGCCGGTGACGAAGAGGAGTCCGGCGCGCGAGCGCCGGAGGACGTCGGCCGCCTCGGCGCCCTTGAACCGGGTGTTGAGGGGGACGAGGACGGCCCCCGCGGTGACGGCACCGAGCGCGCAGACGATCCAGTCGAGGGTGTTGGGCGCCCAGACGGCGACCCGGTCCCCCTTGCGGACGCCGGAGGCGATGCACGCGGCGGCGGCGCGTTCGACCCGTTCGCCGAGCTCGGCGTACGGGACGCGGGTGCGCCCGTCGACGACGGCCTCGCGCCGCCCGTACCGCAGGGCGGCACTTCTCACCAGCTCCGGGACGGTCCCCCATGCCAGGTCGCCGCGTCGCATCACATGCCTCCCGTACGTCCCCGCGCAATAGCTGACGGTACGTCAGATTAGCTGTACGCTCCGGCCATGGCGACCCTCAAGGACAAGGCGGCGATCGTCGGGATCGGCTCGACGGCCTTCGCCGGACGACTGCCCGAACCGGAGAAGACACTGGCCTGCCGCGCGGTCCTCGCCGCTCTCGACGACGCCGGCATCGCCCCCTCCGAGGTGGACGGCTTCGCCTCGTACACCATGGAGGACACCGAGGAGGTTGAGCTCGCCAAGGCCGTCGGCGCGGGCGACGTCACCTTCTTCTCCAAGGTCGGCTACGGGGGCGGCGGCTCCTGCGCCACCGTCGCCCACCTGGCCGGAGCCGTCGCCACCGGACAGGCGACCGTCGGCGTGGCCTGGCGCTCGCGCAAACGCGGCTCGGGCCCGCGCCCCTGGACGAACACCACGGCACAGCTGCCGACCCCGGCCCAGTGGACCCGCCCCTTCGGGCTGCTGCGGCCCGTCGACGAGATCGGCATGCTCGCCCGCCGCTACATGCACGAGTACGGCGCGACCCGCGACCACTTCTTCAACGTGGCCCTCGCCTGCCGCAACCGTGCCAACCAGAACCCCGCCGCGATGATGTACGAACGCCCGCTCACCCGCGAGATGTACATGACCGCCCGCTGGATCAGCGAGCCGCTCTGCCTCTTCGACAACTGCCTCGAGACGGACGGCGCGCTCGCCTGCGTGATCGTGAGCGCCGAACGCGCCCGCGACTGCCGGCACGGACCCGTCTACGTCCACTCCGCCGCCCAGGGCCTGCCCGCCCAGCACCACGGAATGGTCAACTACTGGAACGACGACCCGCTCACCGGCCCCGCCTGGACGGCCGCCCGGCACCTGTGGAAGCAGGCCGACTTCGGGCCGGACGACGTCCATGTGGCCCAGATCTACGACGCGTTCACCCCTCTCATTCCGCTGTCGCTGGAGGGCTACGGCTTCTGCGGGCGGGGCGAGGGCGCGGCCTTCACCGAGGGCGGAGCGCTGGAGATCGGCGGGCGGCTGCCCCTGAACACCGCGGGCGGCGGACTCAGCGAGGCCTACGTGCACGGCTTCAACCTGATCAACGAAGGCGTCAAGCAACTGCGGGGCGCCTCGACGGCCCAGGTGCCGGACGCGCGGACCTGCCTGGTGACGGCGGGCGAGGGCGTACCGACGTCGGCCCTTCTGCTGAGGAGCTGAGATGCTGCGACCGGTCATCGACGACGACGGCGCGCCCTTCTGGAAGTACGCGGCGCGCGGCGAACTGCGCGTCCAGGCCTGCGCCGCACCCGCCTGCGGCGAACCCCGCTTCCCGCCGCGCCCCTGCTGCCCGCACTGCGGGTCCTTCGACAGCGAGTGGCGCCGGATGAGCGGCCGGGGCCGTATCTGGTCGTTCGTGTTCCCGCACCCGCCGCTGCTGCCCGGCTACGCCGAACAGGCCCCCTACAACGCGGTCGTCGTCGAACTGCTCGACGCCCCCCGCATCCGGCTCGCCGGCAACGTGGTCGCCGCCCCGGACGCGCCACTGAACTCCGTCGCCCCGGCCCGGCTGCGCATCGGTGCCGGAGTGCGCGTGGTGTTCACCCGGGACGGGCTGCCCCGCTGGCGGCTGGAGCGCGCATGAGCCTGCGCGTGGAGAGGGACAAGGACAGCGGCGTCGCCCTGGTCACCCTCGACCGGCCCGCCGTACTCAACGCGATCGACCTGGAGACGGCGGCCGAACTGGGAGCGGCCTGGCGGGAGTTCCGCCACGACGACGCGGTCCGGGCAGCGGTGGTCACGGGCGCGGGCACCAGGGCGTTCTGCACGGGCGTCGACCGCTCGGCAGAGGTGCCGCAGCCGTCCTCGCCGTACTCCCTCGACGATCCGCTGCTGGGGATCGGCCCCAAGGCGAACGACCTGTGGAAGCCGGTGATCGCGGCCGTGGAGGGCATGGCCTGCGGCGGGGCGTTCTACCTGCTCGGCGAGAGCGAGTTCGTGATCGCCTCGCACGAGGCGACGTTCTTCGACCCGCACACCACGTACGGGATGGTCAGCGCCTACGAGTCCGTCTTCATGGCCCAGCGGATGCCGGCCGGTGAGGTGGCGCGGACGGCCCTGATGGGCACGGCGGAGCGGTTGACGGCACGCCGAGCGTACGAGGTGGGCCTGGTCTCCGAGCTGACGGAGCCCGGCGGCGCGGCAGCGGCGGCCCTGCGGGCCGCGGCGGTGATCGCGTCGCTTCCGACGGACGCCGTCCAGGGGACGGTGCGCGCCGTGTGGTCGGCCACCGAGGCGTCACGGTCCCGGGCGCTCTCCCTCGCCCCGCACCTGGTCACGCTCGGCAACCTGCCGCCGGGGCGGCAGGCCGAGCTGTTCGAGCAGGGGCGGGGCAAGGGCGGTTTCCGGCTGCGCTAGCGCCCGATCGGGCGCCGCGGCGTCCGCCGGTCAGCTGCGGGAAGCGCGCGAGACCTCGCACTTGGTGTACTCGGAGCCGTTGCCGGAGCCGGTGTACGGGGTGCTGAGCACGGTGGTCTCCGAGGCGCCCGCGGCGACGGCGATCGCCGACTCGCTCGCGGTGGCCGGGACGGCCGTGCCGCCGACGCCACCGGTGAACTTCATGGTGACGTCGTAGTCGTAGTCCAGCGAGTCACTGTTGTTGATGGTGATCTTCGCGGTGAGTGCCTTCGTGGCGTCGTCGTACTTGCACTCGTCGATGGTGATGTCGCGTGCGGCCTTGTCGGCGCTGGACCCACCGGGGACGGAGACGCCGCCGGTGCTGCCGCTGTCGTCGTCGCGGTGGCTGCCGCCGCCGCTCGAAGAGCTGCTGGAGTTGTCACAGCCACCACCGCCGGAGCCACGGGCCCCGGTCAGTGCGACGAGCGCGATTCCGAAGACGGCAATGGCGCGGACATGACGGATCTTCACGTTTCAACCCCCGTTGAAAGTGTCGGCGAATGGGGCCCGGTTGACGAGCGCACGTCACCCTAGCAGCGTCACGGGGCACTTCCGGACACGAGAACGCCGACGGCGGTCACCCTCGCGAGGGGACCGCCGTCGGCGTGACAGGACTCGCGCCCGGCACCGGGCGGGCAGTTCCGCGGGCCGCTACTTCGCCGGCTTCTTGCCCGTAATGCCGAGGTGCACCAACAGGGCCAGATTCGGCTTGAGTTCGGCCTGCTTGACACCCCAGGTCGTGAAGCCCTTCTGGTGCGAGGCGACCGCGGCAAGCATCGCCACCAGCGATCCGGCCATCGCTCCCGGGCTGACGTCCTTGTCGACCTTGCCCTTGCCCTGGAGCTCCTTGACGGCGTCCGAGAGGGAGTTGGTGACCGAGGTCAGGATCTTCATGCGGATCTTGTAGAAACGTTTGTCGCCCTCGGCGGCACCGAGATCGACCACGCGGAGAATGGCGTCGTTGCGGCGCCAGAAGTCGAGGAAGCCCTCGACCAGTTCCTCCGCCGTCTGCCAGCCCGCCTTGCCGACCCAGGAGCGGCCGGAGACCAGCTCGGTCAACTCGGCGCCCTCCTTGGCCATTTCCTCGGCGATTTCGAGAACGGCGCCCTCGACATCCGGGAAGTACTGGTAGAACGTCGCCGGTGAAGTGCCCGCCTTCCGGGCCACATCGATGACTTTGACGTCCCGGTACGGCGACGAGCTGAGCATCTCGCTGAGGCAGTCGAGCAGTTTCTGCCGCGTCGCCTGCCCGCGTCGGCCGGCTACCCGGCCGTCGACGGTGCGCACTTGTCCTGTCATGCCGTCAGCTTACCGAGGGGTGATCGGCGCGCGATTCGGCCGACTGCAAATGGGGTGCCGACCACGGACGGCAATAGTGTTATCAACAGCCTGTGGACAACTTCGGTGGACAACTCGACGGAACCGGTCCCGCCGGAAGCGCCCCACACACCCCTTTCGACCGTTCACCCCTTGCCATAGCGGCACATATCGCCCATACGTTCGAATTGATTCCGCGCGCCCCGCGTGATGCGCCGTTAGCTTGATGGTGACGGGCACCACACCCAGGGAAGGAATCAGGTCCATGGCCGCATTCGCAGAGGGCACGCCGTGCTGGGTGGACGCATCGCTCCCCGACGTGGAGGCGGGCAAGCGCTTCTACGGCGAGCTCTTCGGCTGGACCTTCAGCGAACGGGGCGGCGGCAACGTCCCCGGCGGCGTCCGCGGCCGTTACGCCGACGCGTTCAGCGACGGACGGCTGGTCGGCGCGCTGACTCCCAAGCGGGACGGCCGTATGCCCACCGTCTGGGGCGTCTACTTCGCCACCCCCGACGCCGCGGCCCTCGGCAGACGCATCGCCGACCACGGCGGCCGGCTGATCAACGACCCGCTGCCCGTCGACTCCGCGGGGATCTCCGCGGTCGCCGCGGACCCCGGCGGCGCGGTGTTCGGCCTGTGGCAGGCGGGCACCCGGCAGGGCTTCGAGAAACAGGGCGAGCCGAACTCGTTCTGCTGGACCGAGGTGTACACCCGGGACCACGAGCGCGCGGACGACTTCTACGAGTCCGTGTTCCACTTCCAGGGCACGGACCTCACCGGCACGATGGCCGGCTTCCGCATGTGGTCGCCGGCCGGTACGGAGCCGGGGGAGAACACGGCAGTCGGCGGACGCAGCACCATCACGGACGAGTTCCCGCCGGAGATGCCCGACCACTTCCTCGTCTACTTCTGCGTCACCGACTGCGACGCGACGGCCGAGTCCGTCGTCCGCCTCGGCGGCCGGGTCCGCACCGTACCGTCCGACACCCCGTACGGGCGGATCGCCGTGGTCGGCGACAACCAAGGGGCGACCTTCGCCGTGCTGGCCGAGCCGGACCGCTCGGACGCGCCCGGCGGGACGCGGGAGGCGGCGAGCGGCGGGACGCGGCCGGAGTCCGGTACGGGAGGGACCCATAGGCCCGGCCGCGAGCCCTCCGAAGAGGACGGAGAAGCCGCCAAGAGCGCTTGAAGCGACAATGTGAGCGACCAGGGACGGCCGGTCCGCCCGCCCGCACCGGCCCGGCGCGCCGGGTCCCGGCCGGTGACAGCACTCCAGGATCGGTGACAGCGCTCACAGAGGTGCCCGAAACGCGGTGAGACACCCCGATCCGCCCCCGGGTTCGCAACCGTGGCTCCGTACAGGAAGAATCAGGGTGCTCACCGCTGAGGGGCTCGATGGTGAGACCCTGCACGGGGCTGTAAGTGACGGGCTCCATTTCGTGGGAGCCCGTACGGGGAGGTGGCACGCAGGTATGGAGCAGCTGACGCAGCACGACCCGAGACGGATCGGTCCGTTCGAGGTGCTGGGCCGGCTCGGTGCCGGTGGCATGGGACTGGTCTATCTCGCGAGGTCGGCGTCCGGCCGCCGGGTCGCGATCAAGACCGTGCGGACCGAGCTCGCGGAGGACCAGCTGTTCCGTGTCCGCTTCACGCGCGAGGTGGAGGCGGCCCGCGCGGTCAGCGGCTTCTACACCGCCGCCGTGGTCGACGCCGACCCGCGCGCCGCGGTGCCGTGGCTGGCCACCGCGTACGTCCCCGCGCCCTCCCTCGAGGAGATCATCAACGAGTGCGGGCCCCTGCCCGCCCAGGCCGTCCGATGGCTCGCGGCGGGCATCGCGGAGGCGCTGCAGTCCATCCACGGCGCGGGCCTCGTGCACCGCGACCTCAAGCCGTCCAACGTGCTGGTGGTGGAGGACGGGCCGCGCGTCATCGACTTCGGTATCGCGTCCGGCGTCTCGAACACCCGGCTGACGATGACCAACGTCGCCGTCGGCACGCCCGCGTACATGTCGCCGGAGCAGGCGCGCGACTCCCGCAGCGTGACCGGTGCCAGCGATGTCTTCTCACTCGGCTCCACCCTGGTCTTCGCGGCCACCGGACACGCGCCGTTCCACGGCGCGAACCCCGTGGAGACCGTCTTCATGCTGCTGCGCGAAGGCCCGGACCTCGAAGGGCTCCCGGACGAGCTGCGGCCGCTGATCGACTCCTGCATGCAGATGGAGGCGGGGCTGCGACCGATGCCCGAGGACCTTCAGGCGCAGCTCGCGCCCCATCTCTTCTCCTCCGGCGGCGACGACAGCGGCACCGCCTCGGCGTGGCTGCCGACGTCCGCGACCGCCATGATCGAGACCCGTCGCGGTGGCGGCCGCCCGCCGGCCGTGTCCCCGCGCCCCGCGCCCTCGCGTCCCACCCCGCCGCCCGTCCCGCCGGCGCCTCCGCAGCCGCAGGCGGTGCCCCCGCAGTCCCTGGGCGGCCCGGTGCGGCTGCCCGGCTCCAACGTGCCCATCGGGCCGGGACCCCGGGTCGCCGACACCGGCCGCGCCATGGTGGCGGAGGCAGGACCGGCCACCGGCTGGGTGCGGCCGCCCGCCGGACCGGGCGGTACGGACGCCCCCGGCGGCGCGGTTGCCGCGCCTCCGGCACCCGTCCCGCCCCCCGCGCAGGCGCCGGAACCCGGCCCCGCCCACTGGCGGCCCTGGCGTTTCCGCATGTCGAACGACGTGTGGGGAACACCGGTCGTCGACGGTGACCTGCTGTACGTCACCTCGTTCGAGGTGCACGCTCTGGACGTGGGGACCGGCCGCCGCCAGTTCAAGACGCGGGACGTGGCCTGGGCGATGGCCGTGGCCGCCGGCCGTATCCACGCCTCCGACGGTCCGACGCTGTACGCGCTCGACGCCGCCACCGGCAACGAACGCTGGCGGCTCCAGACCGACGCCTGGGTGTACTCCCTCAAGGTCGACCGAGGCACCGTCCTCACCGGCACCCGCGGCGGCGGCGTACAGGCGTGGGAGGCCTCCAACGGCGAGAAGCTGTGGGAGATCACCGGCGCCCAGAGCGACTTCGAGACGCCGGAGTCCGGCCCCGCGATCTTCGGCGACACGGTGTACGTGTGGAAGGACGCGCGGCTGCGCGCCCTCGAGGCCCGCACCGGCGACGAACGCTGGTCGTACCCGATCGGGGACGCCGCCTCGTGCGGGAACGTGCCCGTACGGGTGCAGCCGGCGCCCGACGGCTACGTGTACGTCTCCGCCGGCACGCGGGTGCTCGCCGTCGACATCACGTCCGGACTGGTGCGCTGGCACTTCGAGGCGCCCGCGGTGTTCCTCTCGCCGCCCGCGTTCGCGCCCGGCCCCGCCGTGACCGGCGGCGGCGTGTACCTCGCCGACTACCTCGGCACCGTGTACGCGCTCGACGCCACCACCGGCAAGGACCGGTGGCGCATCGCCACGGAGTCCCGCCAGTCCAGCGAGCCGGTACTCGTCGCGGCCGGCAACGTCCACGTCGGCAGCGGCTCGGCGCTCTACACCCTGGACGCCGTGACCGGCACCCCGATGTGGCGCTTCGCGGCCGGCGGCGAGGTCGTCGGCACACCGGTCGTCGCGGACGGCCGCGTCCACTTCGGCTCCGCCGACCACGTCCTCTACACGCTCGACGCGAGCGGCGGCCAGCTCCGCTGGAAGCTGGCGACCGGCGGCGAGATCACGGGGTCGCCGGTGGCGCGGAACGGTGTCGTGTACGCGTGCAGCAAGGACCGGTGCGTGTACGCGCTGGACGCGGTGAAGGGCACGGCGACGGGCCGCGGCGCGGCGCCGCGCTGACGCGTCCCGCCTGCGGCGGGCCTGTTCCCCACCCCGCCCCATCCCGCTGTACCGATGTGCGGGTTCGGTAGTGGACCCCGAAGAAAACAGAGACAAGTGAAACTATAGTGTTAT
>NZ_JBFAQK010000082.1:0-23013 GCF_040677245.1 Streptomyces kurssanovii
GCCCGCCCCCCCCCCCGGGGGGGGGGGGGGGGGGGGGCCCCCCCCCCCCCGGCCGGTGGGGGGAAGTGCCCGCCGGCGGGGGGAGGGAGAACCACCGGCGGGGCAGTGACTACGGGTCAGTTGCCGTCGAAGCCTCCCTGCTGCTGGTCCTGGCCGTCCTGGCCCTGGCCGTCCTGCTGCTGGTCCTGGCCGTCCTGCTCCTGACCCTGCTGGTCCTGACCGTCCTGGTCCTGACCGTCCTGGTCCTGGCCCTGGCCCTGATCCTGGCCCTGATCCTGGCCCTGGCCCTGGCCGGCCGCGCCGCCGCCGTCGCCCGCGGTGATCTCCGCGCCGACCGCCGCGAGCGCCGTCGTCACCGGCTGGAAGAACGTCTCGCCGCCCGACGTGCAGTCACCGCTGCCGCCCGAGGTCAGGCCGATCGCGGCACCGTCGCGGGTGAACAGGGCGCCGCCGCTGTCACCCGGCTCCGCGCACACGTTCGTCTGGATGAGACCGGTGACCGTGCCCTCCGGGTAGTTCACGGTGGCGTTCAGACCGGTGACCTGACCGCTGTTCAGGCCCGTGGTACTGCCCATGCGGAACACTTCCTGGCCGACCGCCGCGTCGTCGGCGCCCACGATGTCCAGGGTCTGACCGTTGCCGAGGTCGACCGTGCCGGGGGCGTCGGTGGCGGGGTCGTCGTACGTGACGAGCGCGAAGTCGCCCTCGCCGGGGAACGTCGCCGCCTGCACCGTACCGATGGGTGCACCGTTCGCTTCCTCGGACCACTGGTCGTCGGCGACGCCGCAGTGTCCCGCGGTGAGGAAACCGGGCTGTCCGTCGCCCGTGGTCACGTTGAAACCGAGGGAACAGCGCGACCCGCCGCCGAAGATGGCGTCGCCGCCCTCGAGGAAGGGCCTGAACTCGCCCGCGGACTTCTGGATCCGGGCCATCCCGGAGCCGAGCGACTTCACGGTCGACTCCAGACGGTTCCAGCCGTCCCCCGCGACCGTGCGGTCGGCCGTGACCAGGAGCTGGTTGGTCCTGGGATCGACGGCCCAGGCCGTGCCCGGGACCGTGGCCTTGCGGGCCAGGGTGTCCGCCGCCGCCTTCAGCTGACCCATGCTGTTCTCGACGGGCCGCGCGACGGCCCCGGCCTCGTTGACCTGGACGATGACGCTGTTGCTGTCACCGACGACGTTGACGACGACCTGCTGTTTCTGCGCGTCGTAGTACGCACCTGCGTACGCGTCACCGAGCTGGGGGCCCAGTTCCGAGACGAGATCCTGGGCGGCCGCGGCGCTCAGGGTTCTGGGGTCGGCCTGCGACCCGGAACCGGAGCCGGACTGCGATGCGTTGGCGTGCGGCAGCAGCACGGCGGCCGCGGCGATGCCCACCGCCCCGGCTCCTGCAAGCACGGCCTTTCGCTTGGGTATTCGCCTGTGACTCAACTCGCCGCCTCCTGCGGGGATACGGAATCCGGTTGTCGACGACAGACCGGGGGACGCGTCCGACCGTTGATACGGATGAGGCGTGAGTTGTACTCATCGCGTGCGCGAAATCGCTGACCGACGCTCCGTCAGAGGGCGTCGGTGGTACGGCTCATGAGGGCAGCCGGGCGCCGCACCGGCTGCAATAGCGCGCGCCGGCATCCTCCGCGGGACGGTCGCACTCGGGGCAGACGCGGCCGAGCATGCAGGCCGGTTCTCCACCAGGTGCCTCGCGGGCCGCGACGGCGCCGCCCGCCCCTCGGTTCGCGGTCACGTTGCCGATGGCGAGGCCCGGCCGGCGCCGGTGCGCCGTGACGTAGACGAGGCCGTCCGGTCCGGCCGCGACGGAGCGTTCCATGCCGTGCGGCAGCCAGGCCACACATCCCGGTTCCAGCTCCTGCCGCACGCTCTGGGTCACGAGCTCGCCGCTGCCGTGGACCACGCAGAGCAGCACGTCGAGGTCCGGCTCGACATGGCCGGGGCGCCGGGTGCCGGGCGGGAGCCGTACGAGGTTGGCGTCCAGCTGCCGGGCGGCCGGCGTCAGCCGCCATACGGCGCCGCCACGGTCGTCCGGCACGGCGAGCGCGTCCGCCGTCGTGGCGAGCACACCGGCCGTCAGGGGCTGCTCTGCCATGCCGTTCCTCCAGAGCACGCGGGCCAACAGTCGCTCGCATGATTGCACAGTGCAATCCATGCCATGGAACCGCGCCCGGCCGACCGCACCGAACGGGCGGCCTCCGCGCGAAGCACCCGGACGCGGAGCCATGGTGACCGTGCACAGAGGCACCGATCACTTACTTTTCGTAAATGATCAGATCTGTACGAAAATTTACGGGTTTGACGGCCGCGGGTGTCGTGCTGGTCGGCTGCGGCGCTTCCGGCGGTCCCGTCTCCGCACCCACGCCGTCGTCGCCCCGCCCTGCCACCTCCGCCACCCGCGACACCACTCCGACCATGGCCCCCGGGCCCGGCGGTCACACCCCCGTGTTCATGCGCGCGAAGGCGGCCCGGGGCGCCGCGGACAGGACCGTCGCGCTCACCTTCGACGCCGACATGACCGCCGATCAGGGCCCGCGCGCCGAGCGCGGCGAACGGTTCGACAACCCCGCCCTGATCAAGGCCCTGCGCACCTTGAAGGTGCCCTCGACCGTCTTCATGACGGGCCGCTGGGCCGAGGAGTACCCCGCCCAGGCGAAGGCCATCGGCTCCGACCCGCTCTTCGAGATCGCGAACCACTCCTACAGCCACCACGCCTTCAGCTCCCCCTGCTACGGACTCCCCGAGATCGGCGCGGAGGACATGCTCGCCGATGTGCGGCGGGCCTTCGCCGCGTTCAAGAAGGCCGGTGCCCGCAACGTGGTGCCCTACTTCCGCTTCCCCGGCGGCTGTTACGACGACTCGGCGCTACGGGTCCTCGCGCCGGCCGGGGTCACCGCGGTGCAGTGGGACGTCGTCAGCGGTGACGCCTTCGCCACCGACGCGGACGCCGTCGCCGAGCAGGTGCTCAGCCGGGTGGGGCCCGGCTCGCTCGTCGTCATGCACTGCACCAGAAGCGCCGCCCCCGTCACCGAGGAGGCGGTCCGCAGGATCGTCCCGGAACTGCGCCGGCGCGGCTACCGGTTCGTCAAGGTCTCGGAACTGATGCGATAGCCACGCCCTGCCGTGGGCCACCGGCCGGGACGGCCACGGATGCCCCGCCCCGGACACACCACCGCGACCCCTGCACGCCACGGAGGCCGATCACGTGCACACCCTGCTCCCGGTACTGTTCGCGCTCGGCGCGGCGCTCAGCAACGCGTTCGCCACCGTGCTCCAGCGCAAGGCCGCCCTCGACGTCCCCCGCTCCGAGGGGCTGCGCGCCGGTCTCATGCTCGATCTGCTGCGCCGGCCCGTCTGGCTGCTCGGCATGCTCGCCGTCGTCGTCGCCGGTCTGTGCCAGGCGGTGGCGCTCGGGACCGGTCCGCTGACGATCGTCCAGCCGCTGTTCGTGCTCGAGCTGCCGCTCGCCCTGATCCTCGCGACCGTGATTCTGCACGGCAGCCTTCCGCGCGTCGGCTGGGTGGCGGTGGCGGCCGTGGTGACGGGCCTGGGCGTCGCCCTCGCCGCCGCGTCACCCTCCGGCGACCGCACCTCCGTACCCCTGGACCGCTGGATCATCGCCCTCGCCGTGTGCGGCGCGGCCGTCATCGCGCTCACCGCCGCCGCGCTGCGCCGCCCCGAGGGCCGCGCCCGGGCGGCCTGCTTCGGCTCCGCCACCGCGATCAGCTACGCGCTCACCGCGGCCCTGATGAAGTCGGCGGTGCACACGCTGGACGACCACGGCATCGGCGCCTTCCTCACGGCCTGGCAGACGTACGCGTTCGCGGCGACCGGGGTGTGCGCGCTCTTCCTGCTGGAGAACGCGATGCAGGCCGGCCCGCTGGTCGCGTCGCAGCCCGCGCTCACCCTCGGCGACGCGGCGGTGAGCCTCAGCCTGGGCATGGTCCTGTACGAGGAGGACGTCCGCACCGGCTGGTGGCTGGTCCCCCAGGCCCTCGGTGTGGCACTGGTGGTGGCGGGGGTCCTCGCTCTGGCCCGGCTGCCGCTCGCCCGTTCCCTGGTCGCGTCCGACGAACCGGACCGTGCGGTGCCCTGACGGCCGGTCAGCCCTCTTCGGCGGAAGCGAGGTCCCCGGCCGGCCTCAGCGCCTGCCGGACCGACCAGACGACGGCCACCAGCGGCACGGCGGCGACCGCGCCCACCATCCCCGCCGCGACGGCACCGCCGACGACCGACAGCGCGACCACGACCGGATGCAGCCGGACGGCCCAGCTCATCACGATCGGATGCAGCAGATGGCCCTCGATCTGCCCGATCACGACGATGAGCGCGACGACCACGGCCGCCGTCAGCGGCCCCTTGGCCGCGAGAGCCACCACCGCGGCCACCGCGAGAGCGACGGGGGAGCCGACGAGCGGGACGAACGCGGCGAAGAACTCCAGCAGGGCGAGCGGCAGGGCGAGCGGCACGCCGAGGGCGAAGAGGGCGATCCCGACGAGGACCGCGTTGGTGACCGCCACCAGGAGAATGCCGTGCGTGTAGCCGGTGAAGGTCCGCCAGGCGGCACGTCCCGCCACCGTGGCGCGCCGGCGGGCGACCGGCGGCAACTGACCGCAGAACCATCCCCACTGGCGGTCTCCGGAATGGATGAAGAAGACCGAGCAGAACAGCGCGAGGGCGAACACCGTCAGCACTTCGACCAGCCTGCGACCACCGCTCACCGCCTCGCTGATGACGGCGGACCGGTGGCTGGAGAGCCACTGCCCGATACGGGCCTGGATGTCGGTGAGCGCCTCGGGGTTCACGCGGAACGGAGGCCGCTCCAGCCAGTTCTCGATCCTTTCGATGCCGGTACGGAACTCCCGCACCAGAGTCGTCCGCTCCCCCGCGACCGCCTCACCGACCAGGGCGAGCACACCCAGGACGAGTGCGATGGTGGCGAGCAGTGAGACGGCGACCGCGAGCGGACGCGGCAGGACGCGTGCCACCAGGTCGGCCACCGGCCGGAGCACGGCGGTGACGACGAGGCCGAGGAAGACGGCCACGGCGATCTCATGGAACCGGCCGAGCACGGCGAAGACGCTGTAGACGGCGGCGGCCACCACGATGATCCGCCAGGCGTACGCGGCGGCCGTCCGCAGGGCCTCGGGCACCCTCGACGGGCCTGCGGGCACTTCTTGGGGGTGCTGCTGCGGGTCCGACGGCCGTGGGGGCATGCACATCGGCGTACCACCGGAAGGGCCCGGTGCCACGCTCGCGACGCCTTGTTCCCCCGAAGGCACGCCCGATGGCACGCTCGATCGCCCCGCCGGCAGGCGGGCATCCGGCCCGGCGGTCAGGGGCGGACGCGGGTCACACGCTAGCCGGAACAGGCCGTGCGCTCCGCCTCCCGCCACTCGCACACCGGACACAGCGTCGCGCCCTTGACCGTCTCGGGGTACTCGGTCGGCGCACGGCACAGGACGCATTCGGCGAAGGGCCCCTCGGCCGGGGTCCCGGCCTCGTGCCCTGCCGCCTCCCTCTCCGGGGTCTCGCGGTACGGCTCATACTCGTCCATACATTCGACTCTAGCTCGCGGCTCTGCCACCGTCCGCGCCCCGCAGCGGCGCCAGCACGGACGCGACGCCGGCAGCGGCGGCGGCGATCAGCGCCGCCGCGAGGAGCGGCAGCAGCGGCAGCGTCACCACGCCGTTCCGTGAGCCCGTGACCAGGCCGGTGACGGCGTACCTCGCCGGAGACCCGGCGCCGACCAGGGCCAGCAGCGCCAGCAGGACCGTCGCCACCAGCGACCACCCCCGCGCGTGCAGCAGCGGCCGGGTGCACAGCGCCCCGACCGCCAGCCCGAGCAGGACGCAGACCGCGCCCGCGACGAGCCCCGCACCCGCCGCGGCCGGCCGTGGGACCGCCACCTGGTGAGCGGCGCCCGAGGGGGCACTGATCAGCGCGACGACGATGACCGCGACGGCGCCCAGGGCCGCCGCGCACAGAGTGGCGGCGAGCAGTGCGGCCAGGTGCGCCCGGGGCGCGCCGGCCGCCGCCGCCGTGACGCTCCGCGCGGCCGGCGGCTCCTGCGTGGCGCAGATCCGCACGAGCCACGCGGTGACGGGCAGCAGCGCGGCGGCCGCGTAACCGAGGGAGCCCAGGACCGGTCCGCCGCCCTGGACGCCGACGGCCAGGAAGGCGCCGTAGAGCAGTACGGGCGGCAGCCAGCGCTGGGAGCGCAGGAGAAGGGCGGTGTGGTAGCGCAGAAGTGCCGTCATGCCTTCGTGCCGGTTCCTGTCGGGTACGTGGGCGTCGCCGCCGTCACCGCCGTCGCCGAGGGGTTCGCGGCCGGTTCCTCGGCCTCTTCGAGGTGCCGGATGTGCCACGGCGGCCGGGCGGTGAGCAGCGCACGGAGCAGGGCGTCGGAATACCCGGCAGGGACGGTGAGCACCGTGCCGCCGTCCTCACCCGCGATGTGCTCCGGATCTCCCGGCAGCGCGTCGGGCAGCGGTGCGCCGGGAGGGCCGACCGCCACGATCCGCGCCCACCGGCCCGGCTCCCGCCCGGCACGCGACGGGCCTTCGGCCGGCAGTTCCTCGACCCGGCCGTCCCGTACCCGGAACACCGCGTCGGCCGACGCCGCCGGCCGCCGGGGGTCGTGGTCGACGTGCACGACCGAAGCGCCCGCCGTGACCAGCTCGGCGACCGCGAGGTCGAGCTGCTCGCGCGCCGGGGTGTCGAGACCGGTCCACGCCTCGTCGAGCACGAGCAGTTCGGGGCCGGCGAGGAGCGCCTGGGCCACGGCGACCTTCTGGCTGGTGCCTTTGGACAGCTCACCGAGAGGCGTACGGGCGTAGTCCGCGGCACCGAAGCGTTCGAGCCACTCGGCGGCCCCGGCGGCCGCGGCCCGCCGCCCCAGTCCGTGGATCCGTCCCAGACGCGTCAGATAGCCGGCCGCGGTGAACGGGAGTGCGGCGGGGAAGCGTTCGGGGACGTAGGCCGTGCGGGGCCGGCCGGTGATCCGGCCCTCGGAGGGAGCGTCGATGCCGGCGAGCAGCCTCAGCAGCGTCGACTTGCCGCTCCCGTTGGCGCCCTGCACCCGGACGAGGGTGCCCGGGCGCAGGTCGAGGTCGACCCCGCGCAGCACCCAAGGCCCGCCGAGGCCGTAACGACGGCCCACCTGCCGGAGCTTCAGTTCTGTGACGCCTTCTGCTGGGTGAGCTCACTGGGCCGGACGATGACGAAACCCTCGCCCTCCAGCTTGAGTTGCACCGCTTCGCCCGAGCCGCCGCGGATCATCGAACCGACCGACTGCGAACGGTGCAGCGACGTGTTCAGTTGGGCGCTCCAGCCCACGACGGCGTCCGTGTCGACGAAGACCGGCTGCTGGTGGCTGACGGGGATCACGATCGGGCTGCCGTCGCAGATGACGCCCAGCTTCCCGTAGCCGGTGAAGAGGCTGTTGAAGAGGCCGCCGCCGGTCATGCCGGCACCCTTGACCGTCTTGATCTCGTACGACAGCGTCGCGTCGAAGCAGAGCACGTTGCGGCCGTTTATGGTCAGCGCGTCACCCTGCTCGATGTCGACGATGAAGCAGTTGGCCGCTTCGTGCGCGAACCACGCCTCACCCTGGCCGCGCACGGCCATCAGCGGCAGGCCCTCGCCGGTGACGGCGCGCTTGAGCATGCCGCCGATCCCCTGGCCCTTGCGCTCGAACTGGAGATTGCCGCGGAAGGCGATCATCGAGCCCTGCCGCGCGTGCATCTCGCCGTTGACCGCGTACTTGATCGACTTGGCGTTCTGCAGCGTCATTCCGGGCACGGTGGCCTGCTGTGCCATGTTCTCTGTGGAGAAAAGATCGCTCTTCATGGGGTGCATCGTCGCCCGGAGGGGCTCGTTCCGCCAACAACCTCCGGTCGGACGGCTGGCAGACTGGCGGCGTGAGCAGCGAAGACCTCCGTGAAATCCGGTCCGACAGTCCCTTCAGGCACCGGGCCGAGTCCCGTGACGCGGCACCGCAGTTCGTCCTGCCGCTGGTGGTGCGCATAGAGAAGTCCGGGCCGCCGACCCGTACCGACGCCCTGGAGACCGCCGCGCGCGCGGTCCTCGAGATCCTCGCCGACGAGCGCTCCACCGGAGAGGGAGAGTGGGCGCAGGCCGTGCGGGACTGGCAGGACGCCCGTATCCGCAAGGTCGTACGCCGGGCACGCGGCGCGGAGTGGCGCAAGGCCGGCACGCTTCCGGGCATCACGGTGACGGGCGCGGGCGGCCCGGCGGCGGGGTCCGGCGGGGCGACCGCGACGGACCCGGCTACCGGGACGTCCCCGGCCGCCGCGGCGGACGCCGGGGACGCCGCGGGCACGGCAACCGGCCCCGCGTCGGACCCGGCTCCGGCTCCGGCTGAGGTTCGGGTCTTCCCGCCGGTCCCGCTGGACGGCTGGCCGAAGGAACTGGCCAAGCTCCAGGTGTCCGGGACGGAGCTCGACGATCCCCGTCCGCCCGCCGCCCCCGACCGGACCCGTCCCGTCCTGTGGCTGAGCCCGGAGCTGGAGATGTCTGCGGGCAAGGCCATGGCCCAGGCCGGCCACGGAGCCCAACTCGCCTGGTGGGAACTGTCGGACGCGGACCGCGAGGCGTGGCGGGAGTCGGGCTTCGCGCTCTCCGTGCGCACCGCGGACCCGGCGGACTGGCCGGCACTCACGAAGAGCGGGCTGCCGGTCGTGCGCGACGCGGGCTTCACGGAGATCGCCCCGGGGTCGTGCACCGTCGTGGCCGACCACCCCTCGCTGCGCGGCGGGTACGGCGCCCGGCCCGGCCGCGGCAGGGCTGTCGGCTCCCACTGACAGCGGCAGGGCTGTCGGCTCCCACTGATATACGTGGGCCATGACCGTCTTCCGTGACTTCAACTTCAAGCTCCTCGTCGTCGAGAAGCTCATGTACTGGGACGAGACGCTGACACCGGCGTTCAGCCTGGAGCAGCACATGCGGGCGCGCGGGGTCGAGGACCTCGCCGCCTACGTCGAGGAGAACGAGCTGGAGTACACCGTCCTCGACGAGGCGCGCACGTACTTCGAGGACCTGGACATACCGGCGGAGCTGCTCGCCACCGTGGACGAGCTGACTTTCGACGGCGGGCACCAGGTCTTCATGGAGTGCGCCCCGGTCTGGGACGGCGAGGACGGCCTCTTCGACGTGCGTCGCCTCGACGACCTGGACCTGCTGCCGAACCTCAAGCTCTTCACCGGGAGGCTCGAGTTGGAGCACATGGTCCCCGGCGCGCTCGAGATTCTCGCGGCCCGGGGTATCGCCGTGCGCTGACGGCCGGGCGGCGGGGCCCGCGCCCGCCTATGAGGGCGGCGCATGCTCCGCGGCCCGGGGGCGCGCCGTCCGGCCGCGCACGAGGCTGATCAGTGAGGGACCGCCCCGCAGGCACCACAGGGCGATGACGGGGTCGCACACAGCGCAGGCCAGGGACGACTCGTGGTAGAAGGGCATGATCGGGTTGCCCTTGAAGTGGTGGAGCAGGTCCCAGGCGGTGTGCAGCAGCCAGGCGATGCCGATGAACGTCCAGGATTCCAGGCCCCGGTAGGCGACGTACGTGATGACGGCGGTGGCGAGGAACTCCCAGCCGCCGAGGCCGCCGCCGGTCAGGTAGGCGGCGCCCGCCCCCGCCACCATGATCGCGTTGAAGCGGCGTCGGTGCGGTTCCCGGATCAGGGACATGGCGAGGGCGTAGAGGACGCCGACGAGGATCGGCGAGAGGTAGGTCATGACCGGGTGGCTTCCTCGAGGTGGGAACGGACGGCGCCGGGGCGGTCGAGCCGCCGCAGCGCGAGGAGGCCGCCGATGCCGGGGACGACGGCGGCGGCCTTGGTGAGGGTCGTGGCCCGCCGGAGGCGCCACGTCGCGGCCACGACGAACAGGTAGGCGCAGCCGTGCGTGGGCCCCATCAGCGAGGAGACGGGCCCGAGATGGACGGTGGCGAGGTTGGCCGTCATGACGATCAGTGAGACGAGCTCGACGTGGGCCGCGATACGCAGGGGCCGCAGAGTCATGGTCACGCTCCTGTGGTGGAACCGGGGCGGATGATCATCAGGACCGTGACCGTGGCCCAGAGCAGGTTGAAGACGCCGGTGAGCATCGCGAGGCGGCCCGGTGACGCCGAGTCCCGGCCGGAAGCCGGCGCGGCGGCGAGGGCGGCCTCCTGGGCGGGCAGGATCAGCAGGGCGAGCAGGCCGGCGGCCGCCGCGGTCAGAAGGATCGAGGCGATCAGCCACGCGCTGCCGAGGACGCCGAGGCTGCCGGCCGTGGCGAACCCGAAGACGGGAACCGCGATGCCGACGACCGCGTAGACACGGCAGATGCGGTGCAGCGTCCGCAGGGTCGTGAGCGCCTCCCCGTCACCCTCGTCGCTGTGGGCGCCGCGCAGCGCCTTGGGGAACATGCTCGCCGCGACGGTGACCGGGCCGATGGCCACGACGGCGGCCAGGACATGCAGGATGAGGAAGAGTTTCGTCACGGTCGGGGCTCCGTGGCCACTCGAACGACAGGGCGCGCCGTGCCGGAGTCCGCGCCGCCCGACGGCCTACCGCCGGCGTACGGCACCTCGCGTGGAGCGGCGGCGGCGAGTGGATCGCAGCCGTCGCACAAGTCTGTATGGGCATGCATGGGGAGGGTCCTTCGTGTGCGGGAGGTCCGGTCGTCCGCCGGAGACGCCACCGAAGCTATCCGCCTGCCACCACCTCTCCCAGTGGCATCAGTGACACCTTTCAACGAGATAGCGCCAACACCGGAGAACGGCCTGTGAACTGTGCCGGGACAGAGATCCAGGGACATCCGGCCGGAGCGTGCGTCCGGTGGCGAGGTACGTTCCCGCCATGCACACCATCGCCGTTCTCGCCCTGGACCAGGTGATCCCCTTCGACCTGTCCACTCCGATCGAGGTCTTCACCCGCACCCGGCTCCCGGACGGGCGCCCCGGCTACCAACTGCGGGTGTGCGCCGAACAGCCGGAGGTCGACGCCGGCACGTTCACCCTGCGCGCGCCGTGGGGGCTGGAAGGGCTCACGGGCGCGGACACGATCGTCGTGCCCGGCACCGCCGCCCCCACCGCCCCGCTCTCCCCCGCCGTCCGTGACGCGCTGAGGGCCGCAGCCGAGGACGGCACGCGCATCGCCTCCATCTGCTCGGGCGCCTTCCCGCTGGCCGCCACCGGGCTCCTCGACGGCCTGCGGGCCACCACCCACTGGGTCGCGGCAGACCTCTTGGCCGCCGCCCACCCGGACGTCGAGGTCGACCCGGACGTCCTGTACGTCGACAACGGGCAGATCCTCACCTCGGCGGGCGCGGCGGCGGGCCTGGACCTGTGCCTGCACATGATCCGCCGCGACTACGGCTCCGCCGTCGCCGCCGACGCCGCCCGTCTGTCCGTGATGCCCCTCGAACGCGAGGGCGGGCAGGCGCAGTTCATCGTCCACGACCACGCGCCCGCCCCGCAGGGCTCCGCGCTGGAGCCCCTGCTCACCTGGCTCCAGGACAATTTGGGCCGCGACCTCACGCTCGCCGGCATCGCCGACCAAGCGGGGACCAGCACCCGCACGCTGATACGGCGCTTCCGCGAACAGACCGGCACGACCCCGCTCCAGTGGCTCCACCGTGCCCGCATCCGTCGGGCCCAGCACCTGCTGGAGACCACGGACCACTCCGTCGAACGCATCGCCTCCCAGGTCGGCTTCGGCTCCCCCACCGCCTTCCGTGACCGCTTCAAGCGCACCACCGGGGTCTCCCCCCGGACCTACCGGCGCACCTTCGGCTGAGGTCCGGATTCAACTACTCCGATTTTCGTCCTTTCTGGAGTGCCGGACGCTACGGTGAGTCTTCACACAATCTGCACAAGGGGGGACCTTGAGCACTCCGTACACCACCACTCCGCCACCGCGCGGCCCCGTGCCCGCCGGGACGCAACGGCCGCTGTGGAAGATGAAGCGCACTTACGCCGGCGGACTGCTGATCATGGCGCTCGGCTTCGGATGCGGTGGCGCCGCCGCATCCGACGACGCCGCACCGGCCGCGAAGCCGAGCCCCGTCCCGACCGTCACCGAGACGGTCACCGCGACGGCGACCACCACCGCGACGCCCGCCCCCAAGGCCACGGTCACCGAACCCGGGCCCACCGTGACCGTGAGGGTGACCAGGACGGAGACGGCCGACACCTCCGACAGCGGTGAGAGCGACTCCGGCAGCGGCGGCGACGCGGACGTGTACTACGAGAACTGCACCGCCGCCCGGGCCGCGGGGGCCGCGCCCGTCCACCGGGGTGAGCCCGGCTACGGCAGCCACCTCGACCGGGACAACGACGGCACCGGCTGCGACGGGGGCTGACGAACCACTGCCCGCCGGCACGACCGGCGCGTACCGCACGCGCCTGCCCGTCGGCACGGGCGGGCGGGCCGCCGTTGAACAACCGGGGGCCCGGCTGCGTACTTCCAAGTACCGCCCAGTAGTTTGACCGGCTAAGTTCGACCGGCAGGCGGCCGGCGGGCTGACCGGCCATTCAGCAGGGCGGTTGGTTGCCGTGTAACGCATCGGCTCTGGAGGCACATTGTTGCGGCGCATCAACGGAACAGCACTCATCATCGCGGCCCTGGTCGTCACGGTCGGGGCGCTCGCGTTCCCCGTGTGGTCCTACGCCGACCGTTCCGGCACCGGGCAGGACAATCTCAACGCCTCGAGCGTGGCGACACAGTGGGGGCCGCTGTCGGCCACCGACCGCGACTTCCTGGTCAAGGTACGGCTCGCCGGCCTGTGGGAACTGCCCGCCGGGCAGCAGGCGATAGAACGCGCGCCCACCGAGGCCGTCAAGGCGGCCGGCGACCACCTCGTCGTCGGCCACACCGACCTCGACAAGCGGGCGCGCAACGTGGCGGCGCAGCTGGGGGTCGAGCTGCCGAACCAGCCCACCGAGCAGCAGCAGGGCTGGCTGCGTGAACTGTCCGCGGCGCAGGGCGAGGAGTACGAGCGGAAGTTCGCCCAGCTCCTGCGGAACGCGCACGGCAAGGTCTTCGCGCTGATCGCCCAGGTCCGCCACACCACCCGCAACACGCTGATCCGCCAGCTCGCCACGGACGCCAACCAGACGGTGCTCGACCACATCACGATGCTCGAGCAGACCGGCCGGGTCGACTTCGACGCCATCGCCAACGAGGCGGCGGCGGGGGCCACGGCCAGCCCGAGCGGTCCGCCGCCGCCGGACGGCAATCTGCCGCCCGCGCCGCCCGCGGTCACCCCGACCGGGGACCAGTCGTTCACGTCCCGGCCGTCACCGCAGCCCGGTGCGCCGACCGCGGTCAACACCGACCGCCCGGCACCGCAGGACCCCGTGCCGGCGGGGTGACCGGACGGCCGTGACGTGACATGAGGTTCCGGTCCGGCCGGGCCGGAACCTCAAATCAACCTCTGAACGTCCCCTCCTTCGGATTCACCCGCTCGTGCGGGGGCCATGACCCTGGCACGTCACACGTCGGGCGTGGAGGAGGGGACCATGGAACTCGGCATCGGAATCGGCTGGCGGCCGGAGATCTCGGACACGGTGGAGCGGCTGCCGGACCTCGACTGGGTCGAGGTCGTCGCGGAGAACGTCTGCCCCGGCCACCTGCCGCCCGCGCTGCTGCGGCTGCGCTCGCGCGGCGTCCGCGTCGTCCCGCACGGCGTCTCGCTCGGACTCGGCGGCGCCGACCGGCCGTCGGAGCGGCGCCTGGCCGATCTGGCCGAGCGGGCGGAGGCACTGGACGCGCCGCTGGTCACGGAGCACATCGCGTTCGTGAGGGCGGGCGGCGCGCTCACCGCCTCCTCCGTGCTGGAGGCCGGTCACCTGCTGCCCGTGCCCCGCACCTGGGACGCGCTCTCCGTGCTGTGCGAGAACGTGCGCATCGCGCAGGACTCCCTGCCGGTGCCGCTGGCGCTGGAGAACATCGCCGCGATGTTCTCCTGGCCCGGCGAGGAGCTCACCGAGGGCCAGTTCCTCGCGGAGCTCGTGGAGCGCACGGGAGTACGGCTCCTGATCGACGTGGCCAACCTCCACACCAACCACGTCAACCGGGGCGAGGACCCGTCCGCCGCGCTCGACGAACTGCCGGTGGAGTCGATCGCGTACGTCCATGTCGCGGGCGGTCTCGAACGCGACGGCATCTGGCACGACACGCACGCGCACCCGGTGACGCAGCCGGTCCTGGACGTCCTGTCGGACCTGCGGGCCAGGGTGGACCCGCCGGGGGTGCTGCTGGAGCGCGACGACGACTTCCCGGCGAGTTCGGAGCTGGAGGGGGAACTGGCGACGATCCGGGCGACGTTGGAAGCGGCGGGTCTCCGCCGGGCGTCCGGCCGGTACGCGGCTCCACGGGTCCCGGCCGGGGCGGGTGCCGTGCCGGGCGGCCACGGGGGTGCGGGTACGCCTGCGGCGGGCCTGTTCCCCACCCCGCCCCTTCCCGTACCGGGGGCTCTGCCCCCGGGCCCCCGCGCCTCAGACTCCCCCTACGGCCTGGCGGCCGTGGGAGGTGCCCCCGGCGAGATTGATTTCGCGAAGCGAAAGCCGGCCCGCCCGGCGATCGAGGGCACCGCGCGAAGCGCGGTACGGGGCCCGGGGCCTGCCCCGGTTCCGGGAAGGGGCGGGGAGGGGACCGGCTCCGCGCAGCGCCAGCACGTCGCGCTCACCCAGGCCGCGCTGCTGTCCGCGCTCGTCGCGGGCACACCCGCGCCCGAGGGGTTCGACGCACGCCGGCTGCGCGTGCAGAGCCGCGCGCTCGTCGCGAAGCGCGCGGACGTCGTCGCGAAGGTCGCGCCGGAGCTGCCCGAGATCCTTGGCACCGGCTACCGGTCCGCCTTCGTCGCGTACGCCAAGAACCGCCCCATGCACGCGGGTTACCGGCGTGACGCGCTCGACTTCGCCGAGCATCTGCTGGCATCGAGGCGCCCGGAGGACGGCGCCGCCCGGCGAAGGCTGAGCCTGTGGTGGCAGGAGCGCAGCGCCCCCCGTCCGCCGCGCGGGGCGACCCGCCTGGTCCGCGTGGCCCGTGCCGCGCTCGCGGCGAGGTGAGCGCCATGGGTCTGCTCGCGCTCGCCGTCCATCTCGCCGTCGGCCTGTCGTCCCTCTTCCTGATCATCCGGGTGTCCGCCGCGCAGCCGCCTTCCCGCGGCGCGGCGAACGTCCACGACGTGTACGAGGCGGCCTTCCTCGCGGGCGGCCCCGGCCGCGTCGTCGACGCCGCGCTCACCGCCCTGCACAGTGACGGGCGGATCGCGGTCGGCTGGCCCGGGGTTCTGTCCGTGATGCGGCCCGTCGCGCGGGACCCGGTGGAGCGGGCCGTCTTCTCGGTGCTCCCCTACGCCCCGAACGGCGCGCTGCACACCGTGCGCCTCCACACCATGCGCAGCCCCGCCGTGCAGGAACTCGGTGACGCGCTCGCGGCACGCGGCCTGATGGTGCCGCCCGGCCACGGCACGGGGCTCGCCAGGTGGGGCGTGACCCAGAGCGTGGTCTGCTTCGTCGGCCTCCCGGTGGCGTTCGTCCTCACCGTCGCCGAATTCCTCGGCGACACGTCCGGCGGGTCGGGGTCGCCGTTCGTCCTCCTGCTCTTCCCGGCGCTGATCGTGGGCGCGGTGATCGGCTCGTTCCAGGCGGCCCGCGCCCGGCGGCGCGTCACCCCGGCGGGGCGGAGCGCGCTGCGGGCGTACCGCCTGGCGCACTCGAGGACGCGGGATCCGGCCGGCCTGGTCGCCCTGCACGGGGTGCGCGGCGTGCCGGACTTCGCGCTGCGGAGGCAGTTGGGCGCGGCGGTCAGGGTCCGCACGACCGGCGGCGCGGCGGGCGGCGTGAGCGATGCGTCGTCGTACGCGCTCCCGTACGCGGGTGAGGCCGTGTGGTGCGCCGGTTCGTCGTCCGATTCGGGCGGCGGTTCCGGTTGCGGCGCGTCCGGCGGGTCGGGCTGCGGCGGATCAGGGGGTGGTTCCTCCGGCTCCTCCTGCGGCGGCTCCTCCGGATCCAGCTGCGGCGGAGGCTCCAGCAGCAGTTCCTGACCGGACCGGCATCGGGGTCATAGGCCCCGACACCGCCGGACGGTGCTTTACTTCACGAATCCCCCTGCCCAAGATCCCTTTCGTCCCGTGGCCGCCGCCCGGCCGCCCCGCGCACGAAGGGAACGCGATGAGAACAGCCGCGAAGTACGGGGCCGTGGCGGGCCTCGGTTCCTTGCTCCTCACCTCGGTCGCCGTCGCCCCCGCCGGCGGTACGACGACCACCGACGCCGCCGCCCGCGGCACCGCCGTCGCCGCCGAGCGCGCCGCGGCGGCAGGCATCGACTTCGGCCGCTGCCCCGCCGCCGAGAAGCTGCCCGACACGGTCCGCTGCGGCACCGTCGAGGTCCCGCTCGACTACGCCGACCCGTCGGGCCGCCGGATCGAACTCACCGTCAGCCGGGTGCGGGCGAGCGGCGGGAAGTCGCAGCGGCAGGGCGCCTTCGTCTACAACCCGGGCGGCCCCGGCGCCTCCAGCATGTCCTTCCCGCTGGCGGCCGGGCTGCCCGAGTGGAAGCGGATCGCCGAGGCGTACGACATCGTGGGCTACGCGCCCCGCGGTGTCGGCCGGTCCGCCCCGCTGTCCTGCCAGGATTCGGAGGACTTCCTCAAGGCCCCCACCCAGGCCCCGACGCACCCCTCCCTCTCGTACAAGAAGGAGCGCATCGCGCAGGCGCGGGCCTACGCGAAGGGCTGCGCGGAGCGGACCGGCGCGGCGCTGCGCCACTACACGTCGCTGAACAACGCCCGCGACCTGGACGTGCTGAGGGCGGCGCTCGGCGAGAAGAAGCTGACGTTCATGGGCGCCTCGTACGGCACGTACTTCGGCGCCCTGTACGCGACGATGTTCCCCTCCCATGTGCGCCGCATGGTCTTCGACTCGGCGGTCGACCCGGACCCGGAGCAGATCTGGTACCGCAACAACCTGGACCAGTCGGAGGCCTTCGAGAGCCGTTGGGCCGACTTCCGTGCCTGGGTGGCGAAGCACGACAAGACGTACGGGCTCGGTGCGACCCCCGAGGACGTGGCACGCAGTTACGACGAGGTACGCGCCCGCCTCGAGCGGGAGCCCGCGGGCGGCACGGTGGGTCCGGGCCAGCTGCACGCCGCGTTCCTGGGGGCCGGCTACTACGACGACTACTGGCCGCTGCGCGCCGGCGCGCTGTCGGAGTATCTGAAGGGCGACCCGCAGCCGCTGATCGAACAGGCCGCGCCCGAGCGCGGGGAGGCGAAGGCGGCGGAGAACGGCAACGCCGTCTACACGGCGGTCGAGTGCAACGACGCCCCGTGGCCGGAGGACTGGCTCACCTGGGACCTGGACAACTCGCTGCTGGCGAAGCGCGCGCCGTTCGAGACCTGGGACAACGTGTGGATGAACCTGCCGTGCGCCTTCTGGCAGGAGCCCCGGCAGCAGCCGTTGGACGTCCGTACGGAGCCGGGGCAGCTGCCGCCGACGCTGATCCTGGCGGCGGAGCGGGACGCGGCCACCCCGTACACGGGAGCGCTGGAACTACAGCGGCGGCTGGCGGGCTCGGTGCTGGTCACGGAGGAGGACGCGGGGACGCACGGCATCGGCGGCGGCAGCAACACCTGCGTCAACAAGCACCTGGAGGACTATCTGCTGCGGGGTGAGACGCCGGTGCGGCGCGCATCGTGCGCGCCGCACCCGGAGCCCGACCCGGTGTCGCTGGACCGGCGGGCGGAGCAGCGGAAGCTGCCGCACGCCGTCTGATCTTCCGGGCCATATGGACGGCTGGGTATCCGCTTCGCAGAAGCGGAAACCCGGCCGTCAGGTCGTTCGCCGACGGAGGTTACGCGAGACCCGCCACGAGGTCCGCCACGTCCTTGCGGCGGCCGGTGTAGAACGGGACCTCCTCGCGGACGTGCATCCGCGCCTCGGACGCACGCAGGTGCCGCATCAGGTCGACGATGCGGTACAGCTCGTCCGCCTCGAAGGCGAGGATCCACTCGTAGTCGCCGAGCGAGAACGAGGCGACCGTGTTGGCGCGCACGTCCGGGTAGCCGCGGGCCATCTTGCCGTGGTCGGCGAGCATCCGGCGACGGTCCTCGTCGGGGAGCAGGTACCAGTCGTAGGAGCGCACGAAGGGGTAGACCGAGACGTAGTTGCGGGGAGTCTCGTCGGCCAGGAACGCCGGGATGTGCGACTTGTTGAACTCGGCGGGGCGGTGCAGCGCCATGTTCGACCACACCGGCTCGAGTGCGCGGCCCAGACGGGTGCGGCGGAAGCGGTTGTACGCGTCCTGGAGCTCGTCCGCGGTCTCGGCGTGCCACCAGATCATCACGTCGGCGTCGGCACGCAGCCCGGAGACGTCGTACGTACCGCGCACGGTGACGTCCTTCGCGGCGAGCTGGTCGAACAGCTCCTGGACCTCCTCGGCGTAACCGGAACGGTCCTCGGGCAGCACGTCGCGCAGCTTGAAGACGGACCACAGCGTGTACCGGATGACCTCGTTGAGGTCCTTGGCCTTCTTGCCCGCGTTCGGGATCTTTTCTGGCGCACTCATACGGCTATTGTCCCGCCTCCCGATCTGTGCCCCGCGCCAGGGTCGGCGTGGCGAGGATCTCGTCCGCGGCGCGCTGTCCGCTCGCGACACAGGCCGGGATCCCGACCCCCTCGTACACGGCGCCGCAGACCCGCAGGCCCGGCAGCTTGGCGACCTCGTCGCGGATGCGGGCGACACGGGCGAGGTGGCCCACGGGGTACTGCGGCAGGCCGCCGGTCCACCGGGTGACCTCGGCGGCGACGGGACGGGCCGTGAGTCCCACGGCCGCGCGGAGGTCGGTCAGCGAGACGTCGACGAGCTCCGCGTCCTCGCGTTCCAGGGCCTCCTCCTCGCCGTAGCGGCCGACGGAGGTACGCAGCACGAACAGATCGCCGGCGCCCCGCGCGACCCAGCCCCACTTGTTGGAGGAGAACGTGGACGCCTTGATGGTGCGCCCGTCCACCGGCGGGACGAGGAATCCGCTGCCCGCCGGCATTTCCGTTACGTCGGCGCGCCGGAACGCCATGGTGACCAGCGCCATGGAGGCGTACTCGACTCGGCCGAGCTCGGCCGCGGCGGCGGGCGACTCGGACGCCAGCAGGGCGGACGCGGACCAGGCGGGCGTCGCCAGCACCACGGCGTCGGCGTCGAGCGTCCCGCGGTCGGTGCGGACCCGCCAGCCGTTCGCGGCGCGGGTCAGACCGAGGACGGGCGTCTCGGTGCGGATGTCGCCGCCCTGGGCGCGTACGGCGTCGGCGACGGCGCCCGGCAGGGTGCCGATGCCGCCGTCGAGCCCCATGAAGACCGGCCCGCCCGTCTGCTGCCCGGCCGCCCTCGCCTGGATGTCCCGCACTCCCTCGAGCAGCGAGTCGTGGGTCCTGGCCGCCTCGAAGAGCTGGGGGACGGCCGCGCGCATCGAGATGCGGTAGGCGTCGCCCGCGTAGACGCCGCCGAGCAGCGGTTCCACCAGCCGGTCGACGACCTCCCGCCCGAGGCGCTCGGCGACGTACGCGCCGACGGCCACGTCGTCGCCCACGGCGGTCGGCGCGAGGTCCTTCTCGTGCCCGATGCGGGCGAGGCCCTCCGGGGAGAGCAGCCCGGCGAGCGCCGACGCGTCGCCCGGGACGCCCATCACATGGCCCTTCGGCATGGGCCGCAGCGCGTCACGGGTCCAGACCGCCGACGTCGCCGTGGCCGGCGGCTCCAGCCGGTCGCCGAGGCCCACGGCGCGGGCGAGGCCGGTGCCCTCGGAACGGCGGGCGAGCATCGACTCGGCGCCCAGGTCGACCCGTACGCCCTCGATCTCGCCCGACCGCAGTTTGCCGCCGACCCGGGCGGTCGCCTCGAGGAGGGTGACGCGCACGCCGGAGGCGAGCAGCCGGTGCGCGGCGGCCAGACCGGCGATACCGCCGCCGATGACGACGACATGGCGCGCTCGTGTGTCCACGTTCATGGTCCAACTCTCTCAAACGCCGTTCCGAGTCCTGACCGTGACCGCTTCGGAACCCGGGACCGGCAACCCTCGCCGGGGGCGCGGCGTCGAACCTGCGACAGGTTCACGACCCATCCCCGGGGGGCCGGTATGCGTGCACGGCGTGCGTTCGCGGTACTACTTCTCACTGCCTCACTCGGCCTCGCCGGGTGCGGCGCAGGTTCCGACTCCGGCGACGGCGCGCAGAGCGCGGCGAAACCGGCCGCGCGTGACGCGGAGGGCGCGGCCGGTTCAGGACAGGCGGCCGACGAGGCGGCGGGAGCGCCTGCCGAGGACGGCGCGGACCGTGACGGCGCCGCGAAGCCGTCGGCGCTGCCGAGCACCCACGTCATCCGCACGGCCACGCTCGAGGTGGAGGTCGAGGACGCCGCCAAGGCGCTCGCCGCGGCCCGCAGGGCGGCGGGGAACGCGGGCGGACACGTGGAGAACGAGAGCACCGAGCGGATCGACGACACGCATGTCACGTCGAACGTCGTGCTGCGCGTACCGCAGGAGCGCTACGAAGCGGTGCTGGCCGAACTGGCCGGAGCCGGGAAGCTGTTGTCCCGCACGGCCGACGCGAAGGACGTCACCGGCCAGGTCGTGGACGTCGAGAGCCGTATCGCGACCCAGCGGGCGAGCGTCGCCCGGGTGCGGGAGCTGATGGACCGGGCGACGAGGCTGTCGGACGTCGTCACGCTCGAGGCGCAGCTGAGCACCCGTCAGGCCGACCTGGAATCCCTGCTCGCACAGCAGGCGACGCTGAAGGACCGCACCTCGCTCGCCACGATCACCCTGACGCTTTCGGAGCCGGAGCGCGAGGAGACCAGCAAGGAGGACAACGGCCCCGGCTTCCTCGACGCGCTCGGCGGCGGCTGGGACGCGCTGGTCGCGACCCTGCGCTGGATCGCGGTGGCGGTGGGCGCGGTGGCCCCCTTCGCGGCGCTGGGCGCGCTGCTGTACGCGGTGTGGCGGTGGCTGGTACGTCCCCGGCTGCCCAGGCGTCCGGCCGGGCCCACGACTGCCTCCGCCCCCCTCCCGGCCGCTCCCCCGGTCGCGGAGGACTGAACGACCCCTCCCCCGTAGCGTGTTCCCCATGACAGCGACCGAACGTCTGGTGATCATCGGGGGCGACGCGGCGGGCATGTCCGCCGCGTCGCAGGCGCGCAGGATGAAGGGACCGGACGAGCTGGAGATCGTCGCGTTCGAACGCGGCCACTTCAGCTCGTTCTCGGCGTGCGGCATCCCGTACTGGGTGGGCGGCGACGTCGGCGAGCGCGACGAACTGATCGCGCGCACCCCCGAGGAGCACCGCGCGCGGGCCATCGACCTGCGCATGCGCACCGAGGTCACGGAGATCGACGTCGCGGGCGGCCGGGTGCGCGCTCGCGACGCCGGGACGGGCGCCGAATCGTGGACCGGCTACGACAAGCTGGTGATCGCGACCGGCGCCCGGCCGATCCGCCCCGCGCTGCCGGGTATCGACGCGCCCGGCGTGCACGGCCTGCAGACCCTCGACGACGGCCAGGCGCTGCTGGACACCCTCTCCCGCACCGAGGGCCGGCGGGCGGTCGTCGTCGGCGCCGGCTACATCGGTGTCGAGATGGCGGAGGCGCTCCTCAAGCGCGGTTACGAGGTGACGGTCGTCAACCGCGGCGAGCAGCCGATGGCGACCCTCGACCCGGACATGGGCCGGCTGGTCCACGAGGCGATGTCGGGCATGGGCATCACCACCGTCTCCGGCACGGCCGTCACCGGGATCCTCACCGGCGACGACGGCCGGGTCCGGGCCGTCGCCACCGACAGCGCCGAACACCCGGCGGACGTCGTGGTGCTGGGCATCGGCGTCGAACCGGAGACGGCCCTCGCCCGCGCGGCCGGCCTGCCGCTCGGCAGCCACGGCGGCCTGCTCACCGACCTCGCGATGCGGGTCCGCGGCCACGAGAACATCTGGGCGGGCGGAGACTGCGTCGAGGTCCTCGACCTCGTCTCCGGCCGCGAACGCCACATCGCGCTCGGCACGCACGCCAACAAGCACGGACAGGTCATCGGCGCGAACGTGGGCGGCGGCTACGGCACGTTCCCGGGCGTCGTCGGCACCGCGGTGAGCAAGGTGTGCGAACTGGAGATCGCCCGCACGGGCCTGCGGGAGAAGGACGCCCGCGCGGTGGGCCTCCAGTACGTGACGGCGACCATCGAGTCGACGAGCCGCGCGGGCTACTACCCGGCCGCGGCCCCGATGACGGTGAAGATGCTCGCCGAACGCCGCACCGGCCGCCTGCTGGGCGTCCAGATCGTGGGCCGAGAGGGCGCGGGCAAACGCGTGGACGTCGCGGCGGTGGCGCTGACGGCCGGCATGACGGTCGACCGGATGACGGCGCTGGACCTCGGCTACGCCCCGCCGTTCTCCCCGGTCTGGGACCCGGTTCTGGTGGCGGCCCGCAAGGCGTCGGCGGCGGTCAGGAAGGAGGGAGGATAACCGCCCGCGCGTGGGGGTCCCTGTCGTTGCGTCCGGACGGCCGAATTCACCGAGAGTGACGAATTGCGACCATTGACTCACTGTGGGTTAACTCAGTGACATGATCCGACACATAGCGCGTGCGCTCTGCGCCGCCTCCCTCGTCATCGCGCCCATCGCGATAAGCACTCCCGCCCACGCCGTCACGTGCACCGTCAACGGCAGGACCGTCACGGGCACGGCCGTGAACGGCACCGCCGGCAGCGACTTCATCCGCTGCGCCACGGTCAATGCCGGTGACACGGTCAACGGCCTCGGCGGCAACGACTACATCATCACGGGCCCGGTCAACGGCACCGTCCTCGGCGGCACCGGCAGCGACTACGTGCGGACCGGCGCGAACGCCGGCCTCGTGGACGGGGACGGCGGCTTCGACTACTGCGTCGTTGCGTCCGGCAACGAGCCCGTGAACTGCGAATACCCCTTCTGACCCGACGGCTCGCCGCGGTGCCGGCCGGCACC
>NZ_JBFAQK010000083.1:0-22281 GCF_040677245.1 Streptomyces kurssanovii
ACTTTGGTGACGGCCGGCCCGAGGGGAGCGTGAGCTGGGGGACGACGACGGTCTGGGCGGCGGCGCTTGGGGGCGACTCATGTCGCCCGGCACGGGCCCTGTGCGCTGCGGAAGCTCCTCGTCGGCCGTGACCGCCGCCCGGTGGCGTCAGTGGGGCGGCGTCCCGGGCTGCGGCGCGATGCCCAGCGCGGTCGTGTACTGCGACAGGACCAGCTTGCCGATAGCCGGGTACGCGCCGAGCGCCTCCGCGGACGCGCATCCCGCGTCCTTCGCGGCGGCCTCGAGCAGACCCTCGGGCAGCTCCGGGCCCACCAGGTACGGGGCGAGGGCCAGCTGCACCGACCCGGAGCCACGCAGCTGCTCCGCGATGGCGGCGACAGAGCCCTCCTCGTCGAGCGCGGCGGCCATCACCGGCACGGCCAGGCGCGCGGCGAGCAGCATGCCGGTGATCCCCGCGGCCTGCACCGCTTCCTCGCCGCCCACGGTGGCCAGGATGATGCCGTCGGCGGCGGTGGCCACCGTGAACAGCCGGGCGCGGTCGGCGCGGGCCAGCCCGGCCTCGGAGAGGCGTACGTGCACGGCCTCCGCCAGCAGCGGGTGCGGGCCGAGGACGTCGGTCAGCTCCGCGGCGGCGCGGCTTTCCATGACGGCCTGGCGGACGCGGCGCATCAGGGCGTTGTCCGGGCCCGCCAGCAGCGGCACCACGACCGCGGCGGGTCCCTCGGGCGCTGCCACCTCACGGCCGGCGGCCTTGGCGATCTCGTAGCGCTCGGCACGCCGGGCGGCGGTGTGCGCGAGCACGCTCTGCAGCGTGGCGTACTCGGCGTCGTCACCGTCGAGGTAGCCGATGGCGACGTCGAGGCCGGGCAGCTCGGACCGGGCGATGCTTATGACCTCTTCGGCCAGGCTGCGTGTGGTCGGCGACGGGGCGCCGGGCACAGCGAGCACAAGGGCGGGCGCGCCCTCGGGAGCCGCCACGGGCTCCGGGCGACGGTGTCGCCCGGACTGGCGGGGTCGCGGCATTCGTACAGGCAGGCCGGGTGCAGGCCCAGTGGAGGAGCTCATGGCGCCGCATGCTACTGGTTTTGCCTGAGCGGCTGTTCGGGGAGGGGGCGGACGAGCGTCATCTGTCCCGGTTTATCCGGTGGGGTTCTCGTGGTCGGCCCGCACCCCCGTCCCACCTGGGACGTAGAGCATGGTCGGATGCGCCGGAAGCCGCAGTTCACCGGCCGCGAGAGAAGCCGCGAGGCGTAGCGCCCCGAAGAGCGGGTCGCCGTCCGCCGGCATCTGGCGGGCGTGCGGCAGTTGCCCCGCCAGCTCGGCCCGCAGCGGGCCGAGCAGCGGCTCCCCGAGCTTCAGCAGCCCGCCGGTCAGAGCGACCTCGCAGCCCTCCGGCACCTCGTCCGCCGGAGGGCAGACAGCGGCGGCGGCCTCCGCGATGTGCGCCGCGGCCCGCTCGAGGATGCCGGCGGCCACCCGGTCGTGCCCGGCGCACCGGCCGACCTCCGGTGCGAAGGAGGCGAGCACCGCGGGCCGGTCCGTGCGGGGGTAGACCATCCCCGGCAGCTCCGCGGCCGGGCCGAGCGTCGACTCCATCCGCTCCAGGAGCGCGGCCGAGCCGCCCCGCCGGCCGTCGTGGGCGCGCAACGCCGCCTCGAGTCCCGCCCTTCCGATCCAGGCGCCGCTGCCGCAGTCGCCGAGCAGGTGACCCCAGCCGTCGGCACGGCGCCAGGACGTCAGATCGGTGCCGAGAGCGATCATCCCGGTGCCTGCGGCGACCACGGCCCCGGGTCTGTCGCCCAGCGCGCCCGCGTACGCCGTGACCGCGTCGGCGGCGAGGCCCAGGCGATGTACGCCGAGCTCGTCGGCCAGCGCGGCGGGCAGTTCGGCCCGCAGCCGGCCGCCGAGTGTGGCCATTCCCGCCGCGCCGATCACCACGGCGGACAGCCGGCCGGCCCCGGCCTGCTCCATCAGCTCCCGCACCATGGGGACCAACTGCTCCCGCATGTGCCCGGCGTCGATACCCGCGCCGCCGGTGCGCACCGGCTCGCCGGAGAACGCGGTCCGCGCCCGTTCCGGCCGCGTGGCCTCCGCGAGCGCCGCGCGCAGTCCGGAGCCGCCCGAGTCCACACCCAGCACCCAGCTCACGGCAGCCGCCGGTTGAAAGGACGGGCGCCTTGACGCAGCAACAGCACGTTCACGCGACTCCAGGACGAAGCGGACCGGCAACGACGGCGGCAGCCTATCCGCACGGCCGGCATGTCGGGGCGTGGCGGCGGGGGTTGGGGCGTCGCAGCGCGGGCGCGCGACCGGTGGAGTGCTGGGCCGGCCACGCCACGGCGGCCTCGTCGGCGGGCGGAGGCCGGAACACGGTCGTGGGCGGGCGCCGGAGCACGGTCGCGGGCGGACGCGCGTCGACGGGTCTCCGCCGGGCGGGCACTCCGCCACCGGTCGGAGGGCACTCTGTGGGCCGGTAGAGTGACGGGCCGTGGCAGCACGACCGTTGAGTGAACTTGTGGAGCCCGGATGGGCCGAGGCGCTGCGTCCCGTGGCCGGGCGCATCGCGGCGATGGGTGACTTCCTGCGCGCGGAGATCGCGGCAGGCCGTACCTATCTGCCGGCAGGGCAGCATGTTCTGCGCGCCTTTCAGCAGCCCTTCGACGAGGTGCGCGTGCTGATAGTGGGTCAGGATCCGTACCCCACACCGGGAATGGCGATCGGACACAGCTTCGCGGTCGCCCCGGAGGTCCGATCGCTGCCGGGAAGTCTGGAGAACATCTTCCGGGAGCTGCACACGGACCTCGGCGTGGACCGGCCGTCGAACGGCGACCTCACTCCCTGGACCCGTCAGGGCGTGCTGCTGCTCAACAGGGCGCTGACCACGGCCCCTCGCAAGCCCGGGGCGCATCGCGGCAAGGGCTGGGAGGAAGTGACGGAGCAGGCCATCAGGGCGCTCGCCGCCCGGGGCAAGCCGCTGGTGTCGGTGCTGTGGGGGCGTGACGCCCGCAATGCCCGCCCCCTGCTGGGCGACCTGCCGGCCATCGAGTCCGCGCACCCCTCGCCCATGTCGGCGGACCGGGGCTTCTTCGGCTCACGGCCCTTCAGCCGCACCAACGAACTCCTGCTCCGCCAGGGGGCCCAGCCGGTCGACTGGCGGCTCCCGTAGGGAGGCGCTTTGCGCCCGCGGGCTTCCTGGACGTCACGCGTACGGGTCGGTGATCTCCCGCAGCAGGGTCAGTGCCTGGCGCAACTGCGTCATCCGGCGCTTGCCGAGGTGGGCCTCCCATTCCTTTTCGACCTCGGCGACCACGGCGTCGGCGACGGTCTTGGCCGCGTAGGCCCGCTCGGCGCCGCAGACCAGCCTGGCCCGCTTGTCGGTCGGGTCGGGAATCCGCTTCACATAGCCGGCCTTCTCCATCTGGTCGACCAGGAAGCCGGCCGTCTGTTTGGTGACCTGGGCCTGCTCGGCGAGGTCGGTGAGCCGCGTGCCGTTCGGACCGATGCGCTGCATGACCCTGGCCTGGGCGGGCGTGAAGTCGTCGAAGCCGGCCTGGCGCAGCGCGGCGAAGATGCGGTTCTCCAGCGCTCGGTACGGGATGAACAGGAGCAGGCCCGTGTTGAGTTCGCTCTCCGCCACCATGGCCCGCCACCCACCCTTCTCGACAACGCGGACAGCGTCCGAGGCCGTCCGACACTGCTCGCCGTGTGCACGACCCGGTGCTCGCCGATGCTTGACGTTGGTCAGGGTATCTGACTAATTTGGTCAGAGAAGCTTACCACTTGAGTAGGTGGTGATTCCCGTGGGTGCCGTGCTGGGTACGGACGAGCGCTGGCAGATCATCGACCGTGAGCGGGCGAGCCTGGCCGACCTGCTGGAGGAACTGAGCCCGAAGGAGTGGGAGAAGCCCACACAATGCGGCGACTGGCGGGTGCGGGACGTCGCCGCCCACCTGACGATCGCCGCACGCTTCTCCTACGCGGCGGTCCTGCGTGAATTCGTCCGCGCCCGCGGTGACGTCGACCGCATGATCCACGACAGCGCGGTCCGTGAAGGGCAACTGCCCGTCGCCGAGATCGTCGCCAACCTCCGCTCGATCATCGGCTCCCGCCGCGTCGCGCTGAGCACCACTCCGCGCGAGGCGCTCATCGACATCCTGGTGCACGGCCAGGACATCGCCCTGGCGCTGGGCCGGGAACGCACGATGCCCGTGTCCGCCGCGGCCGATGCGGCGGACCGGGTATGGACCATGCGCTTCCCGCCCCGGCCCTGGCCGCTCCCCAAGGCCCGCCTCGTCGCCACCGACACCGACTGGGCCCGCGGCGCGGGGGAGGAGGTCCGCGCGCCCGTCTCGGCGCTTCTCATGCTCCTCACCGGTCGCGCCGGGCACCTCCTCCCTCCGCCGCACCCCGGCGCCGGCGATCGAGAAGCCTCGGGACGGCCGTGAGTGTGGCGCGTCAATTCATGACGGCCGCCCGCACGCACAGCACGTCCGGCAGGTGTGACGCGAGCAGCTGCCAGCTGTCGCCGTCGTCCGCGCTCGCGTACACCTCGCCGTTGCGGTTGCCGAAGTAGACGCCCGCCGGGTCCGCGTCGTCCGTGCACAGGGCGTCCCGGAGCACGGTGCCGAAGTGGTCGCCCTCGGGCAGGCCGGCCGACAGCGCCTCCCAGGTCTCGCCCGCGTCACTGGTGCGGTAGACGCGGCAGCGGCGTTCGGCGGGGACACGGTCCGCGTCGGCGGTGATCGGGAAGACGTACGCGGTGTTCGCGCGGTGCGGATGGGCCGCCATGGCGAAGCCGAAGTCGGACGGCAGCCCCGCGCCGATGTCGGTCCACTTCGCCCCCGCGTCGTCACTGCGGAACACGCCCCAGTGGTTCTGCAGATACAGACGGTCGGGGTCGACGGCGTCCTGCGCGATCTTGTGGACGCACTGGCCGAACTCCGGGTTCGGGTCGGGGAGGAAGACGGCCGACACGCCCTGGTTCGACGGGGCCCAGCTCTCCCCGCCGTCACGGGAGCGGAAGACCCCGGCCGTGGACACGGCGACGGTCACGGCCAGCGGGTCCCTCGGGTCGGTGATCACGGTGTGGACGGCTTCGCCACCGCCACCAGGCACCCACTGCGAGCGTGTCGGATGCTCCCACAGCGGCCGGACCAGCTCGAAACTGTCGCCGCCGTTCTCCGAGCGGAAGAGCGCCGCGGGCTCGGTGCCCGCGTAGACCACGTCCGGGTCGGCGTCGGTGGCGGGGTGCAGCTGCCAGACCCGCTCCAGCGACGCACCCGTGTCCTGGGGGAACTTGACCGCCGGCTTCTCCGGCTCGATCCAGGTCTTCCCCAGGTCGTCGGAGTGGAACACCGAGGGGCCCCAGTGGGCGCTGTCGCCGCCGACCAGCAGCCGTGGGGCGGCCCGGCGGGTGTCGATGCCGATCGAGTACACGGCCTGCGCGTTGAAGTGCGGGCCGCTGAACTCCCAGCTGCCGCCGCTCCTGCGGCCGATGAAGAGCCCTTTGCGTGTGCCCACGGTGAGAAGAACATCGGTCATGACCTGCTACCTCCAGGACGCCTTTGTCTCGGTTGTGGGCCAGTCTGCACCCGACCACCGACAGTGGCCCGCAGGACGCTCTCGGCGCAGGTGGGCGCCCGTCACCCAGGCCGGCCCGGCAATGGAAGTGCAGACCGCCGGCCGGACCGGAACTCATCGGTGGGGCGGAAACCAGCGCACATCCGCCGGGCCCGCGCCGCGCCCCGGCGGGAGGCCGGTGGCGCGGAGGCGCGTCCACGGCGGCAAGGGCGTCCGCGCGGGCCCGACAGCGGACCGTCGTCCGCAGACGCAGTCGTCCACCGCCTGCCCTACGGCGCGTTCGGTCTCCCGCTCGGTCCGAGCGGCCGCTCGGGCGGCCTCCTGCTCGGCCAGAGCGGTCGCGCCGGCCCGTGCTGCCGTGGACCGTCGTCCGCAGACGCAGTCGTCGGCCGACTGCGTCTGCGGCGCGGACCGCCTCCGGCTCGGACGGAGCGGCGGCGGCGCGGGCCGCCCCGCTCAGACCGAGCGGCCGAGCGGCGGCCAGGGCCGCGCCCCCGCTCAGACCGAGCGGTGGTACTGCTGCGGCACGTGCACCTCGCCGCCGAGTTCGCGCGCCGCGTGGCGGGCCCATGAGGGGTTGCGGAGCAGCTCGCGGCCGAGCAGCACCGCGTCGGCCTCACCGTTCGCGAGGATCTTCTCCGCCTGCTCCGCTTCGGTGATCAGGCCGACCGCGGCCACCGGCAGGCCGGTCTCCGCCTTGACCCGCGCCGCGAACGGAACCTGGTAGCCGGGACCGGTGGGGATCCGCACGCGGGCGGCGTTGCCGCCGCTGGAGACGTCCAGGAGGTCCACCCCGTGCTCCTTGAGCAGGGAGGCGAAGCGGACCGTGTCGTCCGGCGTCCAGCCCCCTTCCTCCAGCCAGTCGGTGGCGGAGATCCGGAAGAACAGCGGCAGTTCCCCGGGCCAGACGGCGCGTACCGCGTCCACGACCTCCAGCGCGAAGCGCACCCGGTTGTCGAAGGAGCCCCCGTACTCGTCGGTGCGGTGGTTGCTGTGCGGCGACAGGAATTCGCCGATCAGATAGCCGTGCGCGCCGTGGATCTCGGCGACCTTGAACCCGGCGTCCAGGGCGCGGCGGGCCGCGTCGGCGAACTGCCCGACGATCTCGGCGATCTGCGCGCCGGTCAGCTCGTCCGGTACGGGATGCCCCTCGGCGAACGGGATCGCGCTCGGCGCCAGGGGCTGCCAGCCGTGCTGCTCGGGGCCGACCGGCTCGCCGCCGTTCCACGGCCGGTCGGTCGACGCCTTGCGTCCGGCGTGGGCGATCTGGATGCCGGGCACCGTGCCCTGGCTCTCGAGGAACGCGGTGATCCGGCGGAAGGCCGCGACCTGGGTGTCGTTCCAGATGCCGAGGTCGGCGGGGCTGATGCGCCCCTCGGGGCTCACCGCGGTCGCCTCGACGAGGACGAGTCCCGTGCCGCCGGCGGCACGGGCGGCGTAGTGGGCGAAGTGCCAGTCGCCGGCGACACCCGCGTTCGGGCCGAAGATCTCGGCGCTGTACTGGCACATCGGCGCCATCCAGGCGCGGTTGGGGATGGTCAGTGACCGCAGGGTGAAGGGCTCGAACAACGCGCTCACGGCGGGCTCCGTTCGGGAGAGGGACCGGTGTACTCCTCGTACGATAGACACCGTAGTACGATGGAAGTCAAACTACGAGGGATATCGAACTACGAGAGTCGTCGAATGCCGAGCGGGAACCCGGCCCGGGAGGGGAACCATGAGAGGCGTCGAACTACGAAGGGCCTCGTACCATGGACCTCCCCGGACGAAGCGGAGCCGTCGTGACCACCGTGACCAGCCCCCGAGTGCTCGCCCACCCCGGCCGCGACGAGATCCGGCTGGAGAACGTGCTCCATGCCCTCGCCGACCCGATGCGACTGCGTGTCGTGCGTGAACTCGCGGCCGGTGAGGCCGACCTGACCTGCTCCGACATCGAGCTGCCGGTCACCAAGTCGACGACCACCCACCACTTCCGCGTACTGCGCGAGAACGGCGTGATCCGCCAGACCTATCAGGGCACGGCGAAGATGAACGGCCTGCGGCGGGACGACCTCGAAGCGCTGTTCCCGGGCTTGCTCGACCGGGTGCTCGAGGCGGCGGAGGCCCAGGACCGTCGCCTCGCCCACGCCTGACCCGATTTCGCGAGGCACCGGACGGGACCGGTGCCCGGCGCCGTCGAAGGCACCGGACGGGACCGGTGCCCGGCGCCGTCGAAGGCCCCGGACGCCCTGGCGACAGCCGTCAGCGCCCGCCCTCGCCGGGGCCGCCGGAGCCTGCGCCCCGCGCCGCCCCGAGCAGCCCCGCCCAGTCGGGGATCTTGACCGGCGGCCTGCCCAGTGCGCGTCCCAGCGCCGCTTCCGCCTCCTCGATCGCCAGCCACCCATGCCACCGCACCGGTTGTTGCCCCAGGGCTCGGAGTCCGGCTTCCGGATCCGCGACGACCGGCCGTCCCACCAGCGCCGCCGCGTCCTCGAGCAGGGAGTTGACGGTCTCCTTCGCGCACGGGCGGTTCGTGCCGATCACGCCGTTGGGTCCGCGCTTGATCCATCCCGCCACGTACTCGCCGGGCGAGAAGCGGCCGTCGCGCAGCACCCGTCCCGCGGCGTTCGGCACCACTCCGCGATCGGCGTCGAACGGCAGCCCCTCCGTCGGCACGCCCCGGTAGCCCACCGCGCGCAGCACCAGCTGCGCCTCGATGTCCTGGTACGCGCCGGTCCCGCGCACGCCGCCCGTGCCGTCCGGCTCGGTCCGCTCGAAGCGGACGCCGCCCACGCGTCCGTCACGTTCCAGCAGTTCCACCGGCCGCAGGAAGAACCGCACATGGATCCGGCGCGGCCGGCCCTGCGGCGGCCTGGCGGCCCACTCCCGTACGACGGTGAGGTTGCGCCGCACGATCGCGGGCACGGCGGCCGGATCCGCGTACGCCGTCTCCAGCGCGAGATCCGCTGGGTCCACCAGGACGTCCGCCGAGGGCAGCGCGCCCAGCTCCCGCAGCTCCTTGGTGGTGAACTTGGCGCCCGACGGTCCGCGCCTGCCCACCATGTGCACGTCGCGCACCTGGCTGGCCGCCAGCGCCGCCAGTGCCCGCTCCGGGACGTCCGTCCCGCGCAGTTCGTCCGCGCCCCGGGCGAGGATGCGTGCCACGTCGACCGCCACGTTGCCCACGCCGATGACGACCGCCGCCCGCGCCCCGAGGGCGAAGGCGTCCGGGGCCGCGTCGGGGTGGGCGCTGTACCAGGAGACGAAGTCGGTGGCCGAGTGGCTGCCCGGCAGGTCCTCGCCCGGGATCCCGAGCTTGCGGTCCCTGGCCGCGCCCACGCAGTACACGACCGCGTGGTAGAGCTCCAGCAGCTCCGCCGGACCGAGGCCCGCCCTGCCGACCTCGACGTTCCCCAGGAAATCGATCCGGTCGTCCTCGAGGACCGCCCGCAGGCTGTTCTGCAGCGACTTGATCTTTTCGTGGTCGGGAGCCACGCCGTAGCGCACGAGCCCGTACGGGCAGGGGAGGCGGTCCAGGATGTGCACCCGGACATCGGGCACAGCGGTCTGCCCGACGAGGGCCTGCGCGGTGTAGACCCCGCTGGGACCCGATCCGACGACGGCGACGCGAAGCACGTGGCGCTCCTTCCCGCAGGGGGATCTCCAGCATCGCACCGGAGCGCGTCCCTGGGGAGGCTTGCGCCCCCGCGTCCTTCCCGGCGCGCCGCGAGGGCCCCCGGTCCGCCGGGCCCGCCCCTGCGCCGCGGCGGAGAGGCGGGCCCGGGGCCGTGTCACATGTTCTTCATCCGGCCGATCTCGGCGGTCTGCTGCGCGATCACGTCGTTGGCCATCTCCTCGACCAGGACGTTGTTCCCGTCGGACAGCACCTCGGCGGCCATCGTCACAGCGCCCTGATGGTGGGTGATCATGAGCTTCAGGAAGAGCTCGTCGAAGGCGCTGCCGTCGGACTCGCGCAGCTGCTTCAACTGGGCCTGCGTGGCCATCCCGGGCATCGCCCCGTGGTCGTGCCCGTGCGCGCCGTCCTTCTTGGGGCCGCCGTTGTTCGTGAGCCAGCCGCGCATCGCGTCGATCTCGGGCTTCTGGGCCGCGGATATCCGCTCCGCGAGCCGCTTCACCTGCGCCGACTCGGCCCGCTGCGGAGCGAGCGCCGTCATCTGCAGCGCCTGCTCATGGTGTTCGATCATCATCTGCGCATAGCCGAAGTCGGCGGAGTTGGGGCTGTCGTCGGGCAGTGCGGCGGCGGCCTCCTCCGCGGAGAGCGTCCTGGCCGGCTCTCCGGGCTTCCCCGGCGCCACCACCGAGGGTCCGCCGTCGCCCGCCGCCTTTTTCGGGCCGTCGGACTCCGACTGGCATGCGCCCAGGGCCAGTACGGCCACGGCGACCGCCACGGCCACGGCCGATCTGCGCGGACGCGCGGTACGGGGGCGGTTCAACACGGGTGACCTCCTGGGAACTCGGGCCTCTTTGGACGGCCGCCTTCACTTACTGCGCACGTGTCACCGGTCAGAAACCTTGATTACGTCCGTGTTGCCATCTGTTGAGATGTGCATGCTAGGGAAGATACTGCCGGGGTCCGTGAACCGTTCAACCACGAACGGATACCAGGGGAGGACCGCAGTGATCCTGTTGCACACCACCCGAGTGCGACGCAGACGACTGGGTGTCGCCGCGGCGGCGGCCGGACTTCTCGCCACCATGCTGGCGGCGGGCCCGGCGGCGGCGGTTCCCGATCCGGGAGACGCCACCGTCCGCGAGAGCATCTCGGCGAGCGAGTCGGCGGAGACCAGGTCGGCGATCCGCGACGGCGAGATACCCGGCGTGGACGAGGTCGTCCACAGCGACAACATCGAGCACGTGACGAACATCCCCAAGGCCGCGCTCACCGGCACCAATTCGGACCTGGCCTTCCAGGGCAGGTACGCGTTCGCCGGCAACTACGACGGCTTCGTCATCTACGACATCAGCAACCCTGAGCGTCCGAAGACCGTTTCGCAGGTCCTGTGTCCGGGATCGCAGAACGACATCACCGTCTCCGGCGACCTGCTGTTCCTGTCCACCGACTCCTCGCGGAGCGACAACTCCTGCAACAGCACGTCCCAGCCGGCGACCGAGAAGTCGTCCTGGGAGGGCATGAAGATCTTCGACATCAGCGACAAGAAGAACCCGAAGTACGTCGCCGCGGTCGAGACGGCGTGCGGTTCGCACACCCACACGCTGGTGCCCGAGCGCAGGAACGTCTACGTCTACGTCTCCTCGTACTCGCCGAACGCCGCGTTCCCCGACTGCCAGCCCCCGCACGACGGGATCTCCGTCATCAAGGTGCCGCGCAAGTCCCCGGAGAAGTCGGCGATCGTGAACTTCCCGGTGCTCTTCCCGGGCGAGGGACCCGACGGCGGCGGCAACCCGGGCTCACCCACCAACCCGGGCGTCTCCAAGACCACGGGCTGCCACGACATCACCGTGCTGCCCTCCAAGGACCTGGCCGCCGGCGCCTGCATGGGTGACGGCATCCTGTTCGACATCGAGGACCCGGAGCACCCGCGCGTCATCGACCGGGTCCAGGACAACGTCAACTTCGCGTTCTGGCACTCCGCCAGCTTCAACCAGAAGGCGAACAAGGTCGTCTTCACCGACGAGCTCGGCGGCGGCGGCGCCGCCACCTGCAACGCCGAGATCGGCCCGAACCGCGGCGCGGACGGCATCTACGACATCGCGGGCAAGGGCGACAAGCGCAAGCTGGTCTTCCGCAGCTACTTCAAGATCCCGCGCCACCAGGCCGCGACCGAGAACTGCGTGGCCCACAACGGCTCCCTGATCCCGGTCAAGGGCCGCGACATCATGGTCCAGGCCTGGTACCAGGGCGGCGTCTCCGTGTGGGACTTCACCGACTCCTCGAAGCCGAAGGAGATCGCCTACTTCGAGCGCGGCCCGCTGACCACCGACAGGCTGTCCGGTGGCGGTTCCTGGTCCGCGTACTACTACAACGGCTACATCTACTCCAACGACATGGCCAAGGGCTTCGACGTCCTGAAGATCAGCGACCGGCGCACCGACGCCGGCGCGAAGGTGCGGATGCACGAGCTCAACGTGCAGACGCAGCCGGACTACTTCGACGACTTCGACGACTGATCCGGAATGTGACCGGGTGCTCCGCCGGGCGGGAGACCGTCCGGCGGAGCACCCAGTTCCCAGTCCAGCCCGTACCGCTGGAACAGCTCCGCGCGCAGCCGCGCGCGGGGCATCGGTACGCCGGGCAGCAACAGGGCGAAGACCGCCCCCATCAGCAGCCCGCGCAGCAGGGGATAGTCCGTGTCGACGTCCCGTGATCCGTAGCGCTGCACCGTGTCCCGCAGCAGGGCGGCGAGCCGCTGCTGCTCGGGGCACTGGACGAAGCCGTCGGCCTGCAGGAGCCCCGCCATGTGTGTGCGCATCAGCACGGGGTGCTCGGTCGCGAGACCGAGGATCGCGTCGATGGCCCTGGCCAGCCGCTCGCGGCCGTCGTCGGTGCGCGGTTCCCTCTCCAGCGCCGCCTCGAGCGTGAGGTGCATCAGCCGGTGCACCGCCGACTGCAACAGCTGCCGTTTGCCCGGGAAGTAGTACGAGACGAGGCCCCGGGCGGAGCCGGCCCGGTCGGCGATGTCGCCGAGGGTCGTGGCCTCGTAACCGCGCTCGTCGACCAGCTCCACCGTCGCCTGCAGAAGCCGCTGGCGAGAACGTCGACGAAGCTCTTCATTGACCGATGCGCTTCGCGGGGACATGCTTGGCTCCTGCGTTGACTGGCTCACAGCCAATATACTCAGCGCGTCCCGTCGTCCGGCCCTCGGGGGCCGGGGCCGGCGGGTGGTGCTGCCCGAACCGGGCGACGCGGGGGATCGTCCGGTTCGGGTGGCTTTGTTCTGTTTCCAGTCTCCTACGGCGCGGGCCGTCGGTCGACGAGTCGGAGCACCGGAAGCAGCCCCGCGGGCCGTTCGTCCACCGGTAGGTGGTCCACGAAGTGGACGGCGCAGCCCAGCTCCGCGGCACCGCCGTCGGCGCGGCGGTCGTCGCCCACCATCAGCACCTCCCGCGGATCGCCGCCGAGCCCCTCGCATGCCGTGCGGAACAGCCGGGCATCGGGTTTCTGCACGCCGTGCTCGAACGACAGGGTGTACGTGTCGACCAGCTCCGCGAGGCCGTGGGCCCTGAAGACCGGGCGCAGGTCCCAGCCGATGTTGCTGACCACGCCGACGCCGATGCCCCGTTCGCGCAGCCCGCTCAGCACCTCGGCGGTGTCCGGGTAGGGGCTCCAGGCCCCTGGCGTCATATGACGGTCGTAGAGGGCGTCGTACAGGGCCTCGTCCGGCAGGGGCACCTCGCGCGCCAGTCCCGTGTACGCCGCCCGGTGCCGGTCCATGTCCGTGTCCCGCGCCGCCCACAGCTCGGCCAGGTGGCCGGGAATCCGTTCCGGATGGGCGCCGCCCGGCAGCGCGCCGGCCGCCTCCAACCGCCGGGCGTACCGGTCGAGTTCCTCTCCGGGCAGGGAGGCCCCGTGGTCCCGCAGCACCGCGCGGAGCCAGCTGCGGGCCGACTCGACGCGGAAGAGCGTCCCGGAGAAGTCGAAGAGAACAGTCCTGATCGTCATGCCCTGGATCCTCGGCCGCTCAGTGACCGCGGGACAAGGCCACCCGCCCGTAGGAGGCCACGGCGAGAGCGACGACGCACGCCCCGAGGAGCCAGCCGCCGACCACGTCGGAGGGCCAGTGCACCCCGAGATAGAGCCGGGTGAAGCCGACGCCGACGACGGAGACGGCCGCGACGGCGACGCACCACATCCAGGCGCCGGTGGCCATGCCCCGCCGCCTGCAGAGCCAGAGCAGCAGCCCGCAGGTGACCACGGCGGTCATCGCGTGCCCGGACGGGAACGCCGCGTAGTGCGCCGAGTCGACCGGGTCCGGCCACAGGGGCCGCTCCCGTCCGACGAGGGCCTTCATGCCCTGCTGGAGGCCCGTCCCGAGGGCGCTGGCGAGCACCACCCACACCGCGAGGAGGCGTTCCCCGCGCAGCCACAGCCACACGGCCGCCGCGGCGGAGAGCAGCCGCATGGTCCACGGGTCCCACACCCAGTCGGTCAGTACGCGGTTGACGTGCGTGAACGTCGGCTCCTGCACCGCGGAGGTGTGCAGCGTCTCCACCACCGCCCGGTCGAAGGAGATCAGCGGTGACCAGGTGACGGCGACCGCCGCCAGCAGCAGGGCGGTCAGCGCGGCGGTCACCGCGCAGGTGCGCACGCACAGGACGTTCGCCCTGGTCGCCCGTTCCGGCTGCGCGGTGCGGTGGGTGGTGTCCTTGGCGCGGTGGGGGGCGGAGGGGTCCGTGGGGCGGGGGGAAGACATGAACAAATCCTGTCTTCTTCGCGGCCGTACGGCTATCCCAGCGCGCGCAGTCCCGGTACGAAGGCCACCAGCAGCGGAACCACCGGGACCAGGGCGGCGGCCGCCGTCAGCCGCAGCCGGCGGGCGGGCGTGAGGCGGGGCACCGGGGTCAGCAGCCTGTTCACGCGCTGCGGCAGCTGCGCCCCGGGTGTGGGGCAGGGGCCGAACACGCCGCGTTCCTCGTTCAGTTCGACCAGGGCCAGCGCGATCGTCAGCCGGCCGAAGCGCCGTGAGGCGACGTCGTCGGCCGCCAGCTCGACCAGCCGGTGCATCTCGTCACGGAACGCGGCGAAGACCGGGATCTGCGGAAAGCCGTTGGCCAGCGCGGCCGAGCAGTGCAGCAGCCAGTCGTGCCTGGCCCGTGCGTGGCCCTGCTCGTGCGCCAGTACCGCGTCGAGCTGGCGGCCCTTCAGCCGCCGCAGCGCCGCGGTGGTGATGACCAGCTGGGGCGCCGCGCCGGGCAGCCACCACGCGTCCGGCCGTTCGGCCTCCAGGACGACCAGGGGCTCACTGCCGGGGACCTCGTCCGGCATCAAGGGGGAGCGCACGAGCAGCTCGGCGCGCTGGCGCTTGCGCCGGGTGTGCGCCCGGTGGATCTCCCGCGCCAGCATGGCCCCGGTCCACACACCGCCGCATGCCAGGATCACGGCGAGGGCGGCGGACCATGTCTCGTTCGCCCCGAGCGCGTACGCCTCGGCGACACCGTGCGGCGCGGACGCGAAGACGTGGCCCCGCACCAGCTGCCAGGCGGCGGCGGCGCTGAACGTCATGGAGAGCGCGAACGACAGCAGCACGGCGCCGACCACGCACTGCCACACCCACAGGGCGACGACGGGCTCGCGCTCCGGCCAGTCGGCACGCGACACGAGGCGCGGGGCGACGACGGCGGCCAGTGCGCCGAGCAGCAGCAGCGCGAGCGAGACCATCATGGGGGCAGCCTATGAGCGCGGAGCTACTTGCGGGTATGCCCGTGCGCGTCAAGTGACGCACGCCACGGCGGGGATGCGGCGGCCCGGTCGGCCCCCCCCCGCACGGCAGCGCCCGTCACAGGGCCAGCAGCATCACCAGCATGGCCGTCGCCATCGAGACCCGGCAGGCCGGCACCAACTCGGGCCGCGAACCGGCCGGGTCCGCCACCGGGACCGTGCCGCCGCCCACCGGGGCGAGCGGTACGAGCCGGGGGCCGGAGCGCAGCACGTATCCGGCGAAGTAGAGGAGAAGCACGCCGGTGACGAGCGGGACGCCGCCGGCCGTGTGCGCCCCGTGAGCGCCCGCGCCGGCCATCGCGGCAGCCATGTAGACCATCGCGAGGCAGCCGACGGCATGGTGGAGATGGCGTCCGCCGTTCCCGGCCGGCCGCACCGCGTGCACCGCCGCCGCTCCGAACACCACCGCGTACACCACCCAGTGCCAGCTCGGCAGGGTAAGCGCGGTGGCGGGCACGGCCATCGCCGCCATGCCCAGTCCCATCAGCGCCTCGCCGCCCGCGGCCCTTCTCTCCGGTCCTCGGCAACCGCGCATCCGGATCAGGCAGTACGAGCCGGTCGCGGTGCACAGCACCATGAGCAGCCAGCCGGACATCGCGGGTCCGTGCACGGCGTACCTCCCCCTTCGGCCGGCCTCGGCGGCGGTCGAGGAGTCGATGCCCCACCTCCCGTCCCCGTACGCGAGCGCACGGGGGTATCGGGGGAGTACACGGAGGTGCGAGGGGAGTGCGGCGAGCGCACGAGAGCTCACGCCGGACCGGCTCGGGGCGTCCGCGCTGACCGGGTTACTCTCGTGCCGATCGCACCCCGTTGGAACGGAGCCACTCCATGGACACCGCCCCGCCCAGGGACTCTGCCGAGCTCACCTACCGTGACGCGGCCGAGGCCGACGTACCGGCTCTCGTCGCGCTGATCGAGTCGGCGTACCGCGGGGAATCGAGCCGTGCGGGCTGGACCTCGGAGGCCGACATCCTCGGCGGGCAGCGCACCGATCCGCAGGGAGTGCGCGAGGTCATCACCGCCCCCGGCAGCCGACTGATGATCGTCGAACGGGACGGGCAGCCGGTCGCCTGCTGCCAGCTCGAGCACCGCGGCGAGGCCGCCTACTTCGGCATGTTCGCGGTCCGCCCCGATCTCCAGGGCGCAGGTCTGGGCCGCAGGATCATCGCGGAGGCGGAGCGCAGCGCACGCGAGACCTGGGGCGTGGCGGAGATGCACATGACGGTGATCTCCGTACGTGAGGACCTGATCGCCTGGTACGAGCGCCGCGGCTACCGCCGTACGGGCCGGATGACCCCTTTCCCGTACGGCGACGAGCGGTTCGGCATCCCACGGCGCGACGATCTCGCCTTCGAGCTCCTGGTGAAGGCCCTCGCCTGAGCGGCCGGACCCGGGCGCGCCCGCCGGCTCCATGGCGGGGCCGGCGCGCGCGGGAGCGGGCGGCCGTCAGGCCGTGAAACGGCCGGTGCGCCGGATCTCGGGGAAGTCGGTAGTCGCGCCGTCGAGCTCGAGGGCGCGCACCAGCCGCAGATGCTCCTGTGTGTTGACCACCCAGCCGATCACCCGCAGCCCCTCGGCGTGCGCCGTCTCGACGGTCTCCAGCGTCAGCCTGCGGATGTTCAGCGCCAGGGCGTGGGCGCCGACGGCCTTCGCCCGGTCCGTGATGTCGGCGCCCCAGCGGCTGGCGATCAGCGCCGTGCGCACCCCGGGCACCAGGGCCGAGATCTCGGCGATCGCGTCGTCGTGGAACGAGGAGACCTCGACCCGGGGCACCAGGTCGCGCCTGTGCATCACCTCGGCCAGCGCGCGCGCCGCGGCCACGTCCTTGATCTCCGCCTGGAGCGGGCACCGCACGGCGTCGAGAACCTCTTCGAACACCGGCACCCGCTGGCCGCCGCCCGCGTCGAGCTGGCGCAGCTCGGCGAGCGTCATCTCGGCGATCGAGCCGCTCCCGTCGGTCGTGCGGTCCACGTCGGCGTCGTGCATGACGGCGAGCGCGCCGTCCTTGCTCAGATGCAGATCGAGTTCGATGGCGTCCATGCCGGCCTGCTCGGCGCGGACGAAGGAACGCAGGGTGTTCTCCGGCTCGACGCCCATGACCCCGCGATGACCGATGGTGAGGAAAGTCAAGATTCTCTCGCTTCCGTCGACGGCGGCTCCCGCGGGACGCAGCCCGGCGCCCGGCGGTACCGAGGCAGCCTAACGGCCCCTCCCGGAGACGGAACCGCTCGCGCGCGGGGTGTCCGGAAGCCGCACACAGACGGCGTCAGCGGCCTGCGGACCGCCGGGGCCGGGACCCCTTCACCCCGCGCGTGGGCGCGTCCTTCAGGAGCTTGACGCGGACGTACCCCGCCGGCCCTGGCAGGGCACCGATGCGGCCGCCATGAGCGCCTGTCACCGCAAAAACTGCGGCGATCATGGGGGTCGCACAGGATAATTTCCCTCGCCCGCACTTGTGGGGGAGAACCGCGCATGGATACGGTGTCTTGACGCGAGGTTCTCCTGTGGAGGAAGTGACATGACGGAAATTCTTGTGCAGGACGTGGCTGCAGGGGGCATATCCCACGCCGGCCCGGTGGTCGGCCATCCGAGCTGGACGTTGCTCAAGAATGCCGTCGAAGAGATCCGCCCCTGGCAGTCCAAGGACGGCTCGATCGACTTCGACGCTGACGACGCGCCCTCCCGCACGGAAGCGGAGGCGGCCGTGGAGCGTGTGATCGGCGCGGTGGAGGACCTCTCCCCGCTGCTCCCGCACGACGCGGCGTACCACCGTGCCCTCGTCGCCGACCTGCGCAAGTGGGCCGACGCGGGCTTCACGGTGCCGGACTTCCTGGACTCGCTGCTCGCCTTCCAGCCGGCCGCCTCCCGCGAGGACGGACTGCGGCACCTGGTCGTCTTCCCGATGTACACGCAGAACGGCAACCCCGACCGCAACCTCGAGGCGGTCGTCCTCGCGATGGTGTGGCCCGAGTGGCTCGCCGAGCTGGAGCGCACCCGCTACGACAACCCGCTGTTCTGCGGCATCACGTTCGAGGACTTCACCGCCGGTTACGACACCAACTCCGCGGTGCTCTTCCCCGAGACCATCGCCGTGCGCGAGGCGCCCGAGCGCTTCACCTGGGGCGGCATCTTCTGCGACCGCGAGGCAGCACGCTTCCGCGCCGTCACGGAGGAGGCCGTACGGGTCCTCGGTCTTGAACTGCCCGACGACATCCGGGAGATGGTCGCCGACCAGAAGCGGTGCGAGCAGGCCTTCGTGCTCTGGGACATGGTCCACGACCGCACCCACAGCCACGGTGACCTGCCCTTCGACCCCTTCATGATCAAGCAGCGCCAGCCGTTCTGGATGTACGGCCTGGAGGAGCTGCGCTGCGACCTCACCGCCTTCAAGGAGGCCGTGAAGCTGGAGGCCGAGGGCAACCCGCACGGCCGTGACGTGCAGTACGCGGTGCTCTTCGACCGCATGTTCCGCTTCCCCGTGACCGGCGACCGGGTGCGCAACTACGACGGCCTCGGCGGCCAGCTGCTCTTCGCCTACCTGCACAAGCACGACGTCGTCCGCTGGACCGACAACACCCTGAAGATCGACTGGGAGCGTGCCCCGCAGGTCACCAACCAGCTCTGCGGCGAGATCGAGAAGCTCTACCGCGAAGGCATCGACCGCCCGAAGCTGGTCCACTGGTTCGCCGCGTACGACCTGGTCTCCACCTACCTCGCCCCGCACCCCGGGTCGCGCTGGGCCAAGGGTCCCGACGCCCTCGACCTGACGCTGCCGCCTCGTAAGCTCGTGGATGACGTGCTTCCGGACGAGTTTCCGCTGAGCATGTTCTATGAGGCGCTCTCCAAGAAGCTGAAGAACGTGATCGCCTCGACCAAGGGGATCACCGCCGCTTCCGCTCCGGGGGCTGCCGCGTGAGCTCTCGAACCGAGGAGGCGACCAGCATGGACACCAACGGCAGTGGGGCCCTGGAAGGCGCGGTGATCGCGGTGGCCGGCGCGGCCGGTCCCGCCGGCCGGGCCACTCTGCTCCGGCTCGCCGAGGCGGGCGCCGTCGTCGTCGCCTCCGACGCGGACGCCCAGCGGCTCGCCGAGGCCGTGGACGCGGCCAGGTACGCCCACGGCGGAGCCACCGTCACCGGCGACACCGTCGACCTGCTCGACCTGGGCGCCGCCCGGGAGTGGGCCGACAAGACCGAGAAGGAGTTCGGCCGGATCGACGGACTGGTCCACCTGGTGGGCGGCTGGCGCGGCGGCGCCTCGTTCACCGAGACCAACCCCGCCGACTGGGAGCTGCTCGAGAAGCTGCTGATCCGTACCGTCCAGAACACCTCGCTCGCCTTCCATGACGGTCTGCTGCGCAGCGACAAGGGCCGCTACCTGCTGATCAGTGCGGCCGGGGCGAGCAGGCCCACGGCGGGCAACGCGGCGTACGCGGCGTCCAAGGCGGCCGCGGAGGCGTGGACGCTGGCCCTCGCCGACTCGTTCCGCAAGGCGGGGGGCGAGCAGGGCCCGAAGGCCGCTGCTGCCATCCTGGTCGTCAAGGCACTGGTGCACGACGCCATGCGCGCCGAGCGTCCCAATGCGAAGTTCGCGGGCTTCACCGACGTGACGGAGCTGGCCGACGCCATCGCCGGACTCTGGGGCCGCCCCGCTCAGGAAGTGAATGGACAGCGTCTGTGGCTGACCCCCGAACCGTAAAGACCGACGCACGACGTCACCACGACCCGTCCGTGCGCGGGTTCGCCAGCGACAACTACGCGGGTGCCCACCCGGAGATCCTCGCCGCGCTCGCCCTCGCCAACGGCGGCCACCAGGTCGCCTACGGCGAGGACGAGTACACCGACCATCTCCAGCGTGTCGTCCACAGCCACTTCGGCCCGACGGCCGAGGCCTTCCCGGTCTTCAACGGCACCGGCGCCAATGTGACCGCGCTCCAGGCGCTCACCGATCGCTGGGGCGCCGTGATCTGCGCCGAGTCGGCCCACATCAACGTCGACGAGGGCGGCGCGCCGGAGCGCATGGGAGGGCTGAAGCTGCTGACCGTGCCCACGCCGGACGGCAAGCTCACGCCCGAACTCATCGACCGGCAGGCGTGGGGGTGGGACGACGAGCACCGGGCCATGCCGCAGGTGGTGTCGATCACCCAGAACACCGAGCTGGGCACCGTCTACACCGTGGACGAGATCCGCGCGATCGTGGCCCACGCCCACGGCCACGGCATGAAGGTCCATCTCGACGGGGCCCGGATAGCCAACGCAGCGGCTTCGCTGAACGTGCCGATGCGTGCCTTCACCAACGCCGTCGGGGTCGATGTCCTGTCCTTCGGCGGCACCAAGAACGGCATGCTCTTCGGCGAGGCGGTCGTCGTCCTGAACCCGGACGCGGTCAGCCACATGAAGCATCTGCGCAAGCTGTCCATGCAGCTCGCCTCGAAGATGCGCTTCGTCTCCGTGCAACTGGAGGCGCTGCTCGCCAAGGACCTGTGGCTGCGCAACGCCCGGCACTCCAACGCCATGGCCCAGCGGCTCGCGGACGGTGTGCGCGCGGTGGACGGCGTGGAGATCCTCTACCCGGTGCAGGCGAACGCCGTCTTCGCGCGGCTGCCGCACGACGTCAGCGAGCGGCTGCAGAAGCGCTTCAGGTTCTACTTCTGGGACGAGGCGGCCGGCGACGTGCGCTGGATGTGCTCGTTCGACACCACGGAGGACGACGTGGACTCCTTCCTCCAGGCGCTGAAGGAAGAGATGGCGCGTCGCCCCTGAGGAGGGCTCTGCTGCATAGATATACGGCCGACCGATAAGTCATTGACTCTCGGTCGGTCGTTTTTCTATGCTCACCGGCCATGGAGTTCATCCAACAAGACCCGGAACTTGCCGCCTATTTGGCGGCTGACGACGTCATCGACCACGACCATCCGGTCGTTCGAGAGGTCGCCGCCGACCTGGCGCGTCAAGCGGCTGATTCATACGTATACGCCCAGGCCGCTTACGAGTACGTCCGTGACGCCGTGCCGCACTCGCACGACACGGGCGACCCGCGGGTCACCTGGCGCGCCTCCGACGTACTGCGGCAGCGCACCGGCATCTGCTATGCCAAGTCCCACGCCCTGGTCGCGCTGCTGCGCGCCGAGGACATCCCGGCGGCCCTGTGCTACCAGCGGCTGGAAGGGGTGGTGCACGGCCTGGTGGCGGTGCGCTTCCATGGAGCCTGGCACCGTCAGGACCCCAGGGGCGGCCGGTACGGCGGGTCCGTGCCGTTCTCCCTGGCGGGGGAGCGGCTGCCGTTCACGCCGCGACAGGAGTCCAGTGACATGGACTACCCGGTACTCTATGCTGTACCGCACCCCATGGTCCTGGAAGCCCTCCGCAAGGCTCCGGACCGGGCGCGTCTGTGGAAGACGCTCCCGACCTCCCTCTGAGAAGTTTCGAGGCAACAGTCGATGACTCTCCGGCTCACCGTGTCCGACGACGTACGCGCCATCGCGCCCGGATTCACCCATGTCGCCGTCGAGGCGCACGGGCTGAGCAACGGCCCCAGCAACGAGGGAAGTTCGGCGCTCCTCGACGAGGCCGCCCGTCGGCTCGCGGGCCGGCTCGGCGGGCGCGCGCCCCACGAGGACCCCGGTATGGCCGCCTGGCGCGAGGCGTACGCGGCGTTCGGCGCCAAGCCGTCCCGTACCCGCAACTCGGCGGAGGCGCTGGCCAGGAGGGCGCTCGCGGACGGTGGGCTGCCGCGGATCAACGTCCTGGTCGACGTCTACAACGCCATCAGCGTGGCGCGCCTGATCCCCGTCGGCGGCGAGGACACCGACCGGATCAAGGGCGGCATGAGGCTCGTCAGGGCCACAGGGCGGGAACCGTTCGTCACCGTGGCGGGCGGCGAGGAGACCGTCGAACACCCGGAGCCCGGCGAGGTCGTCTGGTGCGACGACGAAGGCGTCACCTGCCGGCGATGGAACTGGCGCCAGGGGGTACGCACCCGGCTGACGGAGGACTCGGTGAACGCCCTGTTCCTGCTCGAAGGCATGGGCACCGCGGCGGCCGGCGAGGCGGCGGCCGCCGCCGCCGAACTCGCCGAGTCGCTCGAGAAGCTGAGCCCGGGCGCGCGGATCACCGTCCACGACCCCCGCTAGGGTCTTTCGTTTGGATCAGGCCGGATCAGCGAGCGGGGTCTGGTGCGTGCGATCGCAAGGCGGAGGAGGGAGGCATGGCGGAGCCATGCCGACTGACGACAACGCGGCGTGGGGGCACCTCCCGTGCCCGGAGGGCTACGGGGGAGTGCGTGCCAGGGCCCGCGAGCCCGGC
>NZ_JBFAQK010000084.1:0-21646 GCF_040677245.1 Streptomyces kurssanovii
CTGGACGGCGCCACCCCGCTCGGTACGAATGCGCATCACAGGACCGTCGGACGGTACTCGACGAGTACCGGGGCCCCGCGCACGTCCCGTGTCCGGCCTGCGCGTCAGCCGCCCGTCATGGGCCGCGAACGCGGTGGACGCCTGCTCCCCGACGGGGTCACCGGTGTCCGCTCCGAGCGTGCGTGCGCCCGGGACCGGTCGTGCGTGGCCGTCCTGGTGCCCGCGGCGGGCCGGCCGGGCTTGGGGCCGACCCCGGCCACCGGCTCACGCGGGGCGTCGTCCGCCTGTGCGGCCTCGGTCCCGCGCTGCGCGAACACCGCGGGGCGCGGTCCTCCCGACGCGACGGGCAGTGAGGGGGCGGACGCCCGGCGCCTGCGCCACTGCTCGCGCAGACCGAGGATGAAGGCCTCCGCGCGGGCGATCAGCGGCTCGCACCAGGGCAGCCCGAGCAGGATCAGCAGTCCCGCCGCCCAGCCCAGCAGCACGTCGCTCAGCCAGTGGGTGCTGAGGTACACGGTGGTCAGGCCGACGCCGAGGGAGACCACCGCCGAGAGCGCCGACAGGTAGCGCCGAGCCCTCGGAGTGGTGGCCAGGTAGGCCAGGATTCCCCAGGTCACCACCGCGTTGGCGGTGTGTCCGGAAGGAAATATATCGCCGCCGGCGAAGAGCTCGGCGGAGCCGATCTGCGTCGCGTAGTGGGGGCCGAGCCGGCCGAGCCCGATCTTGACCGCGCCCACGGTGACGTTCAGGAGCAGCAGGGCCGCACCGAGCGCGAGCAGGGGCCGCAGGGTGTGCTGGCGCCAGGAGCGCCAGCCCAGCCACGCCGCGACCATGACGGCCGTCGGGCCGCGCTGTCCGAGCGTCACGAAGTAATCGAGAAACGCGTGCTGCTCCGGCCATTGCTCGTAGGGCCGGAAGAGCATGAGCTTCCAGTCGAGCGCCACGAGCCACGTCGACGCCAGCACGGCGACGACGATGGCCAGATAGAACGCCGACGTCCCGCCGAAGAGGGCGAGACGTGTGCGGCTCATCCGCGGGATCTCTATCTTCGGCGGTTCCGGCTCCCGGTCCAGCCGGGCAAAGATGTCGGTACGCACGCAATCGACGTTACAGCGAGTGAGTGTGTGGTCCGGTCGATCCACTCTCTTCGTGATGCCTATGTGATGTGGAGTTTGTCTCAGGTCAAGTTTCTTTCCGCGACCGTCAGGAAAAGCAGGTGACCTTGTTCCCTATTTATCGGACGGTCCTCCCGGAGGCCTCCCTTCCGTAGGTCGCCGATGGTTCACCGGGGCAGCGTGCGGAATTTCCGGGACGTTCAGGCAGTGCGGGATTTCCCCGGGCGGCGGTGCCGAGTGGCGTACGCCACACCGGCCCGCCCGGACCGGTGAGAGATCGACCACGCGCACCGCACGCGAACTCGCGTACGCTGACCACTCGCTCGCCCGTCGACGCCGGGCCGCCCAGTCGGGACATCCCCGTACCACCGTCCCGGCCGGCCCGCCGAGCGCGAGGGATCACCCGGGAGGTACGTACATGTCCGTGACGCCCACGGCCGGCGCACGCCTGCGCTCCGTCGGCGGCGGCGCCAATCGCTGGGTCGTCCTCTTCGTCCTCTGCGTCAGCCTGCTGCTCGTCGCCCTCGACGCGACCGTGCTGCACGTCGCGGTGCCCGCGGTCACCGAGGACCTGCGGCCGAGCGGCGTCGAGCTGCTGTGGATCGTGGACGCCTATCCCCTTGTCTGTGCCGCGCTGCTGATCCTTTTCGGCACGCTCGGCGACCGGGTCGGCAGACGCCGGGTGCTGCTGCTGGGGTACGGCATCTTCGCCGCCGCCTCCGCTGTCGCCGCCTTCGCGCCCGACCCGCAGATCCTGATAGGCGCCCGCGCACTGCTCGGCGTCGGCGGCGCGATGATCATGCCGGCGACGCTGTCGATCCTGCGGGCGGTCTTCCCCGACCGGCGCGAGCGGGCGACCGCGATCGGCATCTGGACGGCGGTCGCCGCCGTGGGCGCCGCCACCGGACCCGTGCTCGGCGGCTTCCTGGTCCAGAACTTCTGGTGGGGCTCCGTCTTCCTGATCAACATCCCGCTGATGGCCCTGATCCTTCCCGTCGGCCGCTGGCTGCTGCCCGAGTCCCGGGGCGGCGCGGACGGCCCGTGGGACGTGCTCGGCGCTCTGATGGCCGCGGCCGGGGTGCTCGGCGTGGTCCTCGGGGTGAAGCGGCTGGGCGTGGGCTCCGGTCCGCTGGACATGGGCGCCATGGTTCCGCTGCTCCTCGGCGCCGCACTGCTGGTGCTGTTCGTGGGGCGGCAGAAGCGCCGCCGGCATCCGCTCGTCGACATGCGGATGTTCGCCAGGGCCGCCTTCTCCACCTCGGTCGGCTGCATCATCCTCGCCATGCTGGCGCTCGTGGGTCTGGAACTGATCGCCGTCCAGTACCTGCAGCTGATCCTCGGGCTCGGCCCGCTGGAGACCGGGCTGCGGCTGCTGCCGCTGACCTTCGCCGCCATGGCCGCGGGCGCCACCGGCTCGCACACCCTGAACCGTCTCGGCCCCCGCCGGATGGTCGGCTGGGGATTCGCCCTGACCGCCGTAGCGGTGCTGCTGCTGACCGTGATGGGCCAGCACGACCGCCCGTGGCTGCTGACCGGCGCGTTCGTCCTGCTCGGTTTCGGGCTCCAGACGACGCTGTTCGGCGCGTACGAGTCGATGCTCAGCGAGGCCCCGGCCGACCAGGCCGGCGGCGCGGCCGCGATAGGCGAGACCTCGTACCAGCTCGGCGCCGGCATGGGCATCGCTCTGCTCGGCAGCGTCATGAACGCCGCGTACGCTCCTGCGGTCGCCTCGTTGTCCGGCGTCCCGGCGTCCGCGAGCTCGGCGGCGGCGCACTCGCTCGGCGAGGCGTACCAGGTGGCCGACCGCCTCGGTGGCCCGGCGGGGGAGCTGTTGCGATCGACCGCCCGTCACTCCTTCGTGCAAGGCCTGCACATCACGCTGGGGGTCAGCGCGGGCCTGCTGCTTCTCGGCGCGGTCGCCGCGCTGCGGCTGCCGCGGATCATGGAGTGCGGGACGTCGGAGAAGTGCCCGCAGCCGAGGCAGGCCGAGCCGGCGGTCCTCCCCGCGGCCCGGGAGTCCGACGCCGGCGCCCGGACCGCCGGCGCGGCGGTTCCGCGCGCCGGGGCCGGGGTGCCCGCAGGCCGCAGGCCGCAGGTGTCCGGACGGCCCGCCCCCGCCGAGGCGGCGGGGTCTGGACGCACGGCACACTGAGCCGTAACGTCTGGCGAGGCCGCTGACTAGCACTGCTAGTTTTCGGTCGCGCCGCCCTTCCCTCCCCCACGGCCCCGGCCGGGGGAGGCGTCCAGTGCCAGAGCCGCCGGAGGTCACGCCATGTCCGCAACGTCGAAGCTTCCGCCCTTCGATCCCGGCGACCCGCTCGGCATCGACGACCTCCTCCACGACGAGGACCTCGCGATCCGCGACACCGTCCGCGCCTGGGCCGCCGACCGCGTCATGCCCCACATCGCCGACTGGTACGAGCGGGGCGAACTCCCGGGCATCCGTGACCTCGCCAAGGAGCTCGGCTCCATCGGGGCGCTCGGCATGTCGCTCGAGGGCTACGGCTGCGCGGGCGCCACCGCCGTCCAGTACGGACTGGCCTGCCTCGAACTCGAAGCCGCGGACTCCGGCATCCGCTCCCTCGTCTCCGTACAGGGCTCGCTCGCCATGTACGCGATCCACCGCTTCGGCTCCGAGGAGCAGAAGCAGCGCTGGCTGCCCGGCATGGCCGCCGGCGAGATCATCGGCTGCTTCGGCCTGACCGAGCCCGACCACGGCTCCGACCCGGCGGCCATGCGCACCCACGCCAAGCGTGACGGCTCCGACTGGATCCTCACCGGCCGCAAGATGTGGATCACCAACGGCTCCGTGGCCGGTGTCGCCGTCGTCTGGGCGCAGACCGACGACGGCATCCGCGGCTTCGTCGTACCCACCGACGCCGCCGGCTTCTCCGCGCCGGAGATCAAGCACAAGTGGTCCCTGCGCGCCAGTGTGACCAGCGAGCTCGTGATGGACGAGGTCCGGCTGCCCGCCGACGCGGTCCTTCCGGACGTCACCGGACTGCGCGGCCCGCTCAGCTGCCTGAGCCACGCGCGCTACGGAATCGTGTGGGGCTCCATGGGCGCCGCGCGCTCCAGCTTCGAGGCGGCGGTGTCGTACGCGCGGACACGGGAGCAGTTCGGCCGGCCGATCGGCGGGTTCCAGCTCACCCAGGCCAAGCTCGCGGACATGGCCGTCGAACTGCACAAGGGGATCCTGCTCGCCCACCACCTCGGTGTGCGGATGGACGCGGGGAAGCTCCGGCCGGAGCAGGTCAGCTTCGGAAAGCTCAACAACGTGCGCGAGGCGATCGAGATCTGCCGCACCTCCCGGACCATCCTCGGCGCGAACGGGATCTCGCTCGAGTACCCCGTGATGCGGCACGCGACGAACCTCGAGTCGGTGCTCACCTACGAGGGCACCGTCGAGATGCACCAGCTCGTGCTGGGCAAGGCGCTCACCGGTCTCGACGCCTTCCGATAGGCCGGCACGGCCCGGCGGGACCGGCGAGCTCCCCCAGCGGCCCGCTGGGAGGTGCCCCCACTCAGCTCTGGTTGAAGAAACCGTCCTGCGAACGGCCCGCCGGGTCGCCGCTGACGATCTCGGTGTCCGCGGGGGTCAGCAGGAAGACCCGCGTCGCGACCCGCTCGATGGAGCCCCGCAGCCCGAAGGCGAGACCCGCGGCGAAGTCCACGACCCGCTTGGCGTCGCCGGGCTCCATCGACGTCAGGTTCACGATGACGGGAACGCCGGAACGGAACAGCTCGCCGATCCCGCGGGCGTCACGGAAGCCGTCCGGGGAGACGGTGGCGATCCGGCGGCCCTCCTGCTGCGCGGACTCGGAGGCGACACGCACCCGCGGGTCGGTGACCCATGCGTCACCCGTCTCAGCACCCTCGGCGTACTCGTCGTCGTAGTAACGCCCGTCGTCCTCGACGAGTCCCAGCCAGGCGCTCGCCTTACGCACCGATCCCATGGACGCCTCCTTTCATCGCGGTCACTTGTCGTTCCGCATATCCCCTATCGTCGTCCATGATGCGGATCGGGCGCCAAGTGGATAGTCGCCGCGCAGGGGATTCGTGACGGTACTGGTGCAGAAGTTGTGGCGATTCGTCAAGGTCCGGCCGCTGCAGGCGGCATGACGGGATGAAAATATAAAAGTCGGGCCGGACGGGTGACCTTGGGGACGTACGGGTGAACGGCCGGGTCGATACGATGCCCACCGCACATCTCAGCGACTCGCGGGGGGCCGTCGTGTTCGGAATCGTCAGACCATGCTCGCACCGGCTCACGGACGGGCTGAAGACCGAGTGGATGGCCCATCTGTGCGGGCTGTGCCTGGCACTTCGCGCCGACCACGGACAGTTCGCCCGTGTCGTGACCAACTACGACGGCCTGATCGTCTCGGTCCTGACGGAGGCTCAGGCCGAGCGCACGCCGGCGCAACGCCGCACGGCCGGTCCCTGCCCGCTGCGTGCCATGCGCACCGCCCCCGTCGCCCGCGGCGAAGGCGCGCGCCTGGCCGCCGCCGTCTCACTGGTCCTCGCCTCCGCGAAGATCCGCGACCACGTCGCCGACGGGGACGGCGTGTTGGCCCGCCGCCCCGTGGCCGTCGCGGCCCGCCGGATCGCCGGCGGCTGGGACAGGGCGGGCGCCCGCTCGGGCTCCGCGCTCGGATTCGACACGGCGGTGCTGCTGGAGGCCGTCGACCGGCAGGCGGGGCTCGAGACGCTGGCCGGTCCCGGCACACCGGTCCTCTCGGTCACGGAGCCGACGGAGACCGCGACGGCGGCCGCCTTCGCGCACACCGCCGTGCTCGCCGGCCGCCCGGAGAACGCGGCGCCGCTCGCCGAGGCCGGCCGGCTCTTCGGCAGGCTGGCGCATCTGCTGGATGCCGTCGAGGACAGGGAAGCTGACGCCGTGTCGGGTGCGTGGAACCCGCTCACGGCCACGGGCACCTCGCTCGCGGAGGCGCGCCGGCTCGCCGACGACGCGCTCCACGGGATCCGGCTGGCGCTGCGGGACGCGCACTTCGTCGACGACAAGCTGGTGTACGTCCTCCTGGTGCACGAGCTGCGCACCTCCGTCGACCGGGCGTTCGGCACCGTCACGTGCGCACACCAGGGCTACGGGGGAGCCCAGCCGCCCTCGCACGGGAATCCACAGAATCCGTACCAGGGTGGCGCCCCGGGCCCGTACGGCTCGAATCCGTACAGCGGCGGCCCCTACGGCGGCGGGGCGGGGGCACCGGGCGGGCCCGGCGGGATGCCGCCCGGTGCGGGAGGGCACCAGGGACGCCCGCCGCGCCGGGGCTTCTGGGCCGGCTGCGCCGTCTTCGTCGGCCTGTGCTGCACCTGCCGGCTGTGCTGCGCCAAGGAGTACGAGGGGCCCTGGTCCCGCAAGAAGCGCGAGGGCTGCTGCCGCGACTGCGACTGCCCGGACTGCGGCTGCGACTGCTGACACCCCGTCACCCGGCCTCGGTGGGGCCGGTGACGGGCGGCGACGCCGGCGGAAGTGATCCGTCCGTCCCGCGGTCTTGTGCGTCCGGTCCCCGGACGCCACTATCTCTGGCAGTGCATGTCAGGAACACGCCATCCTGGCCGGCGCCTCACGGGCCCGCCACCGCGGGCTCTTCCCCTCTTCCCAGGAGGAGCACAGTGAGGATCAAGCGCACCAGAGCACTGCTCGCCGCAGGCGCGGCCCTGGCGGTCACCGCCGCCGTCGCGCCGTCCACCGCCCAGGCGACCCCCACGCCCGGACCCGCCCCGGCCGCCCAACTCGCCCGAGCGGACGCCGCCGTCCTCGCGGCCGGTGTGGAGGGCACCGCATGGTATGTCGACCGCACACTCGGCCGTGTCGTCGTCACCGCGGACTCCACCGTCTCCGACACCGAGATCGCCTCGATCCGCTCGGCCGCCGCCGCGGACGCCGGCGCGATCACGGTCAAGCGCACGCCCGGAGTGTTCAAGCCGCTCCTCGGCGCGGGTGACGCCATCTACGGCAGCGGCTACCGCTGCTCGCTGGGCTTCAACGTGCGCAGCGGCAGCACGTACTACTTCCTCACCGCCGGCCACTGCGGCGACGAGGTGCGGACCTGGTACGCCAACTCGGCACAGTCCACCCTCATCGGACCGACCGTCGGATCCAGCTTCCCGGGCAACGACTACGCCCTCGTGCGCTACGACAACACCTCGCTCAGCCACACCGGCGGCTTCACCGCCGCCGACGCCTACGTCGGCGAGTCCGTCAAGCGCTCCGGCTCCACCACCGGCACCCACAGCGGCACCGTGACCGCCCTCGGCGTCACCGTCCACTACTCCGGCGGTGGCACCGTCCGAGGCATGATCCAGACGAATGTCTGCGCCGAGCCCGGCGACTCCGGCGGCGCGCTCTACGACGGCACAAAGGCCCTCGGCCTCACCTCAGGCGGCAGCGGCAACTGCAGCACCGGCGGTACGACGTTCTACCAGCCCGTGACAGAGGCCCTCGCCAAGTACAGGGTCAGTCTCTACTGACCTCCCCGTGCCCCCGCCGCCACGCGCGGCAGGGAGGCCGTACGGCCGAAAACGCACCCTTGCGGCGTGTGACCGTATGGCTTGAAACTCCCCCACAGCGCAGGCTTCAGGCCGCGCCTCACGGGCCCGGCACCCCCACTGCGGGCCCCTGATTCCCCTCTGGAGGAACGACAAGTGAGGATCAAGCGCTCCATCCCCCGCACCCCCACCACCGCCAGACGCACCCGGCTGCTCGCCGTGGCCACCGGCCTGACAGCAGCCGCCGCTCTGGCCGTCCCCACCGCCAACGCCGAAGAGACACGGACCTACAGCGCGCACCAGCTCACCGCGGCGGGTGACGCCGTGCTCCAGGCGGACGTCCCCGGCACCGCCTGGCACGTCGACCAGGCCACCGGCACGCTCGTCGTCACGGCCGACTCCACCGTCTCCCGGGCCGAGATAGCGAAGATCAAGCGCGAGGCCGGGACCAACGCCGGCGCACTGCGCATCGAACGCACCCCCGGCACGTTCTCCAAGCTGATCTCCGGCGGCGACGCGGTCTACGCGTCCGGCTGGCGCTGCTCGCTCGGCTTCAACGTGCGCAGCGGCAGCACCTACTACTTCCTCACCGCCGGTCACTGCACCGACGGAGCGGGCACCTGGTACACCAACTCCTCGCGCACGACGAGCATCGGTCCCACGGCCGGTTCGAGCTTCCCGGGCAACGACTACGGCATCGTCCGCTACTCGAACACGTCGCTGTCCCACCCCGGCACCGTCGGCGGCACGGACATCACCAGCGCGGCCAACGCCACCGTCGGCATGTCCGTCACCCGCCGCGGCTCCACCACGGGGACCCACAGCGGCACCGTGACGGGCCTCAACGCCACGGTCAACTACGGCGGCGGCGACATCGTCTACGGCATGATCCGCACGAACGTGTGCGCGGAACCGGGCGACAGCGGCGGCCCGCTCTACTCCGGCAGCCGGGCGATCGGCCTCACCTCCGGCGGCAGCGGCAACTGCAGCACCGGCGGTACGACGTTCTTCCAGCCGGTCACCGAGGCACTGAGCCGTTACGGGGTCAGCGTCTACTGACGCGTCGTCCCCGGCACCGCGGCGTGTGACCGTCGAGCCCTCGTCCGTATGACCGGACGAGGGCTCGACGTATGGTCCTGGTTTGAGAGGATGTCAGGACGGCGGGGAAGCGCAGTGACGGGGGTTGCGACGCAGTGAAACGCATCGGAGTGACGGGCCACCGAGGCATCCCGGCCGAGGCCCGTGCCCACATCCGCGCCGGGCTGCGGGCCGTGCTGTGCGGCCATCAGGGCTCGATGGAGGCCCTGTCGAGCCTCGCGGTGGGCGCCGACCAGCTCTTCGCGGACATCGCCCTGGACTGCGGCGCGGAACTGACCGCCGTCATCCCGAGCGGCGACTACGAACAGGGCTTCACGGCCCCGGAGGAACTGGCCCACTACCGCCGGCTCAAGGCCCTGGCCACCCGGGAGGTCAGGCTGGCCTTCCCGTACTCGACGGACGAGGCCTACTACGCGGCCGGCGCCTACATCGCCGACCACTGCGACCGGCTCCTCGCGGTCTGGGACGGGCTGCCCGCCCGGGGGCACGGCGGTACCGGCGACATCGTGCGGTACGCCCGGGACCTCGGCAAACCCGTGACCGTCATCTGGCGCGAGGGCCTCGAGAGGGACTGACAGCACGCCCCCCGGACGTTCAACTGCGGTGTCTGACCAGCCAGTCCGTGTGCTGCGGGGAGACGATGCGCTCGGTCTCGTAGACCGCGGAAGGCCACTGGGCGTCGGTCACCGTCGTCTCCATGGCCGTGTGCATGGCCGCCAGGTCCTCCTCCACGAGCGAGTGGGCGGCGATCAGCGGCTGGTGGCGGCGGATCTCGCTCCAGGCCAGACACGCGGCGGCGGCCGCGGACAGCACGCCCTGGGCGTGGAAGGAGTCCGCCACGGAGAAGGTGCGCAGTGTGGCGAAGAACAGCGCGAAGAGGGTGAGCAGGGCGATCGACGCCGACCATAACGCGGTCGCGCGGCGGGACATCTCCGTACGCCGGTGGTACCAGTTGCGCTGTTCGATCAGCCGGTCCCTGACGTAGGTCTCCTTGCGGACACTGAAGGGCTTGGCCCGCAGCCGGCGCATGGGGGTGGTGATCAGGTCGCCCGCCGCGGTCTCCCCTTCCGCCGTGCGCGGGTCCTCCCAGCCGACCTTGGCCAACTCCCGTAATCCTTCCTCCAGACGGATGGAGAACAGATCATCGGCGCCGCGCTCGGAGACGTGCGAGTCGAAGGGGGCGCCGTGCACCGCGTACCGCCAGCACATCGACTTGATGAACTCGGCCGCGGAGCGGTTCAGTTGCCAATGCGACTTTGCTCGACGCCGGGAGGAGCGGTACCCCAGTACCAGTACCCCGGCGTACGCCAACGCGCTGAAGAACGCGGCGACTTGAAAGGACCCGCCGACCCGCAGCGAGGCGGGGAGCGAGGCCAGAGCGGCGCCGGCCACCAGCAGGAGCAGCTGGTACCGGGTGGCCGTGACGGCCTCCCGCTGGCGGGCGACGGCGATGGCGTCCGTGCGGTGGTAGAGAACCGGTAGATCGCCGTTGCGGAAGACCATGCTGTGCAATGGGCTGGAAAGCTCGCTCATACACACCCCCGTCTGCGGTTTTGTGTTCACTCATTAGGCGGAATCGCTTGTTCCTTGCGGCCCTGCGAGAATGTGGTGCAACTCTTTTGTTGCTTATCCCCGTGCTGAGTTGCTGAGAGTGGCCATGAGAGTAAAGTCGTGCCGCCGGCATCGCAACGGTGCGTGGTATCCCCGCAGACACAGCTTTGAGCTGGACACAACATCAAGGACGGCCCCCCAATGACCCTTCACTCCTCCGCATCCTTCGCCGCTGCGAAGAAGAATCGCGTTCCGCTGGCGCAGATCGACGTCCGCGGTGCCGATGCCGCGCAGAAGCTCGCCCGCGTCCTTCCCGCCTCCGGAGCACGCGGCCTGCGCGTCACCACGTTCAACTCGTCGCTCTGAGCGACTCCGCAGGGCTTCGGACCGGCCCTAGACTGGTGGAATGACAGGACCCACACTGGTCCCCTTCCAGCAGATCGTTGTGAAGGTCCACAGCAGGTGCGATCTTGCCTGCGACCATTGCTACATCTATGAACACGCTGATCAGAGCTGGCGTACCCGCCCGAAGGCAATCTCTGACGAAGCGATTTCCTGGACAGCTCTGCGACTGGCCGAGCATGCCAAGAGTCATGCCCTGCCCTCCGTGTCAGTGATCCTGCACGGAGGGGAGCCTCTGCTGGCAGGCCCCGAGCGTCTGCGCCGTGTCTGCGAGGAGTTCACCGCAGCCCTTGAACCGGTCGCCGCACTCGATTTGAGGATCCACACCAACGGCATTCAGCTGAGCAGCCGTTTTCTCGACCTGTTCGACGAATTCGACGTCCGGGTCGGCATCTCCCTCGACGGGGACCGCACCGCCAACGACCGCCACCGCCGCTACGCCGACGGCCGCACCAGCCACCCCCTCGTCCTGCGGGCCGTGGACCTCCTCCGCCAGGAGCGCTACCGCCACCTCTACCTCGGCCTGCTCTGCACCATCGACGTCGCCAACGACCCGGTCGCCGTGTACGACGCCCTCGCCGAACTCGAACCACCCCGCATCGACTTCCTGCTGCCCCACGCCACCTGGGACGACCCGCCGGCCAGACCGGACGGATCACCCACCGCCTACGCCGAATGGATCCTCGAGGTCTTCGACCGCTGGGACGCCCGAGGCAGGCCCGTGCCGGTGCGGCTCTTCGACTCGGTGTTCTCCACCCTGGCCGGCGGCCCCAGCCTCACCGAATCCCTGGGCCTCGCCCCCTCCGACCTCGTCGTCGTCGAGACCGACGGCACCCTGGAACAGGTCGACTCGCTGAAGAGCGCCTACGAGGGCGCGGCCGCCACCGGGTTCGACGTCTTCCGGCACCGCTTCGACGACGTGGCCCTCCACCCGGGCGTCCAGGCACGCCAACTCGGCCTCGCGGGCGTGAGCCGGACGTGCCGTCAGTGTCCGGTCGTCCGCTCCTGCGGCGGCGGTCTCTACACACACCGCTACGCCACCGGCTCCGGCTTCGACAACACCTCCGTGTACTGCAACGACCTCAAGGCGCTCGTCCGCGGCATCGAGGAGCGCACCGTGCAGTCCAGCGCGTCCCCGGCCGTGAGCGATCCGGAGGCGCTGCTCATCCTCCAGCAGGACCTGACCCGCTACACCCTCGCCCGGCTCAACGAGGAGCTCGCCGGCCGTGGCGGCGAGCGGTGGTCGGCCGCCTGGGAGCTCGCGTCGGCGATCGAGGAGACCTCGCTCGGCCTCGATGAGATCTACGCCCACCCCTACACCCGCACCTGGCTGCACACCTGCCTCGACGCCCTGCGCGAGCAGCGCCCCGACGCGGTCGAACTCGCCCTGCGCCTGGAGTCCTACGTGGCCGCCGCGGCCGTACGGAGCGGGCTCGGCGTCCCCGTACGGGTGGGCTGTCCCACCGGCACGCTCGTCCTGCCCACGCTCGGCGAGCTCCGGCTGACCGCCGACGGCGGGCCGTGCGAGGCCGAGGTCACCGGCGGGCCCGACGAGGTGCTCGTGAGCGTGCCGGGGCGCGAGGCGTTACGCGTACGTCCCGGCGAGGCCGCGCCCGGCTGGCGGCCCCTGCGGCGGCCCGGACTCGACGGCTGGCCGGGGCTCGTGCTGGAGGACGTCGACCCGTTCCGGGACTGCTTCGACGAGCCGGTGCGTGCCGTGGGCGACACGGAAGCGCTCTCCCGGGCGTGGGCCCTCCTGCGGGCCGCCGCGCCGGGGCAGGCGGCCGAGATCGCGTCCTCGCTCACCACCCTGACGCCCCTGCGGAGCGGCGGTCCGTCGGTCGGACGACACGCCTACGGCGCGCTGGGCCTCGGTCTGGAGGGAACCCCCGCAGAACTGGCGGCCGCACTGCTGCGGGGCTTCGCCCGGGCCAAACTGCGCGCGATCGGGGAAGTGGCCGACCTCCTGGCCGAGGACGGCGCCTGGCTGCATCCCGCCCCGTGGCAGGACGAGCCGCTGCCGGCCTCGCAGTTGCTGGCCGGAGCGTACGAACGCGTCCTGCTCGCGTCCCTCGACCCGGCAGCCGCCGCCCACGCCGTCCTCGCCCTCAAGGCTCTGCGCGACGCACCGGAACCGACCGTCAGCGGCAAGCGCCTCATCGCCGCCCTGCACAAGGAGGCAGCCCGTGACTGACCCGTCAGGCGACCGCGAACCGTTACGCTCCCTGCGCGCCCTGGGGGTGCGCGACGGCATGACGCTCCTCGTCCACGCCTCCCTGCACGCCACCGGGCTCGGGGCCCGCCGGCTGCGGGACGCGCTGCTCGAGGCGCTCGGCCCCGAGGGGACGCTGGTCGTCCCGGCCTTCACGGCGGAGAACTCGGACACCTCGTCCGCGTACCTGGCCCGGGTGCGCGGCATGACACCCGAGCAGGCGGCGGCCTTCCGGGCGGACATGCCGGCCTTCGACCCGGCCACCACACCCGCTCAGGGGATGGGCCGGCTGGCCGAATCCGTACGGACCGCCCCCGGCGCGGTGCGCAGCGCCCACCCGCAGACGTCGTTCGCGGCGCTCGGCCGGCGCGCCGCGGAACTCCTCGCCGAGCACCCGCTGGACTGCCACCTCGGAGAGCGCTCACCGCTCGGCGCGCTCCATCGCGCCGGAGCGCACGTATTGATGATCAATGTGGGCTTCGCCAAATGCACCGCGTTCCATCTCGCCGAATACCGCGTCGGATCCCCGCTGCGCACCTACCGTTGTGTGGTGCGGCGGCCGGACGGCGGATCCGAATGGACGGAATACACCGATGTCGTGCTGGACGACAGCGATTTCGAGGCGATCGGTGCCGCGTTCTCGTGGGGAGTGGAACGAAGCGGACAACTCGGCGGAAGAACCGCAAGGCTGTTCGCGATCAGGGACGCGGTCGACCACGCGAGGGGTTGGATGACCGAAAAGCGGTGATGATTGACCGAACGGCAGGGGGATGGAGCGTGACTCGCTCCGGAATGATTACTTCGCTCGCGTCCTTCGTCGAAGGCGGGTGTCGGGCCGGGCGTTCACGCAGGACGGGGGTCGTGTGTCGGATTCAGCGCAGCGGGCGGCGGACCATCGGCCGTACTTCTTCTTGAGCTACGCGCACACACCGCGGTACGGAGCTGGAGGCCCTGACCCCGACATGTGGGTCGAGCGGCTGTTCCGCGACCTGTGCGGCCATGTGATGGCCATGACCGATCTGCCGGCCGGCGCACCCGCCGGCTTCATGGACCGGGAGATACGTTCGGGGGAGGGCTGGTCGGAGCGGCTGGGCGAAGTGCTGGCCAGCTGCCGGGTGTTCGTCCCGCTCTTCTCCCCCCGCTACTTCGCCAGCGAGATGTGCGGCAAGGAGTGGTACGCCTTCGCCCAGCGGGCCATCTACCACCATGCGAAGAGCAACCGCCCCGCGGAGGCGATCGTCCCGGCGTTATGGGTGCCGATGCCGCCCGAACAACTCCCGGGCCCCGCGGAGCGGTTGCAGTTCAACCACCGCGCCTTCGGCGACCGGTACGTGACCGACGGCCTCTACGGCCTCATCAAGCTCCGGATATTCGCGGAGGAGTACGAGGCGGCCGTCTACGAGCTGGCGAAACGGATCGTCAGCGTCGCCGACACCATACGGCTCGCCCCCGGCAGCCCCGTCGAGTTCCGCCAGGCGCCCAGCGCGTTCGGCAGACCCAGCGTCGGCCCGCGGCCCATGCACGTCACCGTCGCGGCCCCCACGAGCCACGATCTGCCGCCCGGCCGGTCGGCCGACTACTACGGCAAGCAGTCACAGGACTGGAACCCGTACCACCCGGACTCCGCCCGCCCGTTGGCGTATGTCGCGCAGGACCTGGTGCGCTCCCTGAACTACCAGCCGACCGTCTCCTCCTTCGACCACGAGCCGCTGCCCGCGGCAGGCCAGCCGCCGACCCGCCCCGAGATCCTGCTCATCGACCGCTGGGCCCTCGAGAACGAGGAACGACGCCGCAAACTCGCCGCCTTCGACGCCCATCCGCACCCCTGGGTCAGCGTCGTCGTCCCCTGGAACCGCGACGACCCGGACAGCCGCGACGCGGAGGCCGAACTGATCGAGAAACTGGAGCGCACCATGCCGCACCAGATGAGCCACGGCCGCGCGGCCTGCCAGGCCGCGGCCAAGGGCGTCTACAGCATGGAGGCCTTCGGGCACCTGCTGCCCCAGGTCGCGGAGGCGGCCGCCCAGGAGTACCTGCGCCACGCCGAGGCCTTCCCGCCGGCCCCGCCGGGCGGCGGCAGCCACAGCGAACGGCCCCGGCTGCGCGGTCCGATGGCCGAGTACAGCACCACCCACTACGTCCCGAACATGCGTGACATCGCCCCTGATGCGGAGGACACGGATGACAGCCAGTCGTGACGGGCGCATCGTCACCTTCTACTCGTACAAGGGAGGTACCGGACGCACGATGGCCATGGCCAACGTGGCCTGGATCCTCGCCGCGAACGGTAAGCGGGTGCTGGCCGTCGACTGGGACCTGGAAGCACCCGGCCTGCACCGCTTCTTCCACCCGTTCCTCGACCCCTCCACGCTGGGCGCCACCACCGGCGTCATCGACCTGATCACCGAGTACGCCTGGGCCGCGACCAATCCCGAGCCCCGCCGTGTCGACTGGCACCTGGACTACGCGCGCATACAGCCGCACGCCGTCTCCCTCACCCCCGAGAGTCTCGGCTGGGAGTTCCCCGAGGGCGGCACGCTCGACTTCGTCTCCGCGGGCAAGCAGAACCGCGAGTACTCCGCGACCGTGTCCACCTTCGACTGGGACAACTTCTACGACCGGCTCGGCGGCGGCCACTTCTTCGACGCGCTGCGCGACGACATGAAGGCCAACTACGACTACGTCCTCATCGACAGCCGCACCGGCCTCAGCGACATCGCCGACATCTGCACCGTCCACCTGCCCGACGTCCTCGTCGACTGCTTCACCCTCAGCGACCAGTCCATCGACGGCGCCGCCGCGGTCGCCCGGCAGATCGACGAGCGGTATGGCGGCCGGGGCATCCGGATCTTCCCCGTTCCGATGCGCATCGACGAGGGGGAGAAGGAGAAGGCGGACGCCGGACGGGCCCTCGCGCGCCTCAAGTTCGACCGCTTCCCCACCGGCATGACCGGCGAGGAGGCCACCGCCTACTGGGGCGCGGTGGAGATCCCCTACCGGCCCTACTACGCCTACGAGGAGACGCTCGCGACCTTCGGGGACGAGGCCGGGCTCACCAGCTCGCTGCTCTCCGCCTTCGAACGCCTCACCGCCGTCGTCACCGACCATCAGGTCACCGCGATGCCGCCGGTCAACGAGGACGTCCGGCTGCGCATCAGGGACGCCTTCACCCGCCGGCGACCCGCGCTGCCCGCCGACCTGTTCCTCAGCTACGTCGCCGAGAACCGCATGTGGGCCGACTGGGTCGAGTACGTGCTCAGCAGAGCCGGCTTCCGGGTCGTGCCGCGCGACGTGTCCGCGGAACACGATCCCGTGGAGGTCGACGCGGCCGCCGCGGAGAACGCCGCGCGTACGGTCGTGCTGCTGTCCAGCGCCTACCTCAAGTCGGCCCGGGCCGTGGAGGTCTTCCAGCGCGCGGCGGCGGAGGACCCGAGCGGCGGCCGGCGGCACCTGCTCCCGATACGGGTCGGCGACGTCCGCCTCACCACCCCCTACATCGACCGCAACCCCGTCGACCTGTTCCGGCTCGACGAGGTGCACGCCACCGGCGCCCTGCTGCGGGCGCTCGACCGCCCGGTGCAGCTTCCCGAGCCGTCGTCGCCCGGGCCGCGGTTCCCCGGAACGGTGCCCAAGATCTGGAACGCGCCGCCCCGCAACCCCGGGTTCACCGGCCGCTCCGTCGTACTGGAGCGGATGCGCGACCAGCTCGGCGGCGGCATGGCCGTGGCGGCGGTCCTGCCGCAGCCCCAGACGCTCTACGGCCTCGGCGGCGTCGGCAAGACCCAGGTCGCCCTCGAGTACGTCCACCGGTTCATGGCCGACTACGACCTGGTCTGGTGGATCTCGTCCGAGCAGCCCGACGACGTCGTCGCCGGACTCGCCGAACTCGCCGTCCGGCTCGGCGCGCAGGGCGGCGAGGACATGGCCGCCGCCTCGCAGGAGGCCATCGACCTGCTGCGGCGCGGAGTGCCGTCGTCACGGTGGCTGCTGGTCTTCGACAACGCCGACGACCCCGAGCAGCTCAAGCGCTTCTTCCCCGCCGGCGGCCCCGGCCACGTCCTGGTCACCTCCAGGAACCAGACCTGGTCGCAGTACGGCGACGCGCTGCCCGTCGACGTCTTCCTGCGCGAGGAGTCCATCGAGCACATACAGCGGCGCGCCCGCGGACTGAGCGCCGAGGACGCCGACCAGGTCGCCACGGCCGTGGGCGACCTGCCCCTCGCCGTCGAGCAGGCGGCGGCCTGGATAGCGGAGACGGCCACACCGGTCGCCTCCTACCTGGAACAACTGCGTGAGCAGGCCGCCAGCGTGCTGGCGCTCAACCAGCCCGCCGGATACCCGGAGCCGGTCGCCGCGACCTGGAACGTGTCCATCGAGCGGCTGAAGGAGCGCTCTCCCGCGGCCGTCCGGCTGCTTCAGCTGTGCGCCTTCTTCGCCCCCGAGCCGATCTCCGCGAACCTGCTCTACAGCAAAGAGATGATCGACGCGCTCAAGCCGTACGACGCGTCCCTCCAGGAGAAGCTGGTACTGGGCCGGGTCATCCGGGAGATCGGGCGGTTCGCCCTCGCCAAGGTCGACCAGGTCTCCAACTCGATCCAGGTGCACCGGCTGGTGCAGGCCGTCATCAGGGCGCAGCTGAGCGAGGAGGAGCAGATGGACGCGCGCCACGCCGTCCACCGCATCCTCGCGGGCGCCAGGCCCGACGACGACGAGCCGATCGACAACCCGGAGACCTGGCCGCGCTTCAACACCATCTGGCCGCACCTCGGCCCGTCGGAGGCCAGGTACTGCAAGGAGCCGGAGACCCGCAGGCTGCTGATCGACCGGGTGCGCTACCTGTGGAAGCGCGGCGACTGGAAGGCCGCCTACACCCTCGCCAGCGATCTGCGCGAGGCGTGGAAGGACATGCTCGGCAACGACGACCTCCAGTACCTGTACCTGCGCTTCCACCTCTCCAACATCCTGCGCTCCCAAGGCCGTTACGTGGAGGCGAAGGACCTGGACGAGGTGACCCTGGAGCGGCAGCGCGCCGTGCTCGGCGCCTCCCATCCGCACACGTACATGACCACCAGCGGTCTGGCGATGGACCTCGGCACGCTCGGCGAGTACGGCAGGGCGATGGAGCTGGCGACCGAGGCGCACGAAGGCTTCAGCCAGATCTTCCACGAGTCCCATCCGCGCACGCTCGCCGCCGCCAACAACCTGGCGCTGAACCTGCGCATGGTCGGGCAGTACGCGCGGGCCCGCGAGATCGACCAGGAGGTCTTCGACCGGCGCACGGAGGTGCTCGGCCCGGAGCACCCGTACACGCTCTCCTCGGCGATGAACCTCGCCCGCGACCTCAGGGAGGTCGGGCGGTACGAGGACTCCGTGTCCGTGCTCAGCCGCACCTACGAGGTCTACAAGGCGCAGCTCGGCCGGGCGTTCCCCGGCACGCTGGCCGCGGGCAAGAGCCTCGCGGTGTCACTGCGCAGGGCCGGCCGGCTGGAGGACGCACGGCGGCTGACGACCGCGACCCGCAACCGCTACCGCGCCAAGTACACCTCCGCCAACCCCGACTCGCTGGCCTGCGACCTGAACATGGCGGCGGACCTGTTCGCCGCCGGCGAGCCCGTCGCCGCACGGGACCTGGCCCAGGAGGTCGTCGACCAGTACCGGCAGGTCCCCGGCGAGCGGCACCCGTACACCCTGGCCGCGATCAACAACCTCGGGATCTACGAGTGGGGCTGCGGAACACCGGAGACCGCTGAGCGGCTGCTGCGGGACGTGGTCGCGGCGATGCGCGAGGTGCTGGGGGAGGACCATCCGCACGCCCTCTACAGCACGATCAACCTCGCGAACGCCCTCGCGGACCTCGGCCTCTGCGAGGAGGCACTGGCGATCGAGCGGCGGACCGTGGACCGGCTGCGCGAGGTGCTGGGAGCACACCACCCGGAAGTGCTCGGCATCGCCTCCAACATGTCCGTCACGCTCGGACTGCTGGGACGCAAGGACGAGGCGGCCCAACTGCGCGTGGAGACGGTCGAGGAGCTGCAGCGGCTGCTGGGCGACGAGCACGCGCTCACCCGCATCGCCAAGGACGAACGCCGCGTCTACCGCGACCTGGAGCCGCTGGCGGTGTGACGGCGGTGCGACGGCGCGGGCTGCCGTGCCCCGCGGGCGCGCCGGCCAGCGCCCGCCGGCCGGCGGGCGCGGTCAGTCGTCCAGCAGCCAGGTGAGGATGCGGGGCAGCGCGTGCAGGGCGTCGAAGTGCGCGGCGGCCGGTTCCAGGACGGCCGTCGCGCCCGGGATGCGCTGGGCGAGCCAGCGCGAGTGGCCCACCGGCGAGAAGACGTCCTTCTCCCCGTGCCACAGCATCACCGGGCTCTTGATGTCCGCCGGGTCGAAGCCCCACGGGCTGCAGAACGCCAGCGCGTCGTCGATCCATCCGTACGCCGAAGTCCGCAGCGCCTCCTGGTAGTTGCGCAGCAGCATCGACCTGACGCCCGCGTCGGAGACCACCATCCGGTCGGAGTCGGTGAGTTCCCTGCGCAGGTCGTTCAGCAGCCGGACCGGATCCTGCCTGATCTCGGCGGAACGCAGCGTGAACCGCTCCACGAGTCCCGCGGGGTCGTCGGAGGCGCTGGTGTACTCGGTGACGTTGGACGCGGCCATGCCCTCGAACCAGTCCAGGCCGTCCGCGTCCCTCGGCGCGAGGGTCACCAGCGCGGCGGCACGGGTCACCCGGTCCGGCATCAGGGCCGCGCACGCCAGAGCGTGCGGCGCGCCCCCGGACCGGCCCACGACGGCGAAGCGCTCCAGGCCGAAGTCGTCGGCGATCGCCCGTACGTCCTGCGCCACATCGGCGACGCTGCGGCCCGCGAGCCGGTCCGAACCGCCGTAGCCGGGACGGTCGTAGGCGATCAGCTGTGTGCCGCGCTGATAGAGCACCATGCCGCGTGGCGCGGGGCCGAGCCTGCTGCCCGGCGTACCGTGCAGCAGGAAGACCGGTCTGCCGCGCGGATCGCCGAGACGCTCCACCATCAGATGCCGCCCGTCCGCCGCGCGCACCCGACGTCGCACCCGAACGCCCCCCTTCGCCGTACATGCCCCGTGCCGTCCATGCCCGTGCAGACACCATGAGCTTCCCCGTCCGGCCGGTGATTACCCATCAGGCGGCCTACTGCCGGGGCATTCACGTTCCTGTTCCCGGATCCTGTGAAGAGGCTGTGAACGCAACCGTGTTGTCGTGTGCCCGTCCCGTGGTCGACCTTGTGTGCGACTGCGACGCCTCGGAATAGTGGGCGGATCATCCTCCGCGTCCGGGCACCCCACTTGCTCCGGGCGCGGCCCCCACAGGAGGTCGAAGTTGAAGCACCGACGCATACCCAAGAGGAAAGCGGCAGTAGCGGGCGGCGCGGTCGTCGCCATCGTTGCCGCGGGCGTCACCTTCCAGAGTGCGAACGCCAGTGACCAGACCGCGCAGTTCGACGTGAAGGCGCTCACGGCGCCGGCGGCCGGGGACCTCGCCGCCACGCTGAGGGCGGACCTGGGCGCCGAAGAGGCCGGCGCGTACTACGACGCCAAGGCCAAGGCGCTCATCGTGAACGTGCTCAGCGAGGACGCGGCGCAGACGGTGCGCGAGGCGGGCGGCAAGGCCAGGGTCGTCGAGAACACCCTCGTCGAGCTGAAGAGCGCCCGGCAGACCCTCACGGACAAGGCGACCATCCCCGGCACCTCGTGGGCGACCGACCCGGTCACCAACAAGGTCGTCGTCACCGCGGACCGCACGGTCGAGGGCGCCGACTGGACCAAGCTCCAGGAGGTCGTCAAGGGCCTCGGCGCCAAGGCGGAGCTCAAGAAGACCGCGGGCGAGTTCAGGCCCTTCATCGCGGGCGGCGACGCCATCCACTCGGGCGGCGGGCGCTGCTCGCTCGGCTTCAACGTGGTCAAGGACGGCGAGCCGCACTTCATCACCGCCGGGCACTGCGGGCAGTCCGGCAGCGAGTGGTCCGACTCGGCGGGCGGCCCGGCCGTCGGCACGATGGTCGACTCGCAGTTCCCCGGCAACGACTTCGCGCTGGTGAAGTACAACGGCGCCACGGAGCACCCGAGCGAGGTGAACCTCTACGACGGCGGGTCCCAGGCCATCACCCAGGCGGGCGAGGCGACCGTCGGCATGCAGGTGACGCGCAGCGGCTCCACCACGCAGGTCCACGACGGTGAGGTGACAGGCCTCGACGCCACCGTGAACTACGGCAACGGCGACATCGTCGAGGGCCTCATCCAGACCAACGTCTGCGCGGAGCCGGGCGACAGCGGCGGCTCCCTCTTCTCGGGCGACGCGGCGATCGGCCTCACGTCGGGCGGCAGCGGCGACTGCAGCTCGGGCGGCGAGACGTTCTTCCAGCCGGTGACGGAGGCGTTGTCGGTCCTGGGCGCGGAAATCGGCTGACGCCTTCCTCTGTCCGGCGGGCCCTGGCCCCGGCCTCGTCGCTGCCGCAAGGGCGTGGCGGGGGCGGGGCCGTGGTGTTTGCGGGGCGTGGGGCGGGTGCGGCTGCGGGCGGGTGGCGCCTGCGGCGGGCTTGTTCCCCACCCCGCCCCTTCCCGAACCGGGGCAGGCCCCGGGCCCCGTGCCGCCCTGCGGCGGCGTACCGCGCTTCGCGCGGTGCCCTCAAGCGCCGGGCGGGCTGACTTTGTCAGCCTCGCCGGCGTTTGAGGCGCGGGGGTCCGGGGGCGGAGCCCCCGGTTTCGGGAAGGGGCGGGTAGGGGAACA
>NZ_JBFAQK010000085.1:0-20714 GCF_040677245.1 Streptomyces kurssanovii
ATCGGCGTACGGGCCACCGGCGGACCCCGCACCGAGCAGGCCCGGGGCGCGGCCGCCCCTTCCTCGTGCCGGTGGTGCTCAGGCCAGGCAGCAGGGCAGCCGGCCGTGGTACTCGATCATCTCGCCGAGTGCCGTCTGCATGACGGGCATGGGCAGCCGCTCCGTTGCCGGGGTGCCGTCCAGTTCGGCGTAGGCGCGGTGCAGGTTGGGCACCAGCCGCTCGCTGTCCAGGAGTGTGCCGTAGGGGCCGAGGGCGGCGCCGCGGGCGGCCTCGACCGCGGTGCGGCCCGCCCGGTGGCCCTCGCGGGCCAGTCGCTGGACCAGCCGCAGATAGCCCTCCGTCTGCTCGAACACCTCGGGCCCGGCGACCGGGCCGTGGCCGGGGACGATCGTGGTGGCGCCGAAGGACCGCAGCCGTTCCATGGCCGCCAGGGAGCCGGCGATCGAGCCCATCAGGCAGAACGGTGTCACCCCGTTCATGATCAGGTCGCCGGTGAACAGCACCTTCTGTTCGGGCAGCCACACGACGGTGTCGTTGGAGGTGTGCGCGGGGCCGATGTGCTCCAGCTCGGCGCGCACCGATCCGATGTGCAGGGTGAGGCCGTCGGTGAAGGTGAGGGTGGGCGGCGCGAGTTCGATGTCGCCCCAGTCGACGTCGGGCCACAGGCCGGTCAGGTGCAGCCCGGCGGCGATCATCTCGCTGCGGGTGCGTTCGTGGCCGATGACGAGCGCCTCGGGGAACAGGTGGTTGCCGAAGGCGTGGTCGCCGTGGAAGTGGGTGTTGACGACCGTGCGCGGGGCGCTCCCCCCGTTCAGGGCGAGGGCGGTGGTGCGCAGGTGCCGGGCGCGTGAGTCGGTCGCGGCGGTGTCGACGAGGGCGCTCTCGCCGCCGGAGACGATGACGCCCGCGTTGTTCAGGCACCAGCCGCCGGGCGGCTGGAGGTAGGCGTGGACGCCCGGTGCGACCTCCGTCGCCCGGCCGGGGGGCGCGGGGGCTGGGGCAGGGACGGTGGTGCTGGACGGCACGGCCTCTCCTCACGGCAGACGGCGGGAACAGGCCGATTCTGGTGCGGGCCGCTCGTGGCGCCCTGGACTCTCCAGGCGCATTTGAGCGGATCGCGACCGGCTGGTCAGAGCGTTGCGAGGTGACGGCCCGCCCCGGGCACGCCGAGCGAAGAGGGAGCCCAGATGACCGACGAGTTCCGGCACGGGTCCGGTGTGGCGGACGCCGCGCGCACGGTCGCCCGGCTCGCCGCCGAGCGGGCCGAGCAGGCCGAGCAGGCGCGCCGTGTCGATGCCGATGTGCTGCGCGCCCTGGTCGGGGCGGGTTTCGCCCGGCACTTCGTGCCCGCCGCGCACGGCGGCGCCGCGGCGACGTTCACCGAGCTGGCCGCGGGCATCACCACGCTCGGCGCGCACTGTCCCGCGACCGCGTGGAGCGCGTCGATCGTGGCGAGCCTGTCGCGGATGGCCGCCTACCTTCCCGAGGCCGGCCGCAAGGAGGTCTGGCGGGAGGGCCCCGACACGGTGATCGTCGGCTCCGTCTCCCCGGTGGGCCGGGCCCACGCGGTGGACGGCGGCTGGCGGGTGAGCGGCACCTGGCCGTACGTCAGCGTCGTCGACCACTCCGACTGGGCGCTGGTGACGGCCCCGGCCGCGGCGGGCGGGGGGCGGCCCCGGCCGCGGCTGTTCGCCCTGCCCCGCGGCGCCTATCGCACCGAGGAGACCTGGTCGGACGTGGGGATGCGCGCGAGCGGCAGCAACACGCTGATCGCCGAGGACGTGTTCGTCGCCGACGAGTTGAGCTTCGCCGCGGAGGATCTGCTGACCGGGCGGGCACCGGAGGGCGTGGACGGCTGCCATGCGGTGCCGCTGCCGGCCGTCAACGGCCTGTTCTTCAGCCTGCCGATGCTCGGTGCCGCGGAAGGCGCCCTCGAGCTGTGGTCGGCGTCCGCGGCGCCCAAGCTGGCTTCGGCCTCCTACACCCCGGGCCCCGGCCCGGGGCGCGGCTTCTACGAGGAGACGCTGGCCCGCTGTTCGGGCGAGCTGGACGCGGCCCGCCTGCTGCTGGAGCGGGTCGCCCGCGTCGCGGACCGGGACACGGCGCCCACGCCGCTGGAGACGACCCGCGCGCAGCGCGACTGCGCCCTGGCCGCCGAGATGCTGGTACGGGTCGTGGACCGGCTCTTCGGGGCGTCCGGCACCAGCGGGCACAGCGTGCACAGCCCGCTGCAGCGGCTGTGGCGCGATGTGCACTCGGCGGCCGGGCATGTGGTGCTGCAGCTGGCCCCGGCGGCGGCCGCCTACGCGGGCCGCGCGGCGGGTGGCCGGTGATGGCCGCCCGCCGGTGGCCGGTGCGGGTGGTGCGGCGGTGCCTGCGGCCGGTGTGGCAGGGCCTGGTGGCCTGCGGCGGGGTGTATCTGGCGGGCGAGAGCAGGCGGGCCGCGGCGGAGCGGCCGCCGCTGCTGCTGCGGCCGCCCGCGGGGCATCCGGAGCGGCTGCGGCCGGATGTGCCGCTGACGGCCCTGGAGCGGGCGCTGATGGACGAGTGGCAGCGGGCCGGCTGACCGGCCTGCGGCACATCCGGGGCGCGAAGAAGACAGGGGCCCGGCGGACGGGATGTCCGCCGGGCCCCCTCTGTTTGCCGTGTGCCGTGGTGCGGTGCGCTCCTACCAGCGCAGCAGCAGCTGCCGCGGGCCGCGGACCAGGGAGCCCTGGCGCCACGGGACCTGTTCGGCGGGGACCGCCAGGCGCAGTGCGGGGAAGGCCCGCAGCAGCGAGGCGAGGACCACGCGCAGTTCCAGGCGGGCGAGTTGGGCGCCGGTGCAGTGGTGCGGGCCGTGGCCGAAGGCGACGTGCGGGTTGGGGCTGCGTTCCAGGTCGAGCACGTCGGCGTCGGCGAAGACGCTCTCGTCACGGTTGGCGGAGATCATCGCGGCGATGACCGAGGCGCCCTCGGGAAGGACGGTGCCGCCGATGTCGACGTCCTCGGTCGCCAGGCGGGGCAGCACGTCCCCGCCGCCGAGGGCGATGTAGCGCAGCAGCTCCTCGACGGCGGTGTCCAGGTGCTCGGGGTGGCGCACCAGCCAGGACCACCGGTCGTGCTCGAGCAGCGTGTACACGAAGTTGGAGATCTCGGCGGCGGTGGTCTCGTAGCCGGCGATCAGGAGCGTGCCCGCCAGGCTGATGAGTTCGGCCTCCGTGAGCCGGTCCTCGTCCTCATCGCGTGCGGCGATCATCTGTGACATCAGGTCGTCGCCGGGACGCTCCCGCAGCCGGGCGATGTGCCCGGACAGGTAGGTGCCGAAGGCCTCGCCGACCTGCCGCATCTCCTGCGGGTCGACCGCGCCGTTGCTGAAGGCGACTTCGGCGACCCGCTGGAAGTAGTGCCGGTCGCCGGGCGGGACGCCGAGCAGTTCGCAGATGACCGTCATCGGCAGCGGCATGGAGAAGTGGGCGACCAGGTCGACCGCCTCGCCGCCGGCGGCGCGGGCGCGCAGGCCGTCGATCAGCTCGTCGACGATCGCCTGGATCCGCGGCCGCCGGCGCCGGATGCCGCGCTCGGTGAACGCGGCCGCGACCAGGCGGCGCAGCCGGGTGTGCTCCGGCGGGTCCATCGCCAGCAGATGCCCGGGGGCGGTGACCTCCCGGACGGTGCGGGGCACGTCCTTGCCGACGGTGGCGGCCCGTGAGAACCGCCGGTCGGCGAGGACCTGTTTCACGTCGGCGTACCGGCTGACGAGGTAGCCCTCGCCGCCGTACGGGAGGCGGACCCGCTGGACGGGGCAGTGGGCCCGCAGGCGGGTGAACTCCTGCGGTACCTCCAGCGGCGGGCCGGGCTCGGTGTCGAAGGGGAACGCCGGCACCTGCCCGGCGGCCGCCGGGCAGGTGTCCGCCTGCCCGGCGGCGGCCGGTTCGGGGGCGGTGTCCGCGGGTGCGGGGGCCGCCGGTTCGGGGGCGGTGGTGGTCACGCCGGTTCCTTGGCGGGAGCGGGAGCCGCGGGAGTCGGGGCGGTGGCGGTGGCGGGCCTGGGGGTCACCGTCACGGTCGGGATGCGGCTGCTGCGCGGCCTGCCCAGGCGCAGCATCAGCGGCCGTTCGACGTAGCGGCACAGGAGCAGGCCGAGTGCCTGGGTGACGACCAGGGTGGCCAGCACGATGCCCCAGCCGGCCCAGAGTCCGAACTTGGCGGTGGGGCCGACGACTTCGCGTGCGATGGCGAGGACGGGCCAGTGCACCAGGTAGGTGGCGTACGAGGCGTCGCCGAGGGCGACCCAGCTCTTGCGGGCCATGAACGAGGAGCGGCCGTCGATGTCGCGCAGGGCGATGAGCGGGATGAACAGGCAGACGGTGATGGACATGATGCCGCTGCTGGCGTAGGTGGCGGGCAGGGCGCCGTCGACGGCGAGCCAGACCAGGTAGGTGGCGACGGCGGTGGCGAGGAAGATCCAGCGGCCGCGGATCCTGGGCCACCGGCCGGTCTGCACGATGCGGGCGAGGACGACGCCGAGGAGGAACTCGGGCAGGCGGCTGAGGGGCAGGAAGTAGACCATCCACGCCTGGTCGAAGGAGAGCGGCGCCCAGAACGGCCAGACGGGCCCGCCGACCACGGAGTTGATGACGGCGGGGATGGCGATGACGAGGCCGACCAGCACGGCGAACGCGGCCCACAGGCGGTTGGCCGGGATCTTCAGCAGCGGCCGGATGAACAGCGGCAGGGCGAGGTAGAAGGCGATCTCGCAGGAGACCGACCAGTTGATGCCGTAGACGCTCATCAGGTAGGCGGGGTCGGGGATCCATGCCTGTACCAGGAAGAGGTTGGCGACGGCCGGGCCGACGTCGGTGGGGCCGATCATGGCGAGGGGGCCGACGACGGCGAGCAGGATCAGGGTCAGTGCCCAGATCACGACATGGCCGGGGAAGATCTTCGCGGCGCGGGCGCGCCAGTACCGGCCGAGGCCGTTGCGCCAGGACTCGCCCCAGGTCAGTACGAAGCCGGAGAGGATGAAGAACGACGCCAGGGCGGTGGTGCCGTAGGGCCAGATGTGGCCGAGGTTGTTGACGTACTCGCTCTCGAAGAAGCGGGCGGCGGCGAGGGTGTGGGTCCAGAACACCGCGTTGAAGAGGATGAAGCGGTAGCCGGTGAGCGAGGGGAGTTTCGCTATGCCGGCGGACGATGTCGATGTGGGCGAGGAGGGGACGGACATCCCGGTCGCTCCCGTCGTGTGTGGTGGGTTTCGGGGACTGGTGGGGCGGGTGGTGCTCAGGCGGGGCGGATGGACAGGGTGTGGCGGAAGACGCCGCGCGGGTCCCACTTCGCCTTGATGCGCTGCAGGCGCGGGTAGTTGTCCTTGTAGTAGAGGTGGTGCCAGGGCACCCCGGAGGTGTTCCAGCGGGGGTCCGCCAGGTCGATGTCCGGGTAGTTGATGTAGGCGCCGTCGCTGCCGCGGCCCGGGACGGGCACCCCTCCGGTGGCGGCGAACACGTCCCGGTAGGTGCGGCGCAGCCAGTCGATGTTGACGGTGTCGGCCTCGGGGTCCTGCCAGGTGTTCATGAAGATCACGTTGAGGACGGAGTCGCGGTGCGCGCCGGCCGTGGCACCGGCGGGCAGGGCGTTGGTGCGGCCGCCGTAGGACTGGAGGGACACCGACGCGCTGTCGTTGCGGTGGTCGGTCGCGTTCAGGTGCGTGAAGAGGGCGTCGGTCTGGGCGCGGGTGAGCGCGCGGCGCAGATAGGCCGACTTGATCTTGTGGCGGCCCTTGTCGGTGTCCTGCGACTCGGCGAGGGCGACGGTCGCGGTCAGCCACGGCTCGCTCGCGGTGTCGGTGATGTACGGGGTGACGCCGACACCGTCGGTCAGCGCGCCCACGTAGCGGTCCAGCAGTTCGCGGGCGCCCGGGAGGGTGCCGTCGAGGTGAGTGAAGGCGATGGCGCTCTGCCCGGGGTCGTTGTCCTTCAGCCGGCCGGGCAGCACCAGTCCGCTGTAGAGGCCGGCGTACGGCGAGTCGGCGTCGCTGTTGTCCTCGTGCCAGCGGCCGTGGTTGTGCAGCAGGCGGCCGAAGGCGGCCTGGTCCATGCCGTCGCGGGGGTAGATCACCGCGTTGGAGACGATGGTGGCGGGCGGGCGGGGCAGCAGGTGTGCGGGGTCGTCGCCGTGGGCGTTCGGGGAGCGGAACCAGAAGCGGGTGACGATGCCGAAGTTGCCGCCGCCGCCTCCGGTGTGGGCCCACCACAGGTCGCGGTGCGGGTCGCCGCTTTCGCGGGTGGCGACAACGGCGCGGGCGCGGCCGAAGGCGTCGACGACGACGACCTCGAGCGCGTACAGGTGGTCGGAGGCGAGGCCGAAGGCGCGGCTGAGGGCGCCGTATCCGCCGCCGGTGATGTGGCCGCCGAAGCCGACGGTGGCGCTGGCGCCGCCGGGCAGGGTGACGCCCCAGCCGTAGTAGAGGCTCTTGTACACGTCGATGAGCTGGGCGCCGGCTTCGACCATGTAGGCGCGCCGCTGCGGGTCGTAGGTGACGGCGTTCATGGCGGCGAGGTCGATGACGAGCTGGACGGCCGGGTCGCCGACGACGTTCTCGTAGCAGTGGCCGCCGCTGCGTACGGCGATGCGCCGGCGGCGCCGTACCGCGTCGCCGACGGCGTGGACGACGTCCGCGGTGGTGGTGGGCAGGCAGAAGGCGTCCGGGTGGGCGGTGAAGCGTTTGTTGCTGCCGCGTACCGACAGGGCCGCGTAGCGCGGGTCGTCGGGGGTGACCTGGGCCGCGGGGGCGGGGGCGGGGGCCGGGTCGGTGGCGGCGCGGGCGGCGGGTGCGAGGCCGGCGGTGGTGAGGCCGGCGGCGGCGCCCGCCGTGAGCGCCTGGGCGACGAAACGCCGACGGCTCGGAGCAGTCATGTTGACCGTGCACCTTTCTGGGTGGGTCGGGGGGCGGCGGTGAACAGGTCGGTCCGCACCTGGACGGGTACGGGGCCGAAGGCGATGCGGGAGGTGAGGTGTGCGCCGAGGGGGGTGCGGGTGACCAGGGCGGCGGCGCGGGAGCGCAGGTAGGTGGCGGCGGGGCCGGCGGTGCCGAGGAACGCTTTGGCCTGCAGGCGCTGGACGCGGGTGACCCGGGCGGCGGCGGGTGCCCGCAGCCGCTGGAAGGGGGCGAGCCGTTCGCGGGTGCACGCGCCGGCGGCGAGCGCGTCGAGGAGGACCGGGTGCAGGGTGGCGGCGTCCTGGAGGGCGAGGTTGATGCCCTGGGCGCCGAGCGGGCCGTGGGTGTGGGCGGCGTCGCCGGCCAGGACGAGGCCGTCGCGTACCCATTCCTCGGCGTCGGCGGCGAACACGTCCAGCAGGGCCAGGTCGGACAGGCCGGTGAGGTGTTCGTGCAGGAGGTCGGCCAGTTCGGGGACGGCGGCGGCCAGTTCGTCCCTGATGGGGGCGATGCCGTGGGCGGTGGCCGCCTGCCAGCCGCCGTGCGGCAGGGCCCAGCCGACGCGGAGCCGGTCGGGGTGGGTGTCGTGGACGAGTACGGCGGTGCCCGCGGCGCGGTGGATGCGGACGTGTCCGGTGGCGCGGCCGGGCGCGGGCAGGGTGAACCAGACGATGTCCTGGTCGAACGCCTCGCGGCGGCCGGCGCCGATGCCGGCCAGGGTGCGGGTCCTGGAGAAGCGTCCGTCGGCGGCGACGACCACCCGGGCGGGCACGGTGGTGCGCGCTCCGGCGGGGCCGGTGAACACCGCCCCGGTGCAGCGGCCGCCCTCGTCGCGCAGGGCGCTGACGCGGTGGCCGGGCAGGTGGGTGAAGCCGGGCAGCCGGTGGCAGGCGGCGAGGAGTTCTTCGAGCAGGTGGCGCTGGGGCAGGGCCAGGAGACGGCCGTAGGGGGGATCGAGGCGCCGGTAGTCGATGTCGAGCAGGACGCGGCCGCGTTCGAGGACCTGGAAGCCGTTGAGGGTGCGGGCGCCGCGACGGGTGGCGCCGTCCAGCACGCCGAGCTGGTCGAGGATGCGCTGGCCGCCGGGCTGGAGGATCTCGCCGTGGAAGTCGCGCCGGTAGGTGGTCGACTTCTCGGCGAGGGTGACCTGCGTCCCGGAGCGCAGCAGCATCAGGGTCAGGGCGAGCCCGGCCGGGCCGGCGCCGACGACGAGGACGTCGGCGGGCCCGGGGGCGGGCCCGGTCGCCCTGTCCGGCCCGGCCGGTCTCACACCGCGGTCCGCGCGGACAGGGCCCGGTTGACCAGGGCCAGGTAGTCGCGGGGGGTCTCCGCCTCGTCGAGGCCCTCCTCGTCGAGCATGACGTCGTAGTCGCGTTCGATGCGGCCGGTGGTCTGCAGCAGGGCCAGCGAGTCGTAGCCGAGGGCGAGGAAGGGGACGTCGAGGACGTCGCCGTCGAGGTCGACGCCTTCCTCGACGCCGGCGCACTCGCGCAGCAGGGCCTTCAGGTCGTCCAGTTCCAGGTGGTCCATGGCGTCTGTCTCCTCTTCCACGTGTGTCACTGCGGTCCGGGGCCCTGGCTGAGTACGGCCGCGGAGTTGAATCCGCCCCGGCCGCGGGCGAGGACCAGCGCGTTGCGCAGCCTCATGCCGTGGCGGGGGGCGGTGACCAGGTCGATGGGGCAGTCGTCGGCGGGGTGCCGGGTGCCGGTGGTCGGCGGGATGACCTGGTCGCGCAGGCTGAGCAGGGCGGCGGCCACGTCCAGGGGGGCGCCGCCGGCCAGCAGCCGGCCGGTCATGGTCTTGGGGGCGGTGACCGGTACGCCGTGCGGGCCGAACAGGGCGGCGAGGGCGGTGGCTTCGGCCCGGTCGGCGTCACGGGTGCCCGCGGCGTCGGCGAAGACGACGTCGATCTCGTCGGGGCGCAGGCCGGCGTCGGTGAGGGCGAGGCGGGCGGCGTCGGCCAGGCGGTCGGTGCCGGGGCCGTCGAAGGTGGCGGCGTATCCCGCGAAGGTGCCGTAGGTGCGGGCGCCGCGGGCGCGGGCGGCGGTGCCGTTCTCGAGGACGAACAGGGCGCCGCCCTCGCCGACGATGTGGCCCGAGGCGGCCGGGTCGAAGGGCAGGTAGGCGCGGGCCGGGTCGGTGACGGTGCTCATGGAGCCGCCGGCCAGGTGGGCGGCCCAGCCCCAGGGGCACAGTGCGGAGTCGACACCGCCGCTGATCATGAGCCGGCTGCCCTTGCGGATCCGGCGGCGGGCCTGGGCGAGGGCGTCGAGGCCGCCGGCCTGTTCGGTGACGACGACGCCGCTGGCGCCGCGCAGGCCGTGCCGGATGGAGATCTGGCCGGTGTTGACGGCGTAGAACCAGGCGAAGGACTGGTAGGCGCTGACGTGCTGGCCGCCTTTGCTCCACAGGGCCTGCAGTTCGCGCTGGCCGAACTCGAAGCCGCCGGCGGAGCTGGCGGTGACCACGCCGGCGCCGTAGTCCGGCAGGGCGGCCAGGTCCTGGCCCCAGTCGGCCAGGGCTTCTTCGGCGGCGGCCAGCGACAGGCGGGTGACGCGGTCGGTCTGGGGCAGCAGCCGGCTGGGCAGGTGGTCGGCGTCGACGAAGCCGTCGATCTCGCCGGCGAGGCGTACCGGGTAGCGGGTGGCGTCGAAGCGGGTGAGGGGGCCGATGCCGCTCTCGCCGGCGAGGACGGCCTGCCACCAGGCCTCTGTGCCCAGTCCGTTGGGTGCGGTGACGCCGATGCCGGTGACGACGGTGGCGGTGGTGCGCGCGGTGGTGGCCTGCGCGGGCCGCACGGTGTGCTCGGTGGCCCGGTGTTCGGCCAGGGCCGTGGTCATGCTGCCTCCTGAAGTCGCGGCCTGGTCAGGACGATGGCGCTCTGGAAGCCGCCGAAGCCGCTGCCGACGCTGAGGACCGTGTCGGTGCGCTGTTCGCGGGCGGTGAGGGGGGTGTAGTCGAGGTCGCAGGCCGGGTCCGCCTCGTGCAGGTTCGCCGTCGGGGGGACGGTGTTGTGCTCGATGGCCAGGGCGCTGGCGGCGACCTCGAGTGACCCGATCGCGCCGAGGGAGTGTCCGATCATCGATTTGATGGAGCTGACCGGGACGGTGCGGGCGTGGTGGCCGAGGCTGCGTTTGAAGGCGGCGGTCTCGTGCCGGTCGTTCTGCTTGGTGCCCGAGCCGTGGGCGTTGATGTAGTCGACGGCGGTGGGGTCCAGGCGTGCCTCGTCGAGGGCGGCGGTGATCGCCTCTGCCATCTCGGCGCCGTCGGCCTTCAGGCCGGTCATGTGGTAGGCGTTGCTGCGGCCGGCGAACCCGGAGATCTCCGCGTACACGTGGGCGCCGCGGCGGCGGGCGTGTTCGAACTCCTCCAGCACCAGGACGGCCGAGCCTTCGCCGAGGACGAACCCGTTGCGGGTGCGGTCGAAGGGGCGGGAGGCGGTGGCCGGGTCGTCGTTGCGGGGGCTGGTCGCCTTGATGGCGTCGAAGCAGGCGACGGTGATCGGCGAGATGGGTGCTTCGGTGGCGCCGGTGACCATGACGTCGGCGCTGCCCTCGCGGATCAGGTCGACGGCGTGGCCGATGGAGTCCAGGCCGGAGGTGCAGCCGGTGGAGATGAGGGAGACGGGGCCCTGGGCGCCGGTGGCGCGGGCCACTTCGGCGGCCAGCGAGCTGGGCACGAAGTAGTCGAAGAGGTGGGCGACGGCCCGTGTGTGGTCGACCTCCCAGGCCGAGCCCTGTTCGCTGACGACCCCGTACTCGTCGTCGAGTCCGGTGGTGCAGCCGACGGCGCTGCCGAGGGTGACGCCGGTGCGCAGCGGGTCGGGCAGGTCCGCGGGCAGGCCGCTGTCGGCGAGCGCCTCGCGGGCGCTGACGAGGGCGAACTGGGCGGCCCGGTCCAGGCGGGCGGCCTCGGCGGGGCCGAAGCCGTGCGCGGCGGCATCGAAGTCGGCCTCGGCCGCGATGCGGGAGCGGTAGGCGGATGCGTCGAACAGGGTGATGCCGCGGGTGGCGGTGCGTCCCGCGGTGAGCGTGTCCCAGAAGTTCCGGGTGCCCACGCCGCCGGGGGCGACGACGCCTATGCCGGTGATGACGACCCGTCTCATCGCCTGGTCCCTCACAGTTGTCCTCCAGATAGGGGCGCGGTGCGCCGCGCCACACGGCAGGCCCGCCCGATGAGCCGGGGGATCTCCCGGCCGCGTACGAAGAAGTGGTCGCCCGGGACGGTGCGCCGCACCAGCGGGCCGGTGGTCCAGCGCCGCCAGCCGTCCATCGCCTTCGCGTCCACCACACGGTCGCTTTGGCCGTCGACGGCCAGGACCGGCACCGGCAGGGGGCCTCCGGTGGCGGGGTCGTTGGCGGCGGCGCGCAGGTCGGCGCCGAGCCGCAGGTCGTCCCGCAGGACGGGCAGCACCGTGCGGTGCCACACGCTGTCCGGGTCGGCGAGCAGGCCGGTGGGTGCGGAGCCCAGGTCGCCGAGGAAGCTGAGGAGCCGCTCGTCGCTCAACTCGCCGCTGTGGTGGGCCAAGACCGCGTGCGGCGGCGGGCAGGCGCCGACCGCGAGGAGCACGGGAGGCGGCAGGCCCTTGTCGGTCAGGGCCCGGGCGAGGGTGTAGGCGACCATGCCGCCCAGGCTGTGCCCGTACAGGACGTAGGGGCCGTGGTGCGCGGCGTCGGCCAGGACGCCGAGCAGGTCCTCGAGCAGTGCGGTGCGTGTGGTCGGGCGCCGTTCGTGGCGCCGGGAGTCACGGCCGGGCAGCAGCATCGGGCGGATGTCGATGTCCGGGCCCGACCGGGTCGGCCAGCGGGCGAAGCCGGTGACCCCGGCGCCGGCGTGCGCGAAGCAGTACAGCCGCAGGGGTGGGCGGCCCGCCGGGGCGGGGCCGCCTCCCGCGGCTGCTGTGTGCACGGATCCGTTCATGGGCACCGACCTTCGCGGACGGGCCTGGAGAACGGCTCGAATCAGCCAACCACCGCCCCCGCGCCGGTGGTTCAGGCCGCGTACAGGTTGAAGGTGGAGGTGCGCCGGGGGGTGGAGGACACGTCGAGCTGCGGGTCGACGGCGAGCATCGCCTGGTGCAGGCGCTGCAGTTGCGGCGAGGGCTCCACGCCGAGCTCGTCGATCAGCCGCCGGCGCAGCCGGTGGAAGACGTCGAGCGCGGTGGCCTGGCGGCCGGAGCGGTAGAGCGCCACCATCGCCTGCGAGTGCAGCCCCTCGTGCTGGGGGTGACGGGCGATCAGGTCGGTGAGTTCGGCGATCACTTCGACGTGCCGGCCCAGCCGCAGATCGGCGTCGATCCGCCGCTCGCGGGTGACGAGTCTGCTCTCCTCCAGCCGCATGACCTCTATCTCCAGGATCGGGCCGACGCGTACGTCGACCAGTGCGGTGCCCTGCCACAGTTCCAGCGCCTGCCGGTAGGTGCGGGCGGCGCGTTCGTCCTCGCCGTCGTCGAAGGCCTGCTGGCCCTCGGCGACGAGGCGCTCGTACTCGTGGACGTCGACGGCCTCGGGCGGGATCTGCAGCAGGTAGCCGCCGTGCCGGGTGGCCAGCACGTCCTTCGCGGTGCCCGGGACGTCGGGTCCCATGGCGGTGCCCAGCCGGCGGCGCAGCTGGAGAATGTATGTCTGGAGTGTGGTGAGTGCGCTCAGCGGCAGTTCGGTGCCCCAGATCTCCTCCATGAGTGTGGGCACGGGCATGACCCGGCCCGGGTAGAGGGCGAGCAGCGCCAGGATCTGCCGCGGCTTGCCCGCCGTAGGAACGATCGACATCCCGTTGACGTGGCCACTCAGCGGACCCAGAACCTGAATCTTCATGGTTTCCTCCGTACCTCGACGGCCTGCGCTCGGCTTCCGAGCCGGTTGACGAATCGGTATCCGAGGCGCGGTCGATATTGCGCCACTGGGGACCCGCTGTCCTTTCTTCACTATCCATGGACGAGATGCACCGTAGCTTCTTTCGACCGGGCTCCCCGAGTAATCTCCAGCCGCTGTCGAGCAGTTCTCCGCCGGGCAGTGCCTGACGCGGCACTGACAGATGGCTGACCACCTGAACGGCAATAGTGAAGCGCCTTCCTCAGCGTCGGGCGGCGCTGTTACTTTCGGCGGCATGGAGACGTATTCGGAGCGTGAGGTGCCGCCGGGAGCGGATCCGCTGACCCGGCAGCTGCTGCGGCAGATGGTCGCCGGCTGTCTGCGGCTGGAGCCGGCGGAACTGCCGGACGACGACGAGGACCTGGTCGACCACGGGCTGGACTCGATCAGCACCATGCGGCTCATCTCCGCGTGGCACCGGCGCGGCATCGAGGTCGGCTTTCCGGAGTTGATGGCCCGTCCGACGCTGGGGCACTGGTGGACGCTGCTTTCCCAGGAGCGTTCGCCGCGCACGCCCTGAAAACAACTCAAGGCCCCTCATACGGCGACTGGAGTCCCGCTCGCGCGCCCCGCACAGTCCGCCCGCACCGTCTAAGGTCCGATAGTCGAAGAGTTGTACCAGGCTTTTTCGTGAAGCCGGAATCGGATCACCGGACGGAGCCCCCATGGAATTCGGCGTCAACTTCTTCCCGGTCGTCGACCCGGTCAAGAAGAGTGCGAGCACCTATTACGAAGAAAGTCTTCAGCTGGTCGAGCTGGCCGAGGCGCTGGACTTCGAGCACGTCCAGACGGTCGAGCACTACGGCTCCCCCTACGGCGGCTACAGCCCCGACCCGGTGGTGTTCCTGACGGCCGCCGCCGCGCGCACCAGCCGCATACGGCTGGTGACCGGCGCGGTGATCGCCTCGTTCGCGCATCCGGTGCAGCTGGCGGCGCGTCTGGCGCTGCTGGACAACCTGTGCCACGGGCGGCTGGACGTGGGCTTCGGACGCGGTTTCCTGCCGGACGAGTTCGAGCTGTTCAACGTGCCCATGGAGGAGAGCCGGACCCGTTTCACGGAGGTCGTCGAGGCGTGTGTGGCGCTGTGGAGCGGGCAGGAGGTCCGCTTCGAGGGCGAGGTGCACCGCTTCGGGCCGGTCACCGGATATCCCCGGCCCTATCAGCGGCCGCACCCGCCGGTGTTCGTGGCGTCCGCGACCAGCGCCGCCTCGTGCGCGCTCGCCGGTGAGCGGGGCCACCACCTGCAGGTCGTGCCCTCGGTCACCAGCCAGGAGCAGCTGACGCAGATGACGGCCGCCTACCGGGCGGCGCGGCAGGCCGCGGGCCATGAGGGCCCGGGCCGTATCCAGATCAAGTACACCTGCTACCTCGGTGAGGACCGGGCCGAGGTGCTCGCGGACGCGGCCGCGTGCGAGCGCAACTACGTGGAGCAGATGGCGGCGGCGGTCGCGTCCTGGGCGGGCGCGCGTTCGGAGCAGTACCCCGGCTACGAGCAGTTCGCCGACAAGGCCCGCTCCTACGACTTCGACACGGCGCTGGCGGCGAACAAGGTCCTGGCCGGCACGCCGGACGACGTGCGCGGCCAGGTCGCGACGATCCGCGACTGGTACGGCGACGACATCTGCCTGAGCCTGCAGTTCAACCCGGGCCCGCTGCCCTACGAGCGGGCCGAGCGGGCCATGGAACTGTTCGCCCGGCATGTCGCCCCCGCCTTCACCGGCGACGTCGCGGCCGTGGCCGCCGCGTGAACGCGGCCGGATCCGAGGGGGCGTCCATGTACGGCACCGGTGACGGGCTGCGGCTGTTCGTGTTCCACCACGCGGGCGGCTCGCACCTGCTCTACCGCGACTGGCCCCGGCTGCTGCCCGCCTCGTGGGACGTGCGGCTGCTGGACGCGCCCGGCCGTGGACGGCTCACCGGCGAGCCGCAGATCGACGACGCCAGGGCGCTGGCCGCGTTCTTCCGGCGCCGTCTCGCCGCCGATCTGAGCGGCCCGTTCGCGTTCTTCGGACACAGCATGGGCGCCCTGATCGCCTACGAGCTGACCCAGCAGCTGGCCGCGGAGGGCGTCCGGCTGCCGGTGTGGCTGGGGCTGTCCGCGCGCGGCGCGCCGCGCCCGCAGGGCGAGGGCACCCGCCGCCACGCCCTGCCCGACGAGGAACTGCGGCTGCACCTGGCCGCGATGGGCGGCACACCGCTGGAGGTCCTGAAGGACCCGGACCTGTGGGAGATGTTCGCGCCCGCGCTGCGCAACGACCTGAAGCTGGTGGAGAACTGGCGACCGCAGCCCGGCGCGCCGGACCTGCGGATGCCGGTGAACGTGTACGGCGGTCACGGCGACGTCGTCGTCGCGCCGGAGCGGCTGGCCGGCTGGGAGCAGCACGCGCGGCGCTTCATGGGGCTGCGGATGTTCGACGGCGGGCACTTCTACTTCCAGGCCGATCCCGTCCCGCTGCTGGGGCACGTCGCCCGTGACGCGAGCGCCGCGCTCGCCGCGGCCCGGGCGGTGGATCCGGCGTGAGCGGCACGGAAGCGGACGCGGACGTCGTGGTCGTCGGGCTCGGCGCGTGGGGCGCGTGCGCCCTGTGGCAGCTGGCCGGGCGCGGGGTGAAGGTGATCGGCGTCGAACAGTACGGCCTGGCCAACGCCTACGGCTCCTCGCACGGGGAGAGCCGGATGTTCCGCACCGCGTGCCTGGAGCACCCCGGGCTGGTGCCGCTCGCCCGGCGGTCCCGGCAGCTGTGGCAGGAGCTGGAGCGGGAGACGGGCACCCATCTGCTCGATCCGACCGGGGCGATGCTGATCGGCCCGCCCGACGGGCGGATCGTGGGCGGTGCGCTGCGGGCCGCGCGGGAACACGCCCTGGACATCGAGGTCCTCGACCGGCGGGCGCTGCACCGCCGGGCGCCCGCCCATCAGGCGCTGGCGCCCGGTGACGTCGGCGTCGTCGAACCGGCGGGCGGGCTGACGCTGCCCGAGATGACGATCCGGGCGGCGGTCGGCGCGGCCCGGGCCGCGGGCGCCGGTGTGCTGACCGACACCCGGGTCACGGCGCTGGAGTTCACCGCCGCGGGTGTCGAGGTGCACACGGCCGCCGGCGGTGTGCTGCGGGCCGGGCAGGCGGTGGTGACCGCCGGGCCGTGGCTGGCCCGGCTGGTGCCGTCGCTGCCGCTGGAGGTGGTGCGGATGCCGACGACGTGGTTCACCCCCGCCGAGCCCGGCGAACGGTTCACGCTGCGCCGGCTTCCGGTGTTCATGCGCGAACTGGCGGGCGGGGACGTCATCTGGGGGCACGGGGTGCTGCCCGGAGGCACCGAGCTCAAGCTGGGCCTGGAGGACGGCGGCCGGCACTTCGCCACCGTCGACCCCGACGCGGTGGACCGCTCCGTGTCGCCCGACGACTGGAGCGTGCTGGCCGGGCATCTGGCGAGCGCGGTGCCGGGGGCCGGCACGGCGCCCTCGAGGGCGGTGGCGAACATCTACGCCCGCACGCCCGACGGGCAGTTCGTCATCGGCCGGCCCCGGCGCGATCCGCGGCTGCTGGTCGCGGGCGGCTGCAGCAGCCACGGCTTCAAGCACTCCACGGGCATCGGCGAGGCGGTGGCCGACCTGGCGCTGGGCAAAGAGCCGGCCGTGCCGCTGGGCTTCACCGACCCCGACCGCTTCTAAAGGGACGTGCGAGGAAGAGATGAAGTTCCGCATTCTCGGTCCGGTGGAAGTCCACGACGAGCGAACCGGTGTGAGGATCCTTCCCACGGGCGCCAAGCAACGCGCCCTGCTGGGCGCGCTCGTGGTCAAGTCGGGGCAGATCGTGTCCGTGCACCGGCTGATCGACGAACTGTGGGGCGAACAGCCGCCGGCGAACGCGACCAACGCCCTGCAGGCGCATGTGGCGCGGCTGCGGCGGCTGCTGCCGGTGCCCGAGCCGGGCTCCGGCGAGCCGCACCACGAGTGGATCGTGACCCGCTCCCTCGGCTACGTCCTGCGGCTGGGCCGCGCCGGCACCGACGCCGACCGCTTCCACCGGCTGGCCGCCCAGGGCCGGGCCGCCGCCGCCACCGACCCCGAGCAGGCCGCCGAACTACTGCGCCAGGCCCTGGCGCTGTGGCGGGGGCCCGCGCTGGAGGGCAGCGTGCTGGGCGACATCTGCGCGGCGGAGGCGGCCCAGCTGGAGGAGAACCGGCTGACCGCCCTGGAGGCCCTGTACGACGCGTGCCTGCGGGCGGCCCGTCACGGTGAGATCACCGGCGAGCTCGAGGAACTGACGACCGACCACCCGATGCGGGAACGTTTCTACGACCTGCTGATGCTCGCCCTGTACCGGTGCGGGCGGCAGGCCGAGGCGTTGAGCGTGTACGACCGGGCCCGCAGACGCCTGGTGCACGAACTGGGCGTCGAACCGGGCCCCGCGCTACGGGGCCGGATGGAGGCGATCCTCCAGCACGACCCGCAACTGGCCGCGCCCGGCCCGGCCGGGCAGCTCGCCCGCGTCCACCCCATGCCCCTCCCGCCGGCGCCCGCGCCCGCCGCGCCGGGAACGGCGGGCGGCCCGGACGCCACGGTGCTGAACCTGACCGGGGAGATCGCCCGGCTCCGCAGCCGCATCGAGCACCTCTCCCTCGAACAGGAGGCCCTGATGCGCCGCTTCGACCAACTGGTCGCCAACCCGGCGTCGGGCCACTAGCGCCTGTCCCGGCCTCGCCGGGCAGCCCGCCGGGCCGGCTGCCCGGCGGGCTGTGCCATGGTGCGGCAACCCGGGCAGCGGGTACCGCCGGCGCGAGCACGGGGGGGCGGCCCGGCTGCGCTCCCGGCGGTCGGGGCGGGATGCGCACCGGAGCGGGACGGGCAGGGCGGAACAGGGGGTGGCCGGGGGTCAGGGCGGCGTGGGCGCACCAGCCGGTGTGCCCGGCCCGGTCAGCGGCAGCCCGCGGGAGCAGACCGGCGTCCGCCGGCACGTCAACGGCCCTACGGCAGACGGCAGTCCCCACGGCAGAAGCCCAACACCGGCCCGAGGCGACGGTCCGGCAATTCGCCGGCACGTCAACCGCCCTACGGCAGACGGCAGTCCACACCGTGGCCGCCCCCACGGCAGCAGCCAGGACGCCGGCCGGGGTGACGGCCCGCGGCAGCAGGCGTCGCGAGCAACGCATCCGGGGCGGTGGCACCGGCGCCGCTCCGTCCGGCGGTGGGCCGACGGGCCCGCGGCGACCGCAGCGGCACGCCGGTGGGCCGGAGGCCGGCGGCGTGCCGTGGCAAGCAGAGCGGCGCCGGGCACGGTGGCAACGGCCTTTGGGCAGGAGCGTGGACGCCGGCCGGGGCGCGCCCCGCGGCAGCACCGCGCCGGGCACCGTCCGCTCCCGGCAGGCGGGGCAGCACAGCCAGAAGCACCGCCTGGGCCCGGCGGGCCGGCGGGTCAGGCGAGGGCCGGGGTGGTGGGGGTCGGGGTGTGGAAGTCGCGGCGGTACCACAGCAGTGGGGGCTTCGCCGGGTCGCCGGTGCGGATCTCCACGGGGGTGCCGAGCACCAGGTCGTGGTCGCCGGCGCGCACCACGTTTGTGGTGCGGCAGCGCAGGACGACCTTGGCGTCCGGCAGGTAGGGCACCCCCGTACCGTCCCAGGCGGCGAACTCGCCGCCCGCGAACCGGTCGGCGCCGTGCGTCGCGCACCTCTTGGCGACGGCGCGCTGGTCCTCGCCGAGGATGCTGACGCAGAACTCGGCGGCGGCGGCCATCGCCGTGTGGCAGCTGGAGGTGAGCGCGATGCCCACCATCACCAGCGGCGGGTCCAGCGATACGGAGACCACCGAGCCGGCGGTGAAGCCGTGGCGGCGTCCGGCCGCGTCAAGGGTGGTGACGACGGTGACGGGCGAGGCCAGCTGCGCCATCGCGTCGCGGAAACTCTGCGGGCCGACCGCGGGCCGTGCCGGGTCGTCGGCTCCTGTCACTGGTGCTCCTTCCGTTGGTGGTTGCCGCCTCAGCGGGCGGCGCCGGCCAGTGCCGGCAGGGCGCGGTGCCCGGTGGGCAGCTCCGCTTCGCGGGGGGCGGCGCGGCCCCAGGGGAAGCCGTCGTGGATCAGCAGCCGGTCCGGCGGCGCGGTGCCGTCGGCGCCCTTTTCCACGGCGAGCGACACCAGTACCTGGGGGCGCGGCTCGAGTTCGGTGAACAGCCAGCGGTCCGCCCTGTCGCCCTCGGGCGGGCGGAAGCCCAGTACCCCGCGGTCCTCGGCGAGTTCGAAGGCGAACGAGTCGAACGGCAGCCCCAGCCCCAGACCGCGGGCCTTGGCGTAGGCCTCCTTCAGCGTCCACAGCCGCAGCGTGGCCCGGTCGCGCCGGCTGCCGTGGGCGATCGCGGCGAGGTGGGCGCGCTCTTCGGGGGCGAAGCTCTCCACGATCCAGTCCAGGCCGCGTTCGCCGCCCCGGTCGAGCCGTTCGACGTCGATGCCGACCCTGCGGTCGCGGGCGACGGCGACGACGTTGCAGCCGTGGGCGTGCGACAGGTTGAAGTCCAGTTCGGCCTCCGGGCCGCGGGACCGGCCGTGCGGCGGCGGTGACTGGAGGAAGGGGCGGCCGCGCGAGGACCGCCAGATCGTGGCCTCCGCCTCCGGGATGCCGGTCTGCAGGGACAGCACCCGCCGCACCAGCGCGTGGGCGACCAGGTACTGGCGGCGGTCCCGCTCGAAGAGGAACCGGCCGGCGATCTCGCGCTCGTGCTCGTCCAGCCAGTGGCCGGCCAGCAGCGTGCTGGTCGCCTCGTCGAGGGCCTCGTTGAGGCAGAACCAGATCTGGACCGTGCCGCGGCCGGCGCCGGTGGCGCCCGTCGGGGTCATCGGGCCCCCGCGGGCACCCGCTCGCGCCGTATCTGGCGGAGCATGCCCGCCAGCACGTTGCCGGTGCCGATCTCGGTGAACTCCGGATCGTCGCCGTAGTGCCCGTCGAGGAGCGCCTCGACGGTCTCGTGCCAGCGCACCGGCTGGTGGATCTGCTGCAGCAACAGCTCGCCGACCGCCTCGTCGGTGTAGGGGCGGGCGGTGGCGTTGGCGATGACGGGGAAGGCGAGCGGGCCGAACACGGTCCGTTCCACGACCGGGTACAGCTCCTCGGCGGCCGGGGCCATGTAGCGGGAGTGGAAGGGGCCGCTGACGGCGAGGCGGCGCACCATGCGGGCGCCCGCGTCCTCCAGGATCGGGCCCGCCTCCTCCAGGTCCGCCACCGGGCCGGCGAGGACGATCTGGGCGCCGGTGTTCAGGTTGGCCAGGTCCAGGGAGGCGAACCCGGCGCGCAGCAGCAGGAAACGCAGCTGCGTCTCGGGCAGGCCGACGACCGCGCTCATGCCGCCACCCTCGATGCGGGCCATCGCGGCGGCCCGGGCGGCGACCAGGCGCAGCCCGTCGGCGAACCCGAACGCGCCCGCGGCCTCGAGGGCGTTGTACTCGCCGAGGCTGTGCCCCACGGCCACGTCCGGGCGGACGCCGGTGTCCTCGAGCGCCGCGCGGTGGGCGAGGGCGTTGACGGCGAACATCGCCGGCTGGGTGTAGCGGGTGTTGCCGAGCTGTCCCTCGGGGTCCTCCAGGCACAGCCGGCGCAGGCTGTAGCCGAGCACGTCGCCGGCCTGCTGCTCCAGGTCGGGGAAGCGGTCGAACAACTCCCGTCCCATACCGACGCGCTGGGCGCCCTGGCCGGGGAACATCAGGATCCGGGTCAAGGTGATCACTGCCTTCTGGGTAGTGCGGAAGTCGGTGTCCGGGTTCGGTGGTCCAGCCCCGGGGGCCGGGTGGTCCGGACCCGGGGCCGGGCGCCGGGGTCCCCGCAGGGTCGGGGGCCGGGGTTTCCGGGGTCCGGGTCCCGGGTCCCGGGTTTCGGGTCCCGGGTCCCGGGTCCCGGGTTTCGGGTCCCGGGTCCCGGGTCCCGGGTTTCGGGTCCCGGGTCCCGG
>NZ_JBFAQK010000086.1:0-19737 GCF_040677245.1 Streptomyces kurssanovii
GGGGGACCCTGTGGGAGAGTAGGACGCCGCCGAACAATCATTGTGGGAAAGCCCCGCACCTCTGGGGGGCGGACGTCCCCGAGGCCGACGGACCGGCGTCAGCCGTCCGACGGGCTCTTCTCACGGTTCAGGTAGTTGTAGACGGTGAAGCGGCTGACGCCGAGCGCGCCGGCCACCGTCTCCACGCCGTGCCGGACGGAGAACGCGCCGCGCGCCTCCAGCGTCCTGACGATCGACTGCTTGGTCCTGCGGTCGAGTTCGGCGAGCGGCCGGCCGTGCTGCCGCTCCAGCGCCGCGAGGATGTGGTCCAGCGAGTCCGCCAGCTGCGGAAGGCGGACCGCCAGGACCTCCTCGCCCTCCCAGCTGAGTACGACGTCGTCCTCCGCTGCCTCGCCGGGCTCGATCAACACCCCGCCCATGGCATCGACGAGGGGCTTCACCGCTTGGGCGAGCGCGTGGTCGAGCGCCGTCATTCCTGGCCCTCCACCACGTTGACCTGGAGGGAGACCCGGGTCGCGCCGTTCTCCAGCGCCTTGCGCAGCAACGCGTCGACGGCGCCGAGCACCTGCTCAGCGCCGCCCTCCGCGGTGTTGCCGAACGGTCCGACGTCCACCGCGTCCAGATCCGCGCCCTGCACGACCTCGCGCACCGCCACGGCGTGCGGCGGCGGCTCGTCCAGGTCGAACGGCTCCGTCGTGAACTCCACTCTCAGTCGCACCATGCCTCCACGTTAGGGCCTGTCCCATAGGCCTTGACCCGCTCCCCCTTCACCGGTGCCGGACGAGAACACGCGTCGCGGCGCGACGGACCGGCGGCGGTCCCGCGTAGAGCAGACGACGAGAGCCACGCCGGTCCCGGTTCCGTCCGGACCGGTGGCACAGGGAGGGGTCTGCATCATGACAGGACGCGTAGGCAGAGGTGTCAAGGCGACGGCGGCCGCCGCCATGGCGGTCGCGGCGCTCACCGCCTCGCAGGGGCCCGGGACCGCCGTCCCGGCCGGGCAGCGGCAGCCGTTGCCGGCGGGTGGGACCGTCTCCGGCGACAGCGCGTACCGCACCGAGCTGCCGCCGCTGCGCACACCGGGCCCGGCGGACGTCCGGACGCCGGGAGTCTTCACCGCACCGGCGGCCGGGGCGCTCCCTGCGACCGTCTTCGCCGCCTACCGGGCCGCAGAGGCCGCGATCGCGCACAGCGCCCCGGGCTGCGGCCTTCGGCTGCAACTGCTCGCCGCGATCGGCCAGGTCGAGTCCGGGCAGGCGCGCGGCGGACGTGTCCTCGCCGACGGCACGTCGCTCTCCCCGATCCTCGGCCCGCGGCTGGACGGCGACGGCTTCGCGCTGATCAGGGACACCGACGGCGGGGCGTACGACGGGGACACGGTGTACGACCGAGCCGTGGGGCCCATGCAGTTCATCCCCTCCACCTGGGCGCACTGGGGCGCCGACGGCAACGGCGACGGCCGTGCCGACCCGGGGAACATCTTCGACGCGGCGCTCGCGGCCGGGCGGTACCTGTGTGCGGGAGGGCGGGACCTGACGGAGAGGACGGGCCTGGAGCGCGCGATCCTCGGCTACAACCACTCCGCGGCGTACCTGCGGACGGTGCTGGCCTGGTACGCGTACTACCTCGGTGGCCACCGGGTGGTGCCGGACGACCGCGGCCCTTCCGCCAGGCCCGCCCGGTCCGTCCCGGCCGCTCCTGAGCCGCGGCGCACCCGTGGGCCGCGCCCCTCGGCGGCCCCCTCACCCACGACGGCACCGGCCGCGACCCGGCCGGCCGCCCGGCCTTCCGCCTCGCCCTCACCGCACCCGAGCGGCACCGCGCCGGCCGGCGGCCCCGAACCGGCGGACCCGTTGCCGCCCCTCCCCACCGCGCTGCTGCCCGGCGACGGCCTGCTGCCCGGCGGCTCCGGCGGACTGACCAGCAACGGAACGGACTCGATGGACGCAGGCCCCTCCACAATTCCGGATACCGGGCGGTAATGTCGCCACCCGCCGGGCAGGGACGCGACCGGCGGTGTGAGCGAAGGGGCCCTCATGGCTACGGACATGCAGCATGCCCAGCCCGACGGGCCGGGCGGGGAGTCCAAGGAACGCTGGCAGCGTGCCTGGAGCCATCGCGAGGACCTGCTCAAGGTGGCCCGCCGCCGGTCGGTGAGCGCCGAGGACGCCGAGGACGCCGTGCACGAGGCGATGCTGCGGGCCGCGGAGCACCCGGACCTCGACGACGAGCGGCTGGGCGCCTGGCTGACGACGGTGACCATGCGGCTGTGCGTGGACCGCCACCGTCAGGTCCACCGCGAGGCGCAGGTACGCAGCAGCCCGAGGCTGCACCCCCCGGGCCCGGTCCCCGTCGAGGAGGCGGTCTGCGACCGGGCGGAGGCGAACTGGCTCGCGGTACGCAGCTCGGAACTGCCCGCACGGCAGGCCGAGGCCCTCTGGCTGAAGGCGGAGGACCTGGACGTCGGGCAGGTGGCCACGAAGATGGGCCTGAGCTACCGCACCGTCGAGTCCTTGCTGGCCCGCGCCCGCCGCACGCTGCGCAACTCGCTGGCCGCGACCCTCGGGCTGGTGCTGTGGCTGTGCGGCCGGGGCAGGCCGGGCAGCGGGGGCAACGCCCAGGCGGTGGCGCTCGCCTCGACGGCGGTGACGCTCGCGGTCGCCGGCCTGGTCCTGCCGTACGTCCACGACGGCGACGCCCCCCGGCCGAGCCCGGTGCCGCCGGCGGTGACGGAGGCGGCCGGGTCCGGGGCACCGGAACCCGGCCGTACGGGTGCGCCGGCCGTTCCGTCGACCGCGCCCACGCACGGCCCGCCGGTCGGGGCCCGCCCGGCCGGCGAGCGGGGCCTGCCCCTGCCGGAACTCCCGGCCGTGCCGCTGCCGGCGCTGCCCCTGTCGACGCCACCGGTGTCGGGGCTGCCGGTGCCGGAGGCGGAGGACCTGGTGTCGTTGCTGCCACCGGTGCCGTCGGCGTCGGTGCCGGCCGAGGCGCCGTCGGTTCCGGCCGTGCCGTCCTCGGTCCCGGCTGTGCCGGCCCCGTCGACGTCGGTCCCGACCGCGCCGGTCCCGCCGGCCGTGCCGGCCCTTCCGGCACAGCCGTAGCCGCTGCGCGGGGCCCTTTCCCCACCCCGCCCGCCCCTTCCCGCTGTACCGATGTGCGGCTCCCCCGCGTGGGGCTCCGCCCGGACCGCCACCGCGCTCCGCGCGGTGTTTCGGGGGCTCCGGCCCCCGCACCCCCGCGCCTCAATCGCCGGCGGGGCTGACAAAGCCAGCCCGCCCGGCGCTTGAGGGCACCGCGCGAAGCGCGGTACGCCGCCCGCGGGGCGGTACGGGTCCGGGCGGAGCCCCCGGATACGGGAAGGGGCGGGGAGGGGAACGGGCCCGCCGCAGGCGGTATCCGCACCCGCCCCGACACCCCCACGCAACCCCGCCGAAAAAAACTTCACCCCGTCGCGACGGACGCCCCTCCCCTCCCCGTAGAGCAGGTGTCGGACCGCTCCACGGCTGAAGGGTGTACGGGATGGGTGTCGAGATCTGCGTGGAAGGGCTCACCAAGTCCTTCGGGCGCCAGGTCATCTGGCAGGACGTCTCCCTGACGCTGCCCGCCGGGGAGGTCTCCGTCATGCTGGGGCCCTCCGGGACCGGCAAGTCGGTGTTCCTGAAGACGCTCGTGGGGCTGCTGCGGCCGGAGCGCGGGTCGATCCGCATCGCCGGGCAGGACATCACGACGCTGCGGGAGCACGAGCTCTACGAGGTCCGGAAGCTGTTCGGCGTGCTGTTCCAGGACGGCGCGCTGTTCGGTTCGATGAACCTCTACGACAACATCGCCTTCCCGCTGCGCGAGCACACCCGCAAGCCGGAGGGCGAGATCCGCCGGATCGTGCTCGAGAAGATGGACATGGTCGGCCTGATCGGCGCCGAGGACAAGCTGCCCGGCGAGATCTCCGGCGGTATGCGCAAGCGGGCCGGTCTGGCGCGGGCCCTGGTGCTCGACCCGGAGATCATCCTGTTCGACGAGCCGGACTCGGGTCTCGATCCGGTCCGCGTCGCGTATCTCAACCAGCTGATCGTCGATCTCAACGCGCAGATCGACGCCACGTTCCTCATCGTCACCCACGACATCGCCTCCGCCCGCCAGGTCCCGGACAACATCGGGCTGCTGTTCCGCCGCGAGCTGGTGATGTTCGGCCCGCGGGAGCAGTTGCTGACCAGCGAGGAGCCCGTGGTGCGGCAGTTCCTGGGCGGGCGGATGCAGGGGCCGATCGGCATGGCGGAGGAGAAGGACGCCGCCCAGGTCGAGCAGGAGCTCGCGCAGCTCGGTGAGGCGGCGGACGCCGCCGTGCCGGACGTCCTCGAGCTGACGCCGCGGCTGCTGCCGACCGAGGGCATCGAACGGCCGCCGCGCTGGGCGGAGATCGCGGACCGGGAGGCGCTGCGGCGGCTGCGGGCGTCGGTGCGCGGAAGGGCGGGCGACGCATGAGCCTGTCACCCACCGGGGCGCTGCGGCAGTCGGGCAGCCTGTTCGCCATGGGGCTGGACGTGCTGCGCACGGTCCCCAAGCGGCCTTTCCAGGTCAGGGAGTTCATCCAGCAGGCGTGGTTCGTCGCGAGTGTGACGATCCTGCCGACGGCGCTGGTGTCGATCCCGTTCGGAGCGGTGATCGCGTTGCAGATCGGCTCTCTGACGAGGCAGCTGGGCGCGCAGTCGTTCTCGGGGGCGGCTTCGGTCCTCGCGGTGCTGCGGGAGGCGTCGCCGATCGTGACCGCGCTGCTGATCGCGGGCGCGGGCGGCACGGCGATCTGCGCGGATCTCGGAGCGCGGAAGATCCGCGAGGAGATCGACGCGATGCAGGTGCTGGGCATCGACCCGATCCACCGGCTGGTCGTGCCGCGGGTGCTGGCCACGATGCTGGTGGCGGTGCTGCTCAACGGCCTCGTCTCGGTGGTCGGGGTGGCCGGCGGCTACTTCTTCAACGTGGTGCTGCAGAACGGCACCCCGGGCGCCTATCTGGCCTCGTTCACCACGCTCGCCCAGCTCTCCGACCTGTGGGCGGCGGAGCTCAAGGCCCTGGTGTTCGGGGCGATCGCGGCGATCGTCGCCTCGTACAAGGGGCTGACCGCGAAGGGCGGCCCGAAGGGGGTCGGCGACGCGGTGAACCAGTCGGTGGTCATCACCTTCATGTTGCTGTTCGTGACGAACTTCGTGATGACCGCCGTGTATTTCCAGATCGTTCCGCAGAGGGGCTGAGCGATGCCGCTGATGAATCGTCTGCTGCCGCCGCAGCTCGAGGAGCTGGGCAGGCAACTGGTCTTCTACGGCCGTTCCCTGGCCTGGACCGGCCGGACGCTGCGCCGCTACAAGAAGGAGGTCCTGCGGCTGCTCGCGGAGGTGAGCTTCGGGCGCGGCGCGCTCGCCGTCGTCGGCGGGACCGTCGGGGTGATCGCGTTCCTGTCGTTCTTCACCGGCACCGAGGTCGGCCTCCAGGGCTACGCGGCACTCAACCAGCTCGGCACGTCGAACTTCGTGGCGTTCCTCTCCGCGTACTTCAACACCCGGGAGATCGCGCCGCTGGTGGCGGGACTGGCGCTGTCCGCGACGGTCGGCGCCGGGTTCACCGCGCAACTGGGCGCGATGCGGATCAGCGAGGAGACCGACGCGCTGGAGGTGATGGGCGTCCCGTCGCTGCCGTTCCTGGTGACGACGCGGATGATCGCCGGGTTCGTCGCGGTGATCCCGCTGTACGTGGTGGGGCTGCTGTCCTCGTACTTCGCCGCCCGCACGATCACCACCGGCTACTACGGGCAGTCGGCCGGCACCTACGACCACTACTTCGAGCAGTACCTGCCGCCGGTCGACGTCCTGTGGTCCTTCGGCAAGGTGATCGTCTTCGCCGTCGTGATCATCCTGGTGCACTGCTACTACGGCTACTACGCGAGCGGCGGCCCGGCCGGTGTGGGAGTTGCCGTGGGCCGCGCCGTGCGTACCTCGATCGTGGCGATCAACATTCTCGACTTCTTCCTCAGCCTGGCGATCTGGGGCGCCAACACGACCGTACGGATAGCGGGGTAGGGGCCGATGAGCATGAAGGGAAGCGCCGCGGCGCACGCCGGGCGGCTGCGGCTGTACGGGCTGGTGTTCCTCGCCGTCATCGCGCTGCTGCTGTCTCTGTCGGTGGCCACGTACCAGCAGGTGTTCACCTCGGTCGTGCGCATCACGCTGGAGGCGGACACGCTGGGCAACCAGCTCGACCCGCGGGCCGACGTCAAGCTGCGCGGCCTGCTCGTCGGCGAGGTGCGCGGGGTGCGGGCCGACGGGGAGAAGGCGACGCTCGACATCGCGCTGAAGCCGGAGCACGTGTCGCGCATCCCGGCCGATGTGCACGCCAGGCTGCTGCCGAAGACGCTGTTCGGCGAGAAGTTCGTCGACCTGGTGGTGCCCGGCGGCTCCTCGGGACGGCACATCCGGGCCGGGGACGTCATCACCCAGGACCGCACCCGGGCCGGCATCGAGGTGCAGCATCTGATGAACGACCTGCTGCCGCTGCTGCGCACCGTGCGGCCCGCGGAGCTCAACGCCACGCTGCACGCGTTCGCCACCGCACTGGAGGGGCGTGGCGACCGCATCGGTGACAACCTCGTACGGCTGGAGCGCTATCTGCGTGAACTCAACCCCCATATGCCCTCCCTTCAGGAGGACATCTCCCGCTTCGCCGATGTCGCAGAGGTCTACGGCGACGCGGCACCGGACCTGATGAACATCCTGCGCGACTCGGTCACCACGAGCCGCACGATCGTGGCGAAGCGCGAGCAGCTGGCCGCCGCCCTCACGGGAACGGCGAAGGTCGCCGGCACGGCGGAGAAGTTCTTCGACGACAACGGCGAGCGGCTGATCACCCTGGGCCGTGTCTCCCGGCCGACCCTCGACCTCTTCGCCCGCTACTCGCCCGAGTACCCGTGTCTGCTGGACGGCCTCGAGCGCCAGAGCAGGGAGTCCGAGAAGGCGTTCGCGGGCGGCGAGATGCGCATCACCCTCGAATTCGTCCACCCGCGACCCGCGTACCGACCCGGTGAGGAACCGCGCTATGCCGAGCGCTCAGGCCCCGACTGCAGAGGTATCCCCGGCCCTTCCGTGCCGGCGGGACACACCAAGCTCGACGACGGGACGAAGGACGTCGCCGCCGGCGGCCCGCCCGGACCCGGCCAGGTCTCCGGGACGGCGGCCGAACAGCGGGCCGTGGGCTCGCTGGTCGCACCGGTCCTCGGGGTGCCCGCCGACCGGGTTCCCGCCGTGGCGACGCTGCTGTTCGGACCCATGGCACGCGGGACGGCGGTGAGTGTGGCATGAAGGCGTCACGAGCCACCGCGACCGCGGCACCGCTGGTCAAGTTCCTTCTCTTCGCCGCGGTGACGATCCTGGCGACGACGCTGCTCGCGGCGACGATCGTCAACCTCTCCTTCGCCCCGGAGCACACCTACCGTGCGGTGTTCAGCGATGTCACCAGCCTGGAGGAGGGCGACGACATCCGCGTCGCGGGAGTGCGGGTCGGCGAGGTCGAGGCCATCCGGATCAAGGACCGCACGCTGGCCGAGGTGACGTTCACCGTCACCCGCGACCGGCCGCTGCTGACCAGCACCGGAGCGGTCATCCGCTACCGGAGCCTGGTGGGCCAGCGTTACGTCGCCCTGACGGAGGGCGTGGGCGACGGCACCCGGCTGAAGCCCGGCGCCACGATCCCGCTGGCCCGGACCCAGCCGGCGCTCGACCTGAACGCGCTGCTCGGCGGCTTCAAGCCGCTGTTCGCCGCGCTCAGCCCGAAGGACGTCAACCAGCTCGCCACCGAGATCATCAAGACGCTGCAGGGCGAGGGCGGAACGGTCAACAGCCTGCTCGCGCACACCGCGTCCCTGACCACGACCCTCGCCGACCGGGACGAGCTGATCGGGTCGGTGATCGACAACCTCAACACCACGCTGCAGACCCTCGACAAGCGCGGCGCCCGGTTCTCCGGGCTGCTGAAACAACTTCAACGGCTGATCTCCGGCCTGTCCGCCGACCGCAAGCCGATCGGCACCTCGCTGGAGAACATCGGCGCGCTGACCGAGGCGACCTCCGGTCTGCTCGAGGACGCCCGGCCGCCGCTCAAGGACGACCTCGCGGAGCTGACCGACCTCACCAAGACGCTGAACGACAACGAGAAGACCGTGGAGGGCGTGCTGAAGCGGCTGCCGAACAAGCTCGACAAGCTGACGGGGACCGCCTCGTACGGTTCCTGGTTCAACTTCTACCTCTGTGACTTCGACGGCCGGATCGTGCTGCCGAAGACCCGAGAGGTGATCACTCCGGAGCTGCACGTGGCGCGGGCGAGGTGCGGCGGATGAAGATACGTCTCCTCCCCCGTACACCGTTCCGTGACCGCAACCCCGTGGTGATCGGAGCGGTAGGCATCACCACGCTCGCGCTGCTGATGACCGCCGCGTTCAACGCCGACAGCCTGCCGGTGATCGGCAACGGCGAGACCTACAGCGCGGCCTTCTCGGAGGCCGGCGGGCTCAAGCCGGGCGACGAGGTGCGCATCGCGGGGGTCAAGGTCGGCAAGGTCGACGAGGTCGACCTCGACGGCGACCATGTGAAGGTCACCTTCAAGGTCAAGGGCGAGCCGGAGTTCGGCACGAGGACCGGCGCGGCCATCCGGATCAAGACGATCCTGGGCGCGAAGTACCTGGCCCTCCGGCCGAAGGGGTCCGGACAGCTGCCGCCGGGCAGCGAGATCCCGCTGGAGCGCACCACCCCGGCGTACGACGTCGTCCAGGCCTTCAGCGATCTGACGACCACGAGCGAGAAGGTCGACACCGAGCAACTGTCGAAGGCCCTGGACACCATCTCGACGACCTTCGAGGACTCGCCGGAGGAGGTCCGCGCCTCGATCAAGGGCCTGTCGAGGATCTCGAAGACGGTGGCCTCGCGTGACGAGGACCTCCGCGAGCTGCTGAAGCACGCCAACTCGGTCACCAAGGTGCTCTCCGAGCGCTCCGGCGAGTTCACCACCCTGGTCAAGGACGGCGACGCGCTCTTCAAGGAGATCACGCGGCGCCGGGCGGCGATCCACGCGCTGCTCAAGAGCTCGGCCGCGCTCGGCATCCAGCTCTCCGGCCTGGTCGCGGACAACGAGAAGGAGATCGGCCCGGCACTGAGAGGGCTGAACCAGGTGGTGCGGATGCTGGAACGCAACCAGGCGAGCCTCGACCGCAGCGTCGCGCTGCTCGCCCCTTATGTGCGGGTCTTCACCAACACCCTCGGCAACGGCCGCTGGTTCGACAGCTACATCCAGAACATGGTCGCCGCTCCGGTGGTCCCCCGGACAGGAGGCTCGCGATGAAGGGCCGTATCCGCTTCGACCCGAAGGGCCGTACGGCCCGGCTGACGGCCTTCGCCGCCGTCGCGGCGCTGCTGGTCTGCGCCGCGGTCGTGCTGTGGCCGCGCGAGGAACCGGTCCGCGTCACCGCGTACTTCCCGCGCACCGTGGGCATCTACCCGGGCTCCGACGTTCGGGTGCTCGGCGTACGCGTCGGTGAGGTCACCGAGATCGTCCCCGAGGGCGGCCGGGTGCGCGTGGAGCTCGAGTACGAGCCGGGGCGCAAGATCCCCGCGGACGCCCAGGCCGCCGTCATCAACTCCTCGGTGGTCAGCGACCGTTACGTACAGATGCTGCCGGTGTACCGGGGCGGGCCCGTGATGCGCGACGGCGCGGTGATCCCGCAGAGCCGCACGGCCGTGCCGGTGGAGCTGGACCGGGTCTTCGACAGCCTGCACACGACGGCCGAGGCGCTCGGTCCGAAGGGCGCCAACAAGGACGGCTCGCTCGCGCGGCTGCTGGGGGTGAGTGCCGCCCATCTCGACGGCCAGGGCGAGCAGATGCACCGGACGGTGGAGGACCTGTCCCTCGCGGTCACCACGCTGTCGGACGGCCGGGACGACCTGTTCGGGACCGTACGCAATCTTCAGGTGTTCACCGCGGCGCTCGCCGCCGACGACAAGAGCGTGCGGTCGTTCAACGACAGTCTCGCCGCGGTCGCCGCCCAACTCGCCGGGGAGCGCAAGGACCTCGCGGCCGCGCTCAAGCATCTGGGGGTGGCGCTCGGCGACGTCTCGAGGTTCGTGAAGAACAACAAGAAGGCGCTGACCGAGGACGTGAAGGGACTCAGCAAGGTCACCAAGGTGCTGGTCACCCAGCGGGCGGCGCTGGCGGAGCTGCTGGAGGTCGCGCCCACCGGCCTGTCGAACCTCCAGAACGCCTACAACCCCTCCTCCGGCACCCTCGACACCCGCAACAACCCCGACCACCCGCAGGACCCGGCGGCGCTGCTGTGTTCGCTGCTGAGGACCACCGGTGACGCCGGAGGCGAGAACCCCGACTGCGCGGAGCTGGAGAAGCTGTTCGACTCGCTGCCCGAGATGCCGCACGCCGGCACGGTGCCGGGCACCGGCCAGGTCGACCGGACGCTCGGCGGAATCCTGGAGGCACGCGCATGAGGGCGCCCCGCAGGCACCGGGCCGTGGCCCTGGCCACCGTCATGGGATCCGTGCTGCTCACGGGCTGCGAGTTCAACGGCCTGTACGACGTGGACCTGCCCGGCGGCGCGGCCGCCGACGGCAACGCCTACCACGTGACGGCCGACTTCAGGGACGTCCTGGACCTGGTCCCGCAGTCGGCGGTGAAGGTCGACAACGTCACCGTGGGCGCGGTCGAGAAGGTGGAACTGGTCGGCTGGCACGCCCGGGTACGCCTGCGCATCGCGGACGACGTGACGTTGCCCGGCAACGCGATCGCCGAGCTGCGGCAGACCAGCATGCTCGGTGAGAAGTACGTGGCCCTGTCCCCGCCGGTCGGCGTCGAGGCCACCGGGCGGCTCACCGACGGCGCGCGCATCCCGCTGTCGCGCACCGGGCGCAACCCGGAGATCGAGGAGGTGCTCTCCGCCCTTTCCGCGCTGCTGAACGGCGGCGGTGTGGCGCAGCTCAAGACGATCACCGTGGAGCTGAACAAGGCGCTGGAGGGCCGGGAGAACCGGGTCAAGGACCTGCTCGGTGAGCTGGACACGTTCATCGGTGGACTCGACAAGCAGCGCAAGGAGATCGTCCGGGCGCTCAAGGGCGTCGACCGGCTGGCGAAGCGGCTGGCCGCGGAGAAGAAGACGATCGCGCAGGCCGTGGACACGGTGCCCGGCGCGCTGAAGGTCCTGGCCGATCAGCGCCGCGATCTGACGGCGATGCTGACGTCGCTCTCCGAGCTCGGGAAGACGGGCACGAAGGTGATCAACACTTCGCGCGCGGACACGGTGGCCGACCTCAAGAGCCTGCAGCCGATCCTGCGGCAGCTGAACAAGGCCGGCAGCGATCTCCCCAATTCCCTGGAGCTCCTGACGACCTATCCGTTCCCCAGGAACGTGACCGGCGCCATCAAGGGCGACTACGTCAACCTCAAGATCACCGCGGATCTGGACCTGGCCGGCGTCTACGGCAACCTCGCGGAGGAACCGCCCCGACCCGGCGGCCCGGAGCAACCCGAGCTGCCGGAGGTTCCCGGCACGCCCGACCTTCCCGGGGTGCCCGGCCTGCCCCGAGCGCCTCTGCCGACCGCGCCCCCGGAGGTCCCCGGCGCACCGGCGCCGGGCGCTTCCCCGCCCTCCGGCGGCGACGGACCGCTGTGTCCGCCCGTGTGCACCGGCAGCCAGGTCGCCCACGGGGACGGCGACGGACGCCGGCTGCCCGCGGGGATCGACCTGGCACTGGCCGAACTGATGCTGAAGGGGATGCAGCCGTGATCACACGTACGGTCAGGGCCCAGCTGATCGCCTTCGCCGCGGTCACCGCGGTGGGGTGCTCCTACGTCGGCGCCCGCTACACGGGCCTGGTGGACGGGCTGCTGGACCGCGGATACACGGTACGGGCCGACTTCGCCGACTCCGGCGGCATCTTCCAGGGCGCCGAAGTCACCTACCGGGGCGTGCCGGTGGGCCGGGTCGGGGAGCTTCGGCTCGCCGGCACGGACGGTGTCTCCGTGGCGCTGGACATCGAGGACGGGACCCGGATCCCGGCGGACACGCTGGCCGTGGTGGCGAACCGATCCGCCGTCGGCGAGCAGTACGTCGACCTCCAGCCGCGCCGCTCCGGCGGCCCGTATCTGGACGAGGGCAGCGAGATCCCCCGGGCGGACACCAGGGTCCCGCTGCCCACGACGGCGCTCGTCCTCAGCCTGGACCGGCTGGTCAACTCGGTCGGCAAGGACGACCTGCGGGTCACGGTCGACGAACTCGGCAAGGCGTTCGCCGGCACCGGGCCGCATCTGAGCAGGCTGGTGGACTCCGGAAACCTGCTGGTCGAGTCGGCCTCGAAGAACCTTCCCGAGACGACCTCGCTCATCGAGGACTCGCGGGTGGTGCTGAAGACCCAGAGCGACAAGGGGTCGGCGATCACGTCGTTCTCCCGCGACCTGGCCGCGCTGACCGCGGAACTGAAGGCACGCGACGGCGATCTGAGGCGGCTGGTGGGCAACACCGCCCCGGCGGCGCAGGAGGTCGACTCGCTCCTGAAGTCCAACGAGACCCACCTGCCGGTGCTGCTCTCCAACCTGATCAGCGGCGGCCAGGTCACCGTGGCGCGCCTGCCCGGTGTGGAGCAGGCGCTGGTGACGTTCCCGGTGATCGTCGCCGGCAGCTACACCGTGATCCCCGGCGACGGGACCACCCACTTCGGCATGGTCGTGAACGCCGACGACCCGCCGCCGTGCCGCCAGGGCTACGGCACCCAGCGGCGCGACCCGGCGGACACCTCGGAGAGGCCCGCCAACCATGAGGCGCGCTGCACCGAGCCCCGTGGCAGCGGTACCTCCGTGCGCGGCGCCCAGAACGCGCCGGGCCCGTCGGGGTCAGGCGGCGCACGGCAGGCGGCACACGTCACCCCGTACGACCCGGAGACCGGCACCCTCGCCGGGCCGGGCGGCACGCTCCTCGAGATCGGCTCGACGGGCGGAGAACAGAGCACGTTCGGAAAGGACTCGTGGCAATGGCTGCTCGTGGGACCGATGGCATGAGCGCGGGCGGTGTCCTCACGCGCCCGGTGATTCCGCTGCGGCGGCTCGGCGGCAGGCTCGCCACCGCGGCGGGGCGCGGCAGGGCGACGGCGGTGACGCTGGCCGTGGCGACCGTCGCCGTGACGGCTCTCAGCGGCTGGCTGTGTCTCCAGGTGTACGACCAGCGGACGGAGGCCCGCCGCCACCAGGACATCCTGGCCGCCGCCCGCCAGTCAGCGTTGAACTTCACGTCGCTGGACCACCGGCACTACGAGCGGGACAGCGCGAACGTGCTGAAGGGCGCGACCGGCGACTTCAAGAAGCAGTTCGCCGCGCAGACGGGCGAGTTGACCAAGCTGGTCGCCGCCAACAGGTCCGTCTCCGAGGGGCAGGTGCTCGAGGCGGGCATAGCGCGGGCCGACGAGCGCTCGGCACGGGTGCTGGTCGTCGCCGACAGCAAGGTGACGAACAAGGCCGCGCCGGAAGGGCAGTCCCGTACCTACCGGCTGCAACTCGACCTCGTGCTCGAGAAGGGCCGCTGGCTGACGTCCGATGTCGAGTTCGTCGGCTGACCCTGCGGGCGGCGGCCCCGAAAGCACATCCGTACCAGCATCAGTGAGGAGCAAGACCGTGGCGAACCCGACCATCCGGGGCCGTGGCTCCACCTCTCCCGGCCGTCGCGCCATGTCGGCGGCCGCGCGTGCGGCCGCCAAGCGGTCGGACCGCGTCCGGCCGGACCCCGCCGGTTCCCCCGTGCTCGACGCACCGCGCGCGCCGGCTCCCCGGCGGCTCGAGGCCCCCGACGACGCGTCGCAGGCCCGGCGGGACGAGAACCAACAGGTGGGGCCCGTCGTACTGGCGGAGGAGAGCGCGGCGCTCCCGCCGGAGCGCCGCCGGCGCCGACGGCGGGTGCGGCTCTGCGCCCTGCTGGCCGTCCTGTTGGTCCTCGGACTGGCCGCGGTGGGCGTGCTGGGGTGGGAGTACGCCGAGGGGCGGCGTACCGACGCGGCCCGGACCGAGGCGGTCGCGGCGGCGCGGAAGGCGGCGCCGGTGGTGCTGTCGTACGACCACCGCAGGCTGGAGGCGGACTTCGCCGCGGCGCGCGGCCATCTGACCGGCGCCTTCGAGGAGGAGTACGGCCGGACCACGAGCAAGGTGGTGGGGCCCACCGCGAAGAAGTACCGCGGCGTCGTCAAGGCGAGCGTGGTCGCGCCCCCGGACGGCGGCGCGCCGGCCGCCTCAGTGGTGTCCGTGTCCCCCGACCGGGCCGTGGTGCTGCTGTTCGTCAACCAGGTCACCACCAGTACACAGGTCACCGGTTCGCGGGTCGATCTGAACCGGGTCCGGATGACGATGACGCGTACGTCCGGCGGCTGGAAGGTGAGCGCCGTCGACGCGCTCTGAGGACCACACCCAGGACGCGGGGGACGCCCCCGACCCCCGCACGCCTCCCGAGCAGGGACGGAAGAAGGCCTGACCCGCCTTCCGACGGCCCGCTCGGGAGGCGCTTTTTTGTGGTCGCTCTTGACAGCCGTCACCCCGCCCGGAGATTATTCCGTCAGACAGAAAGAAACTTCCGCAATACGGAAGGGGCGCACAAACCCCATGGGATACAGCGACCACCGCTACGACGTGAACCTCTCGATCCTCTTCACGGAACTCCCGCTGCTGGAGCGCCCGGCGGCCGCCGCCGCGGCCGGCTTCACCGCGGTCGAGCTGTGGTGGCCGTGGATCGAGACCCCCACCCCGCCGCAGGCCGAGCTCGGCGCCCTGAAGAAGGCACTCGACGACGCCGGCACCCAGCTGGTGGGACTGAACTTCTACGCCGGGCAGCTGCCCGGCCCCGACCGCGGCGCGCTCTCCGTGCCCGGCGACGAGTCCGACCGCTTCCGCGCCAACATCGAGGTGGCGGCCGACTTCGCGGCGTCCGTGGGCTGCAAGGCCCTCAACGCCCTCTACGGCAACCGCGTCGACGGCACCGACGCGCAGGTCCAGGACACCCTCGCCCTGGAGAACCTGGTGCTCGCCGCCCGCGCCGCCGACCGCGTCGGGGCGATCCTGCTGGTCGAGACGCTCAACAAGCCCGAGTCGCCGCTGTACCCGCTGGTCAGCGCCCCGGCGGCGATCGAGGTGATCGACAAGGTCAACGCCGCGACCGGTCTCGGCAATGCCAAGTTCCTCCTGGACATCTACCACCTGTCCATGAACGGCGAGGACGTCGCCCGGGTCATCGAGGAGTACACCGACAAGACCGGCCACGTCCAGATCGCCGACAACCCGGGCCGCGGCGCCCCCGGCACCGGCTCGCTCCCGCTGGAGCAGCTCCTCGACGACCTCAAGAAGGCCGGTTACGAGGGCTGGGTCGGCCTGGAGTACAAGGCCGGCGACCGCCCGAGCGCGGACTCCTTCGACTGGCTGCCGGCCGCGGCGCGCGCCGCCCGCTGACTTTCCTTACACGCTTTTCAGAGAGGTACCCGCGATGAGCACTCTTCCCAAGATCGCATGGATCGGCCTCGGCATCATGGGCTCCCCCATGTCCGAGAACCTGCTGAAGGCGGGCTACTCCGTCACCGGCTACACCCTCGAGCAGGACAAGCTGGACCGCCTCGCGGCGGCGGGCGGCACGGCCGCCGGCTCGATCGCCGAGACCGTGAAGGACGCCGACGTCGTCATCACCATGGTCCCGGCCTCCCCGCAGGTCGAGGCCATCGCCTACGGCCCCGACGGCATCCTGGAGAACGCCCGCCAGGGCGCGCTGCTGATCGACATGTCCTCGATCACCCCGCAGACCTCCGTCGACCTGGCGAAGACCGCGGCCGCCAAGGGCATCCGCGTGCTCGACGCCCCCGTCTCCGGCGGAGAGGCCGGCGCGATCGAGGCCGTGCTCTCGATCATGGTGGGCGGCGAGCAGGCCGACTTCGACACCGCCAGGCCGATCCTGGAAGCCCTCGGCAGGACCATCGTGCTCTGCGGTCCGCACGGCTCCGGCCAGACGGTGAAGGCCGCCAACCAGCTGATCGTCGCCGTCAACATCCAGGCGTGCGCGGAGGCCGTGGTCTTCCTGGAGAAGTCCGGCGTGAACCTCTCGGCGGCGCTCGACGTGCTCAACGGCGGACTGGCCGGCTCGACCGTCCTGACCCGCAAGAAGGACAACTTCCTGAACCGGGACTTCAAGCCCGGCTTCCGGATCGACCTGCACCACAAGGACATGGGCATCGTCACCGACGCCGCCCGCAACGTCGGCGCCGCGCTGCCCGTCGGCGCGGTCGTGGCCCAGCTGGTCGCGTCGCTGCGCGCCCAGGGCGACGGCGGCCTGGACCACTCGGCCCTGCTGCGCGCGGTGGAGCGTCTCTCGGGCTCGCAGGCCTGAGCACGCCCCTACCCGGCCGACCCCGGGGGTGACGGCCGGCCCATGACGGGCCGGCCCGCCCCGGGCGGCGGCCCACCCCATGGGCGGCCCCCGCCGGGCCGTGACCGGCCCGCATCGAGCGACCCCCGTGCTCGCCGCATCCGGCCCTACCAGGCCGACCCCGGGCGGCGGCCCACCCCGTGATCAGCCCCCACCGGACAGCGACCATCCAGGGCCCCTGCCCAGGCTGAGCGCGACCGGGTCACAGGAGGGCCTGCCCAGGCTGACCACGGCCCCACGAACTTCCGGTCGGTGTCGGCGCTGACACCTGTCCTGTCGCGCCCAGGCGTCGGCACCGACCGGAACCCCTCCCTTCGTTTTCAACAAACTGTTGACGTTTCGTTCGGCTCGTATTTACGCTCCTCGAACCGTCCCCAGTGCAGCTCCCGTACGGAAGGTCACGATGTCGAAGCGCGTGCTTACGACCGAGTCCGGCGCCCCCGTCGCCGACAACCAGAACTCAACCACCGCCGGCGTCGGTGGCCCCATCCTCCTCCAGGACCAGCACCTGCTGGAGAAGCTCGCGCGCTTCAACCGTGAGCGCATCCCGGAGCGCGTGGTGCACGCCCGCGGCTCCGGCGCGTACGGGTACTTCGAGGTGACCGACGACGTCACCGGCTACACGAAGGCGGACTTCCTCTCCCAGGTCGGCAAGCGCACGGAGACGTTCCTGCGCTTCTCCACCGTCGCCGACTCCCTCGGCGGCGCGGACGCGGTCCGCGACCCCCGCGGCTTCGCCGTGAAGTTCTACACCGAAGAGGGCAACTACGACCTCGTCGGCAACAACACCCCGGTGTTCTTCATCAAGGACCCGATCAAGTTCCCCGACTTCATCCACTCCCAGAAGCGCGACCCGTTCACGGGCCGTCAGGAGCCGGACAACGTGTGGGACTTCTGGGCGCACGCCCCCGAGGCGACGCACCAGGTGACCTGGCTGATGGGTGACCGCGGCATCCCCGCCTCGTACCGCCACATGAACGGCTACGGCTCCCACACCTACCAGTGGACCAACGAGGCGGGCGAGGCCTTCTTCGTGAAGTACCACTTCAAGACCAACCAGGGCGTGCGTTCGCTCTCCTCCGAGCAGGCCGCCGAACTGGTCGGCAAGGACGCCAACTCGCACCAGACGGACCTGCTCCAGGCCATCGAGCGCGGGGTGAACCCCTCCTGGACGCTGTACGTGCAGGTCATGCCGGCGGCGGAGGCGGCCGACTACCGCTTCAACCCGTTCGACCTCACCAAGGTGTGGCCGCACGCCGACTACCCGCTGCAGCGGGTCGGCCGCCTGGTCCTCGACCGCAACCCGGACAACGTCTTCGCGGAGGTCGAACAGGCCGCGTTCTCCCCGAACAACTTCGTCCCCGGCATCGGTCCTTCGCCGGACAAGATGCTCCAGGGCCGGCTGTTCGCCTACGCCGACGCCCACCGCTACCGCCTCGGCGTCAACCACACCCAGCTGCCGGTGAACGCGCCGAAGGCGACGGTCGCGGACAACTACGGCCGTGACGGCCTGATGGCGACCCGCAACGGCTCGCGCCACGACAAGAACTACGAGCCCAACTCCTACTCCGGGCCCGCCCAGACGGACGCGGCACTCTCCGCCCCGCTCGCCGTCCACGGCTGGACCGGCACCCACGAGGCGCCCGCGCACACGAAGGACGACGACTTCTTCCAGGCGGGCGAGCTGTACCGGCTGATGTCGGAGGAGGAGAAGGGCCGGCTCGTGGCCAACATCGCGGGCGGCCTCTCCCAGGTCACGCGCGACGACGTCATCGAGAAGAACCTGGCCCACTTCCACGCCGCCGACCCCGAGTACGGCAAGCGCGTGGAGGAGGCGGTCCGCGCCCTGCGCGAGGACTGACAGCGAGCCCGCGCCCGGGGACCGACGGGAGGTCGACCCCTGGGCGTGAGCCCGCGGCACGAACCCGGATGAGGGGTGGTGCGTGCGGCGGGCTGAAGCGAGGACCGCGGCGGCGTGCGATGCCAGTGCGGTGGTGAAGGCTCCCGAAGGCGTTCTGACCTGAAGAACGCGCTCCGGTCGGCCGATCGCCCCGCCGCGGTCCCCTCTTCCCCCTTCCCCGGACTCCGCCCGGCGGCGCGAACACGCCGCCCTCGCGGCTTCCGGCGGCTGCCCCGGACTCCGTCCGGCGGCCCCACAAAGACCCCGCCCGGCGGCGCGAACGTCCTGTCGCGCCAGCCTCGCACCGTCGGGCGGTACCAACTTCACAGACAGGGTGCACGGTCCGGTACGGTCCCGTGCCGCGCGCCCGAGATCAGGGTCCGGCCATCGCACAGCGGCCGGGCCCTGGTCCACGTTCCGGTCCAGCGCCCCGGGTCGTCCGAGGCCCGCGTTCCGGTTCACGCAACGGCCTGTGGCCGGCATGGCAGGTCAGCGCACCGGGCCGGCACGGCGGTCAGCGAGCCCGCCCCGCAGCCCGCCACGGCGGGCCAGCGCGGCCCGCCGTAGACCGGCGCGGCGGTCACCGAACCGGACCCGCAGGCCGGACACATCGCGTCAGCGCACCAGGCCCGGAGGCGCCGGCGCGGCGGGTCAGCGCACCGGGCCGTCGGAGGTCAGCGTGGCGAGCGTCCGCTCCAGGCGGGCCTTGCGGGTGCGGTCGGTCCGGGCCTTCAGCAGGCCGAGGACGATCTGGTACCGCTCCGTCCTGCCGAGGCTCTCGAACGCCTCCCGCGCCCGCGGGTTCTCGCGCAGGGCGGCCGTCAGGTCCGGCGGCACCTCGGCGTCGCGCTGCGACGCGTACGCGGCCTCCCAGCGGCCGTCCGCCTCGGCGGCGGCGACCTCCGCGAGCCCCGCCTCGCGCATCCGGCCCGCGGCCGTCAGCTCCTCGACCCGTTTGACGTTCACCTGCGACCATGTGCTGCGCGGCCGGCGGGGGGTGATCTTCTGCAGGTAGCGGACGTCGTCGCGGGAGCGCCGAAGGCCCGTGATCCAGCCGTAGCAGAGCGCCGCGTCGTTGACGTCGCCCGCGCTCGGCGAGGGCACCCCCGAACCCTTCTTCGCGAGCTCCACCCACAGCCCCGGCGCGGTCCCGTGGTGCTCCTCCAGCCATGCCTCGAGCTCCGGCAGGCCCGCGAAGGCGAGCAGCGGAAGTCCGTCCAGCGTTTCCATGGGCCCACGCTAGCGTGGGCCCATGCCGGAAGGGGCCCGGGCCGGGGGGGGGGGCCGGGGCCGTCGGGGGGGGTGGGGGGGGTGGGGCCATGAGCGGGCCGTTGGGGGGGGGGGGGGGTGCCGGCGCGGG
>NZ_JBFAQK010000087.1:0-18732 GCF_040677245.1 Streptomyces kurssanovii
CGCCGGGCGGGATGAAGTTGCCCGGCAACTTCAGCCTCGCCGGCGATTGAGGCGCGGGGGTCCGGTGGGGGTCCCCCCACGCCGCCAGGCGTAGGGGGAGGAGCCCCCGAAACACCGCGCGCAGCGCGGTATCGGGTCCGGGCGGAGCCCGGTTCGAGGAAGGGGCGGGGAGGGGACAGAGCCCGCGCAGCGGACCCGCCCCGCGCAGCGGACCCGCCCCGCCACGCGCGACCGCATCGTGAGACTCCCGTCCACCCCCCGGCGGACCTGTGGCAGACTGCCCCCGTGCTCTCGTTCGCCATGATTATCGGCAGCAGCGCGCCGGTCCGCAGTGACCGCTGACCCGTGGACAGCAATCCCGCGGCAGGCGGCACCGTGCCCCAGACCCGCGCGCAGACCTCTCGCACCCGCGAGGGGTTTTTTCGTTTTACGGCCTCACCCACGGCCGAATGCGAGCCGCGCGCGATGATGGGGGCAAGTGGAGCCAGACATTCCGGAGCCACTCATCCGACAGGAGTCAGGACAGCATGACCACCAACGGCCAGGACACGCAGGTCGACGACAGTTTCCATGTCTTCGACACGACGCTGCGCGACGGCGCCCAGCGCGAGGGCATCAACCTCACGGTCGCGGACAAGCTGACCATCGCCCGGCACCTGGACGACTTCGGCGTGGGCTTCATCGAGGGCGGCTGGCCGGGCGCGAACCCCCGCGACACGGAGTTCTTCGCCCGCGCGCAGAAGGAGATCACCTTCCGCCACGCCCAGCTCGTCGCCTTCGGCGCCACCCGCCGCGCCGGCGGCAAGGCGGCCGAGGACCCGCAGGTCAGGGCGCTAGTCGAGTCCGGCGCCCCCGTGGTCACGCTCGTGGCCAAGTCCCACGACCGCCATGTCGAGCTCGCGCTGCGCACGACCCTCGAAGAGAACCTGGAGATGGTCCGCGACACCGTCTCCTACCTGCGCGAACAAGGCCGGCGGGTGTTCGTCGACTGCGAGCACTTCTTCGACGGTTACCGCGCGAACCCGGAGTACGCCAAGAACGTCGTCAGGACCGCGCACGAGGCCGGCGCCGACGTGGTGATCCTTTGCGACACGAACGGCGGCATGCTGCCCGCGCAGGTGCAGGCCGTGGTCTCCACCGTCCTCGCCGACACCGGTGCCCGTCTCGGCATCCACGCCCAGGACGACACCGGCTGCGCCGTCGCCAACACCCTCGCCGCGGTCGACGCCGGCGCCACGCACGTCCAGTGCACCGCCAACGGCTACGGCGAGCGGGTCGGCAACGCCAACCTCTTCCCGGTCGTCGCCGCGCTGGAGCTCAAGTACGGCAAGCGGGTCCTGCCGGACGGGGCGCTCGCGGACATGACCCGCGTCTCGCACGCCATCGCCGAGGTCGTCAACCTCACGCCGTCCACCCACCAGCCCTACGTGGGCGTCTCCGCCTTCGCCCACAAGGCCGGCCTGCACGCCTCCGCGATCAAGGTCGATCCGGACCTCTACCAGCACATCGACCCCGAACTGGTCGGCAACACCATGCGGATGCTCGTGTCCGACATGGCCGGCCGCGCCTCGATCGAGCTGAAGGGCAAGGAGCTCGGCATCGATCTCGGCGGCGACCGTGAGCTGGTCGGCCGGGTCGTCGAACGCGTCAAGGAGCGCGAGCTCCAGGGCTACACCTACGAGGCCGCCGACGCCTCGTTCGAGCTGCTGCTGCGCGCCGAGGCGGAAGGCAGGGCCCGCCGCTACTACCGCACCGAGTCCTGGCGGGCGATCGTGGAGGACCGCCCGGACGGCACGCACGCCAACGAGGCCACGGTGAAGGTCTGGGCGAAGGGCGAGCGCATCGTCGCCACCGCGGAGGGCAACGGACCGGTCAACGCACTCGACCGCGCGATGCGGGTGGGCCTGGAGCGGATCTACCCGCAGCTCGCGAAGCTGGAGCTGGTCGACTACAAGGTCCGTATCCTCGAGGGCCGCCACGGCACCGGCTCGACGACCCGGGTGCTGATCACGACCGGCGACGGCAACGGCGAATGGGCCACGGTCGGCGTCGCGGACAACATCATCGCCGCGTCCTGGCAGGCCCTGGAGGACGCGTACACCTACGGTCTGCTGCGCGCCGGCGTCGAGCCGACGGAGTAGTGCGCGAGGGGCGGCCCGGGTGACCGGGCCGCCCCCCTTCCCTGCCCTCAGACCTGCAGCCGCCACTTCTGGTTCGCGGCCCCCGTGCACGACCAGATCTGCGCCCGGGTCCCGTTCGCCGAGGAGTTGTCCGACGCGTCGAGGCACTTGTCCGCGGGGACGTTCACCAGGTCCCCGCTGCCCGCTTCGCGGCGCCACTGCTGTGCGCCCGAGCCGTTGCACGTGTAGAGCTGCACCTTCGCGCCGTCGGCCGTCGAGCCCGATGTCACGTCCAGGCACTTGCCGAGCGCCTGCACCGAGCCGTCGGAGCGGAGGGTCCAGCGCTGCGCGGCGGAGCCGTTGCAGTCCCACAGCTGGACGGCCGTGCCGTCGGCGGAGGAACCGCCCGCCACGTCAAGGCACTTGCCGCCGAGGCCCACCAGGGCGCCGGACTGCTCCGAGCCGCCCGACTGCGTACCGGACCAGGTGAAGGTCGCGGACGTCTTCCCGGGCAGCGAGTACGTGTACCGCTGTCCGCCCCAGTTGACGGTCATCGTCTGCGCGGACGGCGAGTCGTTGTAGGCGATGAGGGCCTTGGAGCCGTCGGAGTTGCGCCAGGCCACGTTGGGGATCGCCGAGCTGCCGGTCGACGCGATCCGGTGGGCGCCCGGCTTCACGAACTTCGTGAGGTGGCCCATCGTGTAGTACTCGATCGTGTAGTCCACCTGGCCGTGCCGCGAGTCGCCGTTGTGGACGGTGATCAGGCCGTCGCAGGTGCCGCAGCCGCCGTTGTGCGGGCCCCGGTTCTGGTCGACCGCGAGGGACCACTTGGTCACCGACTTCGCCCAGTTACGGGTGTAGTCGATGATGTTCATCATGTCCTCGCGCTGCTGGTTCGCGATCCAGGTGCCGCCGGAGTGCTCGGTCTGGAAGGCGTCCAGCTGCGGGTACTGGTTGTGGACCTCCGTCTGCTTGGAGACGTTGCCGCCGTAGCCGTGCCAGGCGATGCCCCCGAAGTTCGGATGGCTGCGCACCGCCGCGTCGTTCACGGTCTGCGCCGCGTACGCGTCGTAGGTGTCCCAGTTCCAGTCGTGCGCCAGCACCTTCGTGGGCAGGCCCGCGTTCGCGAGTTTCGGCAGCAGCTCGCTCTTGGTGAAGTACGCGAGGCCGGAGGCGTTCCAGCTCATCGAGGGGTAACCGCCGCAGCACGTCGGCTCGTTCTGCGCGGTGACGTAGTCGACCGGGACGCCCTGGTCCCGCCAGGCCTGGAGGTACTTGACGAAGTAGTCGGCGTACGTGCCGTAGTTCTCGGCCTTCAGCCAGCCGCCGTTGAGCTGCCCGCTGTCCTTCATCCACGCCGGGGCGGTCCACGGCGAGGCGACCACGGTCAGCGAGGGGTTGAGCTGCTCGGCCTGCTTCGTCAGCGGGAGCACGTCCTGGAGATCGTGCGCGATCGAGAACCTCGACAGGGCGGGGTCCGTCTGCCCGGCCGGCAGGTCGTTGTACGTGTAGCCGAAGCGGGCCAGGTCGGAGCCGCCCATCGGATTGCGCACGAACGACAGGCCGATGCCGTCGGTGGGCGAGAACAGCTTGCGCATCACGGCGTCACGCGTCGTCTGCGACAGAGCGCCGGAACCCTTCATCAGCCAGGCCGCGGTGTCGGTGAAGGACGCGCCGCCGCCGGTGAACGTCTGGTACCGGGTGTTCTCGTCGACGGTGATGTCGGTGCCGCCACCGCCCGTGCCCGGCTGGAAGTTGAGGGGACTCTGCTGCTGGAGTCCGCGGGTGACATGACGGCCGCCGCTGTCGTCCGTCGTGGTGAGCCAGATGTTCACCTGTTCACCCGCCGCCTGGGCGCTGCCGGTGGTGAGGCCGGTGAGGCCCGCTGTGGCGAGTGCGCCGGCCAGCAGGATGCGGACGGTTCTCATCGGTCGTCGTGCCGGTCGTCGTGCCGGTCCGCGTGATCGTCTTGCCAGCAGTCTTGCCATGAGCATGACCTCTCGGCTCAGGTGTGGGGGACGGGGCGTGAGTGAACTCCCGCACGCGGCACCCGTCAAGACTTCGCGCATTCAGATCCTGAACGCATAACTCCCCACACCCGCCCGGAACTTGGGATCCAGTGGATTTCGGTGTGAAGTATTGACGGCATGACCGCCTGGCGGTTGACTCTGCGCACCACGCCGGAACCGGTTCCGGCAGCGGTTCCGGTACCGGTACCAGAGGCTCGACGCGGAGGCCCTTCGATGCGTGTCACCATCGCCGACGTCGCACGTGAGGCGGGTGTCAGCAAGACCACCGTCTCCCGGGTGCTGAACACCAAGGCCGATGTCGACGCCACCACGGCCGCCCGTGTTCGTGAAGTGATCGGTGCGCTCGGCTATGTCCCCAGCTCAGGCGCCGTCGGTCTGGCACGCGGCCGCAGCCGTACCGTCGCCATGCTGACGCCGCCGCTCACGTGGCCCTGGATGGGTGAGGTGCTGCAGGGCGTCGTCGACACCGTAGAGGCGGCCGGCTACGGCCTGCTGCTCTTCACCTGCAACCGGGGCGCGGAGTCCGTCGACCACTTCACCAGCCAGGTCTCGGCGAGGGCGTTCGACGGGCTGCTCGTCATCGAACCGGAGAACACCCTCGACACCATCACCGCGATGCACCGCCGTGGACTCCCCGTCGTCCTCATCGACGACCGAGGGCACCACCCCGAGTTCCCGTCCGTCGCCACCACCAACCGGGAGGGCGGGGCCTCGGCCGCCCGGCATCTGCTCGCGGCCGGACGCACCCGGCCCCTCGTCGCCACCGGTCCGGCGGGCTTCGGCTGTGTACGCGACCGGACGGACGGGTTCCTGGACGTTCTGCCCCATGCTCTCGTCCTGGAGGGCGAGTTCACGGAGGCCTCCGGCCGGCAGGCCGTCGAGCGGGCGCTCGGCGACGGGCAGCCCTTCGACTCGGTCTTCGCGCACAACGACCTCATCGCCGCGGGGGTGCTGCGCGCCCTGAGGGACGCCGGCCGCGGCGTGCCCGACGACATCGCCGTCGTCGGCTTCGACGACATCCCCATGGCCCGGCACACCGCGCCCCCACTGACCACCGTGCGCCAGCCGATGCGCGAGATGGGCGAGACCGCGGCCCGGCTGCTGCTCGCGCGGCTCGGCGGCGAGGCGATCCCGGACGAGCCGGTCGTGCTGCCCACCGAGCTCGTCGTCCGGGGCTCCGCTCCCGACGGCTGACCTGCCCCCAGCCGGCGGTCGGCGCCCTCCGGCGCGCCGACACCGGCCGGCCGTACCGCCGCCGCAGGCCGCCCCTCGACCCGGCCCGCCGTGCCGGACGCCGCACCGCCGGGGCCGGCCGTACCCCGGACACCGAGCCGCCCCTTGCCGCACCTGCACCACACCCGCGCCACACCCATGTCGCACCGAAGGAGCCGCAATGCCAGGATCACGCCGGCCACGACCACGCCCCGGACCCCGCCGGGCGGGTACGGCCTTCCTCGCAGCCACCGCCGTGCTCGGGTCGCTGATCGCCGGAGCGCTGCCGAGCGCCGCCGCCGACGAGCCCGCACCCGTCCCCGTCGACCGCTTCGAGGGCGAGGTGCCGTTCGCCAACCCGCCCGCTGAGGGCATCTTCACCTGGGGCAGCGACGCCGACGACCAGCCGAAGCTGGAGTTCAAGGAGCGCGCCGACGCACCCGAGGGCAGCAAGGTCCTTGAGGGCTCCTACGACATCAGCGGCTGGGGCGGCCTCAGCCATGAGTACGCCGTCGACCAGGCGCCCCGGGACTGGACGGCATCCAAGGGCATCCGCTTCTGGTGGTACGGCCAGAACACCGCGCCCCTGCCGCCCGGTTCGGGCAAGCGCATCAACTTCGAGATCAAGGACGGCGGTGCCCACGGCGGCGCGTCCGAGCTGTGGACCACCTCGTTCACCGACGACTGGGAGGGCTGGCACCTCGTCGAGATCCCGTTCGCCGACTTCGTCTACCGCGCCGACTACCAGCCGGTCGGCGGTATCGACCAGGTCCTCGGCCTGAACGAGATGTGGGGCTGGGCGCTCACCCTCCCCACCGGCGCCCCCGGCGCCTTCGCCGTCGACGGCATGGAGCTGTACGGGAAGGCCGACCCGGCCCTGAAGGCCAAGGTCGTCACCGACGCCGCCGTGTACCCGGTCGACGAGGGCGGCACCGCCCAGGTGAAGATCTCCGTCGCCACCACCGGATCCGTCCCGAGCGAGGAGCCGGTCACCGTCGAGTACACGGCCGGCGGCGGCAGCGCGGAGGCCGGGGACGACTACGAACCGGTCACCGGCTCCGTCACCTTCCCGGCGGGCACCGCCTCCGGGGAGTCCCGTACGGTCGCCGTGAAGACACGTAAGGACGGGGCGGCCGAGTCCGCGGAGACCGTGCCGCTGCGGCTGACGGTCACCGGCGCGAAGGCCCCCGCCGAGACGCCCCAGGTCGTCGTGAACGCCCACGGCCTGCCGTACCAGAACGCCAAGCTGCCGGTGAAGAAGCGTGTCGCCGACCTGCTGTCGCGCATGTCCCTCGCGGAGAAGGCCGGCCAGATGACGCAGGCCGAGCGCAACGCCCTCAAGACGCACGGCGACATCGCGTCCTACGACCTCGGCTCGCTGCTGTCCGGCGGTGGTTCGGTGCCGACGCCGAACACGCCGGAGGCGTGGGCCAAGATGGTGGACACCTACCAGCTACGGGCCCAGGCCACCCGGTACCAGATCCCGCTGATCTACGGCGTGGACGCCGTCCACGGGCACAACAACGTGATCGGCTCGACGATCATGCCGCACAACATCGGCATCGGAGCGGGCCGCGACCCCAGGATCGCCGAGCGGACCGGCGCGGTCACCGCCAAGGAAGTGCGCGCCACCGGCATCCCGTGGGACTTCGCGCCCTGCCTGTGCGTGACCCGCGACGAGCGCTGGGGGCGCTCCTACGAGGCCTTCGGTGAGGACCCGGCCCTCGTGACCGCCATGGAGACCGTGATCCAGGGCATGCAGGGCGCCCGGAACGGCAAGGACCTGGACCGCGGCGACAAGGTCCTCACCAGCGCCAAGCACTTCGTCGGCGACGGCGGCACCGAGTTCGGCTCGTCCTCCACCGGTTCCTACACGATCGACCAGGGCGTCACCAAGGTCACCCGGGAGGAACTGGAGGCCGTGCATCTCGCGCCGTTCGCGGAGGCCGTCAAGCGCGGCGCGGGCACGGTCATGCCCTCGTACTCGTCGCTGGACATCATCGGCGACGACGCCGGACCGGTGAAGATGCACGCCCACGCCGAGATGATCAACGGGGTCCTCAAGGACCGGATGGGCTTCGACGGGTTCGTCATCAGCGACTGGCAGGCCATCGACCAGATCCCCGGCGACTACCCGAGCGACGTGCGTACCTCCGTCAACGCCGGCCTCGACATGATCATGGTTCCTACGCACTACCAGGAGTTCACCCGGACGTTGAAGGACGAGGTGACGTCCGGGCGGATCAGCGAGGCCCGCGTCGACGACGCCGTCTCCCGGATCCTGACCCAGAAGTTCAAGCTCGGCCTCTTCGAGAAGCCGTACGCGGACACCGGGAACCTGGACGAGGTCGGCTCGGCGGAGCACCGCGCGGTGGCCCGGGAGGCCGTCGCCAGGTCGCAGGTGCTGCTGAAGAACGACGGTGCCGTGCTGCCGCTGAAGAAGTCGCAGAAGGTGTACGTCGCCGGCTCCAACGCCGACGACCTCGGCAACCAGGCCGGCGGCTGGACCATCAGCTGGCAGGGCTCCTCCGGTGAGATCACCACCGGCACCACGATCCTCGAAGGCATGAAGCGGGCCGCTCCGGACGCCACGATCGACTACTCCAAGGACGCCTCCGCCGCCACCGACGGCTACGACGTCGGCGTGGTCGTCGTCGGAGAGACCCCGTACGCCGAAGGCATCGGCGATGTCGGCAACGGCCACGACCTGGAGCTGACCGCCGCCGACAAGGCCGCCGTGGACAAGGTCTGCGCAGCGATGAAGTGCGCCGTCCTCGTCGTCTCCGGCCGGCCGCAGCTGATCGGTGACCGGCTGGACGGCATCGACGCGCTCGTCGCGTCCTGGCTGCCCGGCACCGAGGGCGACGGCGTCGCGGACGTCCTGTACGGGACCCGCCCGTTCACCGGGCAGCTTCCGGTCACCTGGCCGAAGTCCGAGGCGCAGCTGCCGATCAACGTCGGCGACGCCGCGTACGACCCGCAGTTCCCCTACGGCTGGGGCCTGACCACGCTGGGCAGGACGCCGGGCGGCGGCGAGCTGACGCTCAAGGCCGTCTCCCTGGCGGCGAAGGTCCTCCAGGCGGCCGGTCAGGGCAGGTCGGAGCAGGCCAGGGAGCTGGTCGGCAAGGCGCGTCTGATCGTCCAGCAGAAGATCGGCGGGAAGATCACCGAGGCCTCGGCGAAGCCGTTCGCGGAAGCGGACCATCTGCTGCTCACCGGCGATCCGGCGGGAGCGGTCGCCAAGCTGACCGCCGCCTACCGGGCCGGCTGATCACATCGCTCGACGGCGGCACCCGGCAGGGCGGGTGCCGCCGTCGAGTATTCACCGAGCATTTCGCCCCGGCTGTTTCGCCCACGGCTCAGACGTATGTCTTATTTACGCCCATTTCGGGTAGCGTCGGGGGTATGAGGACACGGCCGTTCACTCTTGTGTCGGCCCTCGCGGGGCTGACACTGATGCTGCTCATGATCCTGACTCCCGCGTCCGGCGCCGCCGTCAGGGCGTCGGGGCTGTCCGATGCCGCCGCGGCCCTGAGAGAGGGCCCGGTGTACGTCCACCCGGCCATGACCGGACAGCTCTCGCAGACCGAGGCGGCCTCGCTGGCCGACCGGATCGAGGACGCCGACAAGCCGGTCTTCGTGGCCGTCCTGCCGGCCACCGCCGAATTCCCGCCGGACGATCTGCTGCGCAATCTGCGCACCGAGACCGGGATCACCGGCCTGTACGCCGTCCGGCTGGGCGACGGCTTCGACGCCGGCGCCGATTCCGTCGTGATGCCGAACCGGGCCGTCGAGAACCTGACCGCCTCGGTGAAGAGCGGCGCTCCTGTCGACGCCGCGGTCCAGCTGGACAAGTTCGTCGACCAGGCCCTGCCTCAGGCCGACGGCACCGCTCCGGCCTCCTGGGACCCCGGATCGGGTGACGAGGACGGCGTCGGGGACGGCGGTCTGATCGTCCTCGGTGCGGTCGCGGCCGCGGGCGGTGCCGGTGCCTACACGATGGTCCGCAACAAGCGCCGCCGGAAGGCGGAGGAGGAGCGGGCCGCCCTCGAACGCCTCCGCGTCGTCGTCGACGAGGACATCACCGCGTTCGGCGAGGAACTCGACCGGCTGGACTTCCACCCCTCCGAGAAGGGCGCGGACGACGCCATGCGCGCCGACTACGAGCGGGCCCTCGACTCGTACGACACCGCGAAGTCCCGCATGGCCGCCGCGCAGCACCCCGGCGACGTCCGCGGGGTCACGGAGGCGCTGGACGACGGCCGCTTCGCGCTCGCCGTACTGGCCGCGCGCCGCGAGGGACGGCCCCTCCCCGAGCGCCGGGCACCCTGCTTCTTCGACCCGCGCCACGGCCTGTCGGTCAAGGACGTCTCCTGGGCGCCGGCGGGCGGGGCGGCACGTGACGTCCCGGTCTGCGCGGCCGACGCGGCCCGCGTCGAGGAGGGCCGGGACCCGCTGGCGCGCACCGTCGACACGGGCGCGGGCCGCCGTCCCTACTGGGAGGCCGGGCCCGCCTACGGTCCGTGGGCGGGCGGCTACTTCGGCGGCGGCATCCTGCCCGGCCTGCTGATGGGCACGATGCTCGGCCACATGCTCGCCACCCCCGCCTACGCGGCCGACTACGGCGGAGGCGAGTTCACCGGCGGTGAGTACGGCGGCGGCGACTACTCCGGCGGCGACTTCGACTCGTCCGACTTCGGTGGCGGCGGCGACTTCGGTGGCGGCGGTGACTGGGGCGGTGGCGGCGGCTTCGGCGGTGGCGACTTCGGCGGAGGCTTCTAGATCCCGTCCGGCGCGGATTGCCGCGCCGGACGGGGCGGACCTGAAGGCCTGGCCCCGGTGTACGGCAACCGTGGGGGCTCGATTCGAAACGGTTACCGACAGTAGGTAATCATTACGCATCGTGCTTGTCTCGAGTGCATGCGCAATCGAACCAGGCTCAGAGCCCTCTCCGCCCTCGCCGTCACCACCGTCCTCGCGGCGGTCGGCCCGCTGTCCGCGACCGCCCGCTCCGCCCCCGCCCCGGAAATGGCGCCGCTGCACCGCTCGGCGAACGCCGTACCGGGGCGTTACATCGTGACCCTCGCCCGCACCGCGGACTCCAACGCGATGATGGGGGAGGTCGGCGCCACCGCGCTGTTCACCTACCGGACCGCGCTGCGCGGATTCACCGCCGACCTCACCGCCGACCAGCTGAAGCAGGTCCGGCTGATGCCGGGTGTCGTGGCCGTCGAGGAGGACGCCACGATCACCGCGAGCACTCCGCCCGCGTCGTCGCTGGCGCCCGCCGCCTCATGGGGGCTCGACCGCATCGACCAGCGCGAACTGCCCCTCGACGACGAATTCACCGCGGCCGGCAGCGGCCAGGGCGTCAACGCGTACATCCTCGACACCGGCATCGACTACGGGCACGCCGAGTTCGGCGGCCGGGCCGTCTTCGGCTACGACGCCGTCGGCGACGGGCGGCGCGGGCAGGACTGCCAGGGCCACGGCACGCATGTCGCGGGCACCGTCGGCGGATCGTCGTACGGTGTGGCGCGCAAGGCCTCGCTGGTGAGCGTCCGGGTGCTGGACTGCGAGGGCGGCGGCACGCTGTCGGGCGTCATCGCCGGAATGGACTGGGTCGCCGCGAACGCCGAGCAGCCGGCCGTGCTGAACGCCTCCCTCGGCGGCGGCAGGTCCACGGCGGTCAACGACGCGGCGGACGCACTCGCGGCCGGCGGGGTCCTGCCGGTCGTCGCGGCGGGCAACGAGGCGACGAACGCCTGCAACGTCTCTCCCGCTTCGGCCGAGCGCGTGCTGGCGGTCGGGGCGACCAACGCCTCCGACCAGGAGGCCGAGTTCTCCAACTTCGGTTCCTGTCTGTCCGTCTACGCCCCCGGCACCTCGATCGTCTCGGCCGAGCTCGGCGGAGGCAGTGTCGACATGAACGGCACCTCCATGGCCTCCCCGCACGTCGCGGGAGTGGCCGCCCTCTACAAGTCGGGGCATCCGACCGCGACGGCGGCCGAGGTCGCCGCCTGGATCGTCGAGAAGTCCAGCAAGGACCTGATCACCGGGATCAGCCCCGGCTCCCCGAACCGTCTGCTCCACACCGGCGGGCTCTGACATCACCCCGGCGGAGAGGCTCCGGACGCGCGCCGGCGGGGCCGGGGAAGGTTCCCGGCCCCGCCGTGGCGGTGCGTGCGGTGTGATCAGGCGGCCGGAGCGGCGGCCTTGATCGCGGAGATGTCGAAGGTCAGCTTGACCTTGTCGCTGACCATCACGCCGCCGGCCTCCAGCGCCGCGTTCCAGGTCAGGCCCCAGTCGGACCGCAGGATCTCGGTGCCGCCCTCGAAGCCGACCCGCTCGTTGCCGTAGACGTCGGTGGCCGAGCCCTGGAACTCGAGGTCGATGGCGAGGGGGCGCGTGACGTCCTTGATGGTGAGGTCGCCGCTGATCCGGTACTTGTCGCCGCCGAGCTGCTCTGCGCCGGTCGAACGGAACGTCATCTTCGGGAACTTCTCCGCGTCGAAGAAGTCGCCGCTGCGCAGATGGCCGTCGCGGTCGGCGATGCCGGTGTCGATGGAGGCGATGGCCACGTCGATGGTGGCGGTCGAGCGGGCGGGCTCGGTGCCGTCGAGGAACAGCTTGCCCTCGTACTCGCCGAAGCTGCCGCGGACGTTGGTGACCATGGCGTGCCGGACGGTGAAGCCGATGCTGCTGTGCGCGGGGTCGATGGTGTACTCACCGCTCAGTGCCGCCAGGGCGGGGTCCACCTGGGCGCCGGGGGCGGTGGCGACGGCGGTGTCACTGTTCTTGCGGTTGAAGAGGCCCATGTCTGCTCCTTGGGGACGGGCGCCGGGGAGCTCCCTGCGCTGTTGTTTAAGCTTCAACGACTTCGACTGTAGACCTATTCCGTACAACTTTCAACATCTCTCGGGAAGGTTTCGCGGGATCCGTCCGAAGGTTCACCCGGAAGATGCCGCCGCCCTCTGGCGGACGCGCGTAGAACTCGGGCACGATCTCCCTGCTCCACCTGCACTGCCGTCCCACCGGAAGCACGGTCCAGACACGGTCATCAGCAGGAGGGATCCCCCCGCCATGAAAATCCGCTCCGTCCTCGGCGCACTCGCGCTCGTCACGGGCGCGCTCTTCGCGCCCGGCTTCGGTGTGCTCACCACGGCGACCGACGCGCACGCCGTCACCAAGATCAGCCATGCCACGGCGACCTCGATGTTCCGCTCGTCCGGGATCACCTGGTCCTCGTCCGGCGGCTGTTCCGACCGGAACAACCCGACCTGTACGTCCTTCGAGCAGCTCAACCTCGCCAGCGCGAAGGGCGCCCAGACGCTCAAGAGCGCCAGCGGCTGTGCGCTCAACATCACGGGAGGCACCGAGACGGGCCACGCAGGCGGCACCTACTCGCACTGGAACGGCTACAAGCTCGACTACTCCAAGTACACGTGCGTCGGTAACTACATCAAGAACAACTTCACGTACATCGGCGTACGCGGCGACGGCGCGCCCCAGTGGCGGTCCGGCTCCGGAAACATCTACGCCGACGAGGGCAACCACTGGGACGTGACGTACTACAACTGCGGCGGCTGCTGATCCGGCCGGTCCCCGCGAACGGCGCCCGACCACACGCACCGCACTGAAAAGCCGTGCGGGCGTCCGGCCCCCCGGACCGGACGCCCGCACGTGCTACCGGGTGATACGTGCGATCAGGACCCGACGCTCACCGTGAAGCGCTTCGGATTTCCGTCGTGTGCCGCGCCCGAGACGTCCGGTTGGCCGTCCGGGCGGACGTCGTCGTACGGGAAGGCGTAGCCGATGGGGGAGTTGGCGTGGACGATGCGCGACCAGTGGTTCGTGGTGGGGTCGCGGTAGTAGTCGGCCGACGTCGCGCCGTTCGGCTGGTCGGGATGGGTCAGCAGGGTGCTGCGGTTGAACGCGGCGGAGATCCGCGCCAGCAGCGCCTTCTTGTCGTCGGGATCGGCGGGGTTGTTGGCGAACGGCCCGTGGTTGCAGGTGAAGACGTCCCGCGACGACGGCTTGGTGAAGGTGTGGCCACCCGCGAAGGTGAGCACGTCGCCGCTCACCCGCCCCGCGAGCACCCCGCGGCCGCCCTGCAGGTCCACCCGCAGATCCTCCGCGCGGTACTTCTCCCAGACCTTGTCGATGTATCCGTCGAAGACGTCGCGGAACGGCATCTCCGCCGGACGGTCGAAGTACGGGGCCATGATCGTCTGCGGTGAGATCACCCGCAGCACCGTGCCGGCGTCCGAGCGGATGACCAGCTTGTCCCAGGGCTGCCCGTCGCGGCCGGCCTGTGCGGCGAGGTCGTCCGCGATCTTCTCCAGGGCCCCCTGTGGCAGCGGGGCGACGGCGTGGGTCGCGTCGCCGGTCAGGGTGAGGCCGATGGGCAGCGCGGTGACCAGGTCGACGTAGCTGATGTTCGCGAACAGCTGCTGCGCGTTGAAGGTGAACTCGCAGAAGGACCAGACGCGCCCGTAGTTGGGGTCGGCGGGGGTGGCGAACGCCGGCTCGACCAGCGAGGGGCCGGGGTTGACGAAGAAGTCCAGCTTGTCGTCGCGGACGAAGTAGACGCGCGCGCCGAACATCCGGGGGAGGGTGAGGACGACCGGTCCCTCGCCCGCTCCCTTGAGGGGGATGGCGCAGTCGACCGGCAGCGGGGTCTGCGGCGTCGGCGGATCGGCCGGCTTGTGGACGCTGCCGTCGGCGCGGAGCAGCACCCAGTCCCCGGAGCCGTCCTCGTGGCCGGTCACATAGGCGTTGACCGTGCCGGGCAGCGACTTGTTCTCCAGGGCCAGTTCGCAGGTGGCGGGTGCGGCTCCCGCGCCGGGGCTGAGAGCGCTTCCCCAGGCGGGGTAGGTGAGTGCGGTCGCGGTCGCGGCGGCACCGGTCAGGAACATACGGCGGGATATCACGGGATGAACTCCTGCTGTCGTGGGGGGAGTCCCACTCTTGCGACGGGTGGGGCAGACGTCAATAGTTGTGACTGAGAGCGCTCTCAGAATGTCTGCGTGTTCACAAGTCGTCACCGCCGCAGGCGACTTGGACTAAAGAGCGGTGGTTGTTGGACTGCCGGGCGCCCCGGTCACCGACTTCGTTGACGCCCGCGGAGCCGGGGACTACCCATGCCCCATGCCTCGTAGATTCCGTGCGGCCGGCGCGCTGGCCGCCGCCTCCTGTGCCGTGTTCGCCCTGGCCGGGCCCGCGTTCCCGGCGTCACCGGCGGACGGGCCCGGCGCCGTGACCGCCTCCGGCGCCGGGCCCGTCATCAGCTCCGGCCTGCTCTCGGTCACCGTCGCCGACGACTTCCCGCGCGTCCTGTCGTACACCGACCGCGCGTCCGGCGCCGTGCTGCTCGGCAGCACCGCGCCGGTCACCGAGGTCACCCTCAACGGCAAGCCCTACACGGTCCGTCCCGTCGGCGCACCCCGCGTCGAGCGGTCCTCCGCGCGCTATGCGCTCGCCTTCCCCGCGCTGCCCGGCGTGGAGATGGACGCCGTCCTGGAGGTCTCCGGGCGGGCGGTGACCTTCAGGGTCACCGCCGTACGCGACACCGAGGCCTTCCGGGTGGGCACCATCGACATACCCGGCCACGACCTCGTGTCCGTCGGCAGTACGGAGCCCGGGGCGGCCACGGCGTTCACCCGCCTCGACCCCGACTCGACCCGGACCGCCGACGTCTTCGCGGACGTCACCGCCGCCACCCCCGCCGAGACGGCCCCCGTCGGCGCCTCCTACGCGATCGTCAACACCGGAGCCCTGGCGGCCGCCGTCGAGTCCAACTCCTCCTACGACACGCCCAGCGGACCGACCGGCGGGGATGACGCCCGCTTCTGGCACCAGGCCCGCAGGGCGGCGGACGGTTCCCTGCGCGTCGGTGTCCGGTCCGGTCAGTGGACGTACCGGGGGGCCGGCGCGCCGCAGCCGGAGAGCGGCGAGGACCTGCCCTGGGCGAAGGTCGTCGTCACCCCCGACGCCAACGGCGACCGGAAGGTCGACTGGCAGGACGGCGCGGTGGCCTTCCGCACCATCGGCATCACCGCGCCCGGCAGCGACGCCACCCCGGAGAGGGTCGTCACCCACATCCCGTTCAACTTCGCCAGCCAGGCCACTCACCCCTTCCTGCGCACCCTCGACGACGTCAAGCGCGTCTCCCTCGCCACCGACGGCCTCGGCCAGCTGGCGGTGCTCAAGGGATACGGCTCCGAGGGCCACGACTCCGCCCACCCGGACTACGGCGGCAACTACAACAAGCGCGCCGGCGGCCTCGCCGACCTCAACAAGCTGCTCGAGGACGGCGAGAAGTGGGGTGCGGACTTCGGCGTGCACGTCAACGCCACCGAGTCCTACCCGGAGGCGAACGCCTTCGACGAGAAGCTCGTCGACAAGACGAAGCCCGGCTGGAACTGGCTCAACCAGAGCTACTACATCGACCAGCGCCGCGACATCAACAGCGGTGACCTCGCCCGCCGCTTCCAGCAGCTGCGCGACGAGACGCACCCCAATCTGGACTTCCTCTACATCGACGTCTACTACACGCACGGCTGGATCGCCGACAAGACGATCCAGGCCGTGCAACGGCAGGGCTGGACCGTCGGCACGGAATGGGCGGACAAGTTCGAGCGGGCCTCGCTCTGGTCGCACTGGGCCAACGACCTCGACTACGGCGGAGCCACCAACAAGGGCCTGAACTCGCAGATCATCCGCTTCATCCGCAACGGCGAGAAGGACGTGTGGAACAACCACCCGGTCCTCGGCCAGACCGCTCTCGAGGACTTCGAGGGCTGGACCGGCGAGACCGACTGGAACGCCTTCTACGACAACATCTGGCAGCGTGACCTGCCCGCCAAGTACCTCCAGCACGAGCGGATCACCCGCTGGAACGGCAACGACATCCGCTTCACCGGCGGTCTGCGCGGCACCGTGGAGGACGGCCGCCGCACGTTCTACGACGACGGCCGCAAGGTCCTCGACGGCGACCGCTATCTGCTCCCCTGGGCCGGCGGCGAGAAGCTGTACCACTACAACAAGAGCGGTGGCACCAGCAGTTGGGCCGTGGACGGCACCGGGCCCTACACCGTCTACAAGCTCACCGACAACGGCCGGGTGAAGGCGGGCACCGTACGTCCGGAAGGCGGCCGGATCAGCCTCACCGCCACCGCGGGACAGCCGTACGTGCTCTACCCCGACCGTGCCCCCGAACAGCGCGACGCCCGCTGGGGCGAGGGCGGCCCGGTCGCCGACCCCGGTTTCAACGACGCCTCGCTCGACGCGTGGACCACAGCAGGCGGCGTCACCCGCGACACCGACGGCCACGGCCGCAACAGCGCCGCCCTCGAAGGGCCCGGCGCCGCGTCCGTGTCCCAGCGGATCACCGGGCTGGAGGCGGGCGAGCGGTACACCGCGTCCGCGTGGATCGAGGTCGAGCCGGGCAGCTCCCGTCGTACGACGCTGTCCATCGGCGGCAGCTCCGTCACCGTCGAACGCTCCACGGCCAAGAACCAGGTCGCCGCGTCCGACTGGCACGGCACCCACTTCCAGCGCGCCAAGGTCAACTTCACCGCGCCCGACGACGCGGTGACCCTGAAGATCGAGGCCGCGGCCGGCAGCGCGGCACGCGTCCGGACCGACGACGTACGGATCGTCGCCAACGCGCCCACGACCAAGCAGGGCGCGCTCGTGTACGAGGACTTCGAAGCCGTCGACCAGGGCTGGGGACCGTTCCTCAAGGGCGACGCCGGCGGCACGACCGACCCGCGCACCCATGTGAGTCAGCTGCACGCCCCGTACACCCAGGCAGGCTGGAACGGAAAGCTGATCGACGACGTGCTCGGCGGCAGGGAGTCCCTCAAGGCCCACGACGAGAACACCGGGCTCGTGTACCGCACCGCGCCCTGGACCGTGCCGATGAAGGACGGCCACAGCTACCGGGTCGAGTACGACTACCAGTCCAGTCACGCCGGTGCCTACGAGTGGGTGACCGGCTACGACCGGGCCGCCGGCGGCTCCGTCGAGCGACGCCGTACGCCCGTCGGGCAGCAGCGGACCACCGGTCACTTCTCCGAGACGGTGACGGCGGGCTGCGGCGACACCTGGACCGGGCTGCGGAAGCGCGGGGACGCGCCGGAGGGCGCCGACTTCGTCATGGACGGCTTCACGGTCACCGAGCTCGGCCCGGCCACGCGGCCGACGGCGTGCGGCACCCTCGGCGTGACCGCGGGGGAGGCCCTCGAACCGGGCGACAAGAACGAGGTCAAGGCCGTCTTCACCAACGACGAGCGGACCGCGGCCGCGGATGTGCGGCTGACGCTCCAGCTGCCCGAGGGCTGGACGGCGGATCCCGCGGGACCGGTGTCGTTCGAGACGGTGGCGCCCGGCGCGAAGGTCACCGGCAGCTGGCAGGTGACGCCGCCCGCCGATGCCGAGTACCGCGCGTACTCCCTCGGCTCGACGGCGACGTACACCGTGGGCGGCTCGGCCCGCGAGCTCACCGCGGCCACCTCCGTGCGGACCCTTCCGCCGCCGCCCACCGCCGACGCGTGGGCGAGCGACCTGGACTGGACGGCCGCCGCCAACGGCTGGGGCCCGGTCGAGAGGGACCTGTCCAACGGCGAGACCGGTACCGGTGACGGCGGCCCGCTGCGGATCGGGGGAGTGGTGTACGAGAAGGGGCTCGGCAGCCACGCACCCGCGAAGATCCGCTACTACCTCGGAGGGAAGTGCACGTCCTTCACCGCCCAGGTGGGCGTGGACGACGTCCAGACCTCACGGGGCACCGTACGGTTCAGCGTGGTCGCGGACGGCACGGAGAAGAGCGCCTCCCCGGTGCTGAAGGCCGCCGACCCGGCCTGGTCCCTGACCGCGGACGTCACCGGCGCCGACTACGTCGAGCTGGTCGCCGGCGACGGCGGGGACGGCAACGGCAACGACCACGCCGACTGGGGCGCGGCCCGCTTCCACTGCGGGAGCTGAGGACCCTCCGGCGGGCGGCCCGGTACGCTGGGCCGCCCGCCGGATTGACCCGAGCGGCGTACGCGGCGCGTCCTGGTTGTGAGGCGACTCTCAGCTCACATGCTTGTCGGACCTCCACAAAGCCGCACCGTCCTGAGCTGGTGGTTGGCGCTCTGTGCGGAATGGTTCTGTTCAAGCCCGACAGGAGAACGGGCGCGAGACTGTACAGAGTCGACGGCAGGGTTTCCTTGTTCGGATCCGTAGGGTCGATGCATGACCGTTTTGGACGAGACCACCAGCGAGCCGACCGATGCCCGGGGCCGGGTGGCCGAGCTGCACGGGATCCGTGAGCAGGCGCTGCGCGGGCCGAGTGAGAAGGCGACCGAGGCGCAGCATGCGAA
>NZ_JBFAQK010000088.1:0-18372 GCF_040677245.1 Streptomyces kurssanovii
GAACCTCGACCATCCGAAGATGGACGGGGTATCAACATATCTGGCGTTGATTTTTGGCACACTGTTGAGTTCTCAAGGAACGGACGCTTCCTTTGGGCCCTTCTCGGGGCCCTCCGGGCGCTTCCCTTCGGTGTTTCAAACACTATCAGGCTTTTCCGGCCCTCCTGACCACCACCCCGCGGTCGTCCCGGAGGACGTGCAGTGGTTTAGACCAGTTAGGATCTCGCCCTGACAGGCGCTGCCGGCAACCCCCGACTCAGTGTCGCGTTGGGGTCCAGCAGATGTACGAGACTACAACTTCACCGGCAGATGACGCAAATCCCTTCCGGTGCACACCTAGGTCCGTCAACTGGTAGATCAGGGGCGGAACTAGGACTTCTCATGACCTACTCTTCACAGCAGCGCGTCGTCCGGCAAACAGCGGTGACGGCGCCTGACGAATCTCCGCCCCTGGGAGGCTCCATGACCACAGTGACGTCCCCTCTTGCCGGCCGGGCCATCGGCCTCGCGGCCGTGCCCGACCCGGTGTTCTCCGGTGCGATGGTCGGGCCCGGGACGGCCATCGACCCCGTGCGTGAGCCGTCTGAGGCGGTCTCCCCGGTGGACGGCATCATCGTGTCCCTCCACCCGCATGCCTTCGTCGTCGTGGACGACGAGGGGCACGGTGTGCTGACGCACCTCGGTATCGACACGGTGCAGCTCAACGGCGAGGGCTTCGAGCTCCTCGTCAACAAGGGCGACACGGTGCGGCGCGGCCAGTCCGTGGTGCGCTGGGACCCGGCGGCCGTGGAGGCCGCGGGGAAGTCCGCCATCTGCCCGGTCGTGGCACTCGAGGCCACACCCGACTCCCTGTCCGACGTCCGTGAGAGCGGGGACGTGAAGGCCGGGGAAAGCCTCTTCGGCTGGCAGTGACCCGCCGACGTCGGTGACGGCGAGTCGGACATCCATCGCGGCGGCTGGACCGCCGCCCAATCGGAGACGGTGAAATGGAGACAACGCTGCGAGGCGTCGGCGTGAGCCACGGTGTGGCGATCGGCGAGGTGCGGCACATGGGCACGGCGGTTCTCGAGCCGCCGGCCAAGCAGATCCCCGCGCAGGACGCGGAGCGCGAGCAGGGGCGCGCCCGCCAGGCCGTCGAAGCGGTGGCCGCCGACCTGATCGCGCGGGGCAACCTGGCCGGTGGTGAGGCGCAGGCCGTGCTCGAGGCGCAGGCCATGATGGCGCAGGACCCGGAGCTCATGTCCGACGTCGACCGCCGTATCGCCGTCGGCAGCACCGCCGAGCGTGCGGTGTACGACGCGTTCGCGGCCTACCGGGCTCTGCTGGCGGGTGCCGGCGAGTACCTGGCCGGCCGGGTCGCGGATCTTGACGACGTGCGGAACCGGATCGTGGCGCGGCTGCTGGGTGTGCCGATGCCGGGTGTGCCGGACAGCGACGAGCCGTATGTACTGATCGCGCGCGATCTGGCGCCGGCGGACACCGCGCTGCTGGACCCCGCCCTGGTGCTCGGGTTCGTCACGGAGGAGGGCGGGCCCACGAGTCACAGCGCCATCCTGGCGCGGGCGCTCGGGGTGCCTGCCGTGGTCGCGTTGCCGGGAGCGGGTGAGCTCGCCGAGGGCACGATGATCGCCGTCGACGGCAGCACCGGCGAGATCTTCGTGGAGCCGAGCGACGAGAAGCGGGCGCAGATGGAGCGTGCTGCCGCGGAGCGGAAGGCGGCACTGTCGGCGTCCAGCGGGCCGGGGGCGACCTCGGACGGGCACAAGGTGCCGCTGCTGGCCAATGTCGGAGGGCCCGCGGATGTTCCGGCGGCCGTGGACGCCGGGGCCGAGGGTGTGGGTCTGTTCCGTACCGAGTTCCTGTTCCTCGACGACAGCAAGCAGGCGCCGTCGGAGGAGAAGCAGGTCGAGGCGTACCGCAAGGTGCTCGAGGCGTTCCCCGAGGGGCGCGTGGTCGTACGGGTGCTGGACGCCGGCGCGGACAAGCCGCTCGACTTCCTGACGCCGGCCGACGAGCCCAACCCCGCGCTGGGTGTGCGCGGGCTGCGTTCGCTGCTGGACCACCCGGAGGTGCTGCGGACGCAGCTGTCGGCGCTGTCGAAGGCGGCGCAGGGGCTGCCCGTCTACCTCGAGGTCATGGCGCCGATGGTGGCGGACCGTATCGATGCCAAGGCGTTCGCGGACGCGTGCCGGCAGGCGGGGCTTCAGGCGAAGTTCGGGGCGATGGTGGAGATCCCGTCCGCAGCCTTGCGGGCACGGTCGATCCTTCAGGAGGTCGAGTTCCTGTCTCTGGGCACGAACGACCTCGCGCAGTACACCTTCGCCGCCGACCGGCAGGTGGGTGCGGTGTCCCGGCTGCAGGACCCGTGGCAGCCGGCGCTGCTCGACCTGGTGGCGCTGTCCGCGGAGGCCGCCAAGGCCGAGGGCAAGAGCTGTGGTGTGTGCGGTGAGGCGGCCTCGGATCCGCTGCTGGCCTGTGTGCTCACGGGTCTCGGTGTGACGTCGCTGTCGATGGGCGCCGCGTCGATCCCGTATGTGCGGGCGACGCTGGCGAAGTACACGCTGGCGCAGTGCGAGCGTGCGGCCGCCGCGGCGCGTGCGTCGGACACCGCCGAGGAGGCCCGGACGGCCGCCCAGGCGGTTCTTTCCGGGGAGTAGGCGCTTTCGGAGGACGGTATGGAGGGGCTTCCCGCCGACGGTGGGAAGCCCCTCCTTCCGTCAGTGGTGGCCGTCAGTGGTGGCTGTCCGGGTCGTCCGTGGCGACGGGGAAACCCGCGCAGTATTCGACGCCCGGTTCCGGTGACAGCGGGTCGCCGGTGGTCGCGTCGGTGCAGTAGGCGCTGAACACCTCTCCGGCGGTGAGCGGCTCCAGGCGCCCCTGGTGGAGGCGCCAGCCGTGGACGCGGTCGGCGGTGTCCGGTGCGCTGGTGCGCAGGACCAGTCCGCCGGTGCTCTCCAGCGCGATGCCGGCTGCGAGGACGGTGACGAATTCGGCTCCTTCCCCCGCGTCGATCCGGGCGGAGGACGATGTGCCGCCCTGGGCGTGGAGCACGGCGAGGAGCTGCTCGTCGGGGCCGGGGACGCTGCAGACGAGGTGGTGCTCCCCCGGCCCGGCCGCTTCGAGGAGGCGCATCAGGGTGCTCGACGCCCGGTCGAAGGCGGACCTGCCGATGTCCTGGCCGCAGTCGGCGCACATGCCGAGGTCGGCGAGGAGCAGGGTGGCGTACTCCCAGGTGGCCTGGCGGACGGTCTTGTCGATCAGCTGGGGCAGCAGGTTCCCGAGCGGCTGGCCGGTGTAGGGGACGTTCGCGCCGCGGCCTGCGAGCTCCGCGGTGAATCGGCTGCGGCCGGCGGGGGCGTCGGCGTCGATGCCGGCCTCCGCGCAGTACTCGGCGAACTCTTCGGGGTCGAAGAGGGCGACGGACGTGTGCAGTTGCTGCGCGGACAAGGTTTTCAGCAGTTGCTCGGCCTGCCTGAGGTAGGCCGTGTAGTCGTCGAAGGCGAAGGTGCGGTAGCGGCGCATCCGTGTGAAGTCCTGTTCGTCGGCGAGGATGCCGACCGTGCTCGGGACTTCCCGGCGCAGTGCGCGCCGCAGCGATGCGTTGGTGCCGGTCCGCTTGGACTGCTTGGTGTGCGCCATGCCGATTCCCCCAGTGCGCTGTCGATCATTCGTGACTCACGGTAGTGGGAGGCACTGACAATCGGCTCCGGCAGTCGCCCACGGGGCCCGGACCCGTTGTGCGAGCGGGGCCGGGTCCGGGGTGCGGTTCTGGCTTACGTGCGGTTGCGGGCGACGTCCTCGTAGAAGGCGAGGAGCGCGAGGTTGTCGACGGAGCCCGGGTTGACCGCCTTGTCGAGCGGGGTGCCCTGGAGGAGCCGCTTGACCGGGACCTCGATGCGCTTGCCGGTGAGGGTGTGGGGGACGCCGGGGACCTCGATGATGTCGTCCGGTACGTGGCGCGGGGAGAGGTTCTCGCGGATGGACTGCTTGATCCGGGTGCGGAGGGCGTCGTCGAGGACGGCCCCTTCCGCGAGGTGGACGAAGAGCGGCATCCAATAGCCGCCGTCCGGTTCCTCGAGGCCGATGACCAGGGACTCGCGGATCTCCGGGAGGCGTTCGACGACCTCGTAGATGTCGGCGGAGCCCATGCGGACGCCCTGGCGGTTGAGTGTGGAGTCGGAGCGGCCGTGGATGATCACCGAGCCGCGGTCGGTGATGGTGATCCAGTCGCCGTGCCGCCATACGCCCGGGTACATCTCGAAGTAGCTGTCGCGGTAGCGGCTGCCGTCGGGGTCGTTCCAGAAGCGGATGGGCATGGACGGCATGGGGTTGGTGACCACCAGTTCGCCGACCTCGCCGATGACCGGCTTGCCCTGCGGGTCCCAGGACCGGAGGTCGGTGCCGAGGCAGGCGGCCTGGAGTTCGCCGATCTCGACCGGGAGCGTGGGGACGGCGCCGGCGAAGCAGCTGCACACGTCCGTTCCGCCGCTGACGGAGGCGATCCACAGGTCGTCCGCCACCTCGTCGTGGAGCCAGCGGAAGCCGTCGGGCGGCAGTGGGGAGCCGGTGGTGGCGACGCACTTGACGCGGGAGAGGTCGAAGTCCCGTCCGGGGTGGACGTCGGCCTTGGCGCAGGCCATGACGTAGGCGGCGGAGGTACCGAACAGGGTGGCACCGGTGCGTTCGGCGATGCGCCACTGCGCGCCGGTGTCGGGGTAGCCGGGGCTGCCGTCGTACAGGACCACGGTGGTGCCGGTGAGCAGGCCGGAGACGAGGAAGTTCCACATCATCCAGCCGGTGGAGGTGTACCAGAAGAACCGGTCGCCGGGGCCGAGGTCGCAGTGCAGGCCGATCTGCTTGAAGTGCTCGAGCAGGATCCCGCCCTGCGACTGGACGATGGCCTTCGGGAGGCCGGTGGTGCCGGAGGAGTAGAGCACCCACAGAGGGTGGTCGAAGGGGACCTGCTCGAACACCGGCTCGGCGTCGCCCGAGGTCACCGCGGACCAGTCGAGGGCGCCTACGGGGGCGTCGGTGCCGAGCAGCGGGATGTGGACGACGGCGCGCAGCGTGGGCAGTTCGCGGCGGAGTTCGGCGACGGTCTCTGTGCGGTCGTGCTCCTTGCCGCCGTAGCGGTAGCCGTCGACGGTGAACAGGACGACTGGTTCGACCTGCTGGAAGCGGTCGAGGACGCTGCGGGCCCCGAAGTCGGGGGCGCAGGAGGTCCACACGGCACCGACGGCGGCGGTGGCGAGGAAGGCGGTGACGGCCTGCGGGATGTTGGGGAGGTAGCCGCTGACGCGGTCGCCGGGGCGGACGCCGAGGGCGCGCAGTTCCGCGGCGAGCGCTCCGACCTGGCGGCGGAGCTCGGACCAGCTGATGGGCGTCGGCTCATGTGTCTCGTCCACATGAAGCAGAGCGGGGTCATGTGCACGTGCCGGGTCCTCGGCGGTGCGCAGGGCGTGCTCCGCGTAATTGAGGGTGGCGCCGGGGAACCACTGGGCGCCGGGCATCGAGCGGTCGGCGAGTACGCGTGCGTAGGGGGTGGCGAAGCGGATCTCGAACCACTCGGCGACCGCCTGCCAGAACGTCTCCAGCTCGTCGACGGACCAGCGGTGCAGCGCCTGGTATCCCCCCTCGGCGGGAGCCCCGTGGTGCTCGGCCGCCCAGGCCTGGAAGCGGGTGATCCGGGCGGCGGCGATGCGGTCGGGGTCGGGCTGCCAGAGAGGGGCATGGTTCGCTGCTGAGGTCATGGGGCGGCTCCCGGGCTGGCTCTACGCGGTGTATGCGTGCGCCGCGCACGGGCGGGGTGGCGCGGACGCGGCTGACAGGACGATGCCATGTGATCGTCATTCGCACCAGGGCGGATCCCCCATGGTCGGCGTGGCGAATATGTGCTCCCACCATGGGTGAACGGCAGTTGAACAGCGCATCGGAGCCCCGTTCCCGGTGGCAGGGTGAACGGCATGGACGGTCGTGATCTGGTGCGCGCGGTGACAACTCTCGGTACGGCACAGGGGCTGCGGGCGCTGCGCTCGGCGTGGCGCCGGCACCGGGCCGATGCCGTGGGGCTGGCGCCCCGGGGTGCCGAGCGGGCCAGAGTGCCGGGGCCCGCGGAGGGGGCGGAGCCGTTGCCGGGCGGCGGGACCGTCCGGTTCGCCCGTTCCGAGCTGCACATCATGGTGACGGTGGGCGGCGCGGTGTTCCGTGGCTGGGACGGTGCGCGGCCGGAGCCGTCGTACGCGCTGGGCGGTGCTCTCCCGGAGCCGGATCCGCGCGCCGGGCTGGAGCCGGACAAGGACGGCGGCTGGCAGGTGGTGTCCGAGCGTCTGACCGTCGCCGTCTCACGGCACGGCGCGGTGGAGATCCGTACACCCGGCGGTGTGGTGCTGCGCCGCGACCTGCCGCCGCGCTGGTGGGAGCCGGTGGAAGGGGGTCCGGCCCGCTGGGTGCAGCGCAGTGAGATCGCGGCCGACGCCCGGCTGTTCGGCCTCGGCGGCAGGGCGTCGGGCCCCCGGTTGCGTGACGGGTCGTACCGGCTGTGGAACACGGCGCCGCGGCCCGGGTTCGGCCCCGGCGACGATCCGCTGCACATCACGATGCCGGTGCAGACCGTGGTGGCGGACGCCGGCTGCCACCTGGCGTTCCACGACAACACGTGGGACGGGCGCGTCATCGTGCGCGAGGGCCAGGAGGGTGCCGGTTCCGGCCACGACAGGCCGGGCACGGTCGAGCTGCGCATGGAGGGCGGGCCGCTGCGCAGCTGGGTGCTGGTGGGCACCCCGGCGCGCGTCCTCGGCGGCTGGGCGCAGCTGACCGGCGCGCCGGCGCTGCCCCCGTCCTGGGCGCTGGGCCCGCAGCATGTCCGGCCGGCCGGGGGCGAGGAGGACGTGCGCCGCACGGTCGAGGCCCATCGGGAGCGCGGGCTGCCGCTGTCGGCGGTCCATGTCGGCGGCGGTCTCCACGGTGCGACGGCCGGGCCCGCGGCGGACCTCGACGGGTTTCCCCGGTTGTCCGTCCTGGCGAAGGACCTCCGGGAGGACGGGGTGCGGTTGGTGCGTGCGGTGTGTCCGGCGGTGAGCGCCGGGCCCGAGGACGTGCTGTACGGGCAGGGTTCGGCCGGGGGTTTGTTCGTCCGGGACACGGGAGGTTCCGAGGTGCGGGGAACGGCCGGCCGGGGCGACTGCGTCTTCCCGGACTTCACGGATCCGCGGGTGCGTGAGTGGTGGGGAGAGCTGTCCGGGCAGGTGTCCGCGGAGGGCTTCGCCGGTATGTGGCTGGACGGGAACGAGCCGGTGTCCTGTACGGCGTTCCCCGGTGCGACCCTGCCCCGTTCGTCACGGCACGTGCTGGAGGGCCGCGGCGGCGACCACCGGGAGGCCCACAACGTCTACGGGTCGGCCATGGCGCGGGCCGCGTACGAGGGGATGCGCGGGACGCTTCCCGAGGAGCGGCCGTTTCTCCTCTCCCGTTCCGGCTGGGCGGGCATGCAGAGGTACGGGGGTGCCTGGGTGGGAGACCTGACGACGGGCTGGCCGGGGCTGCGTGCCGCGCTGTCCCTGGTGCTGGGCCTCGGGCTCTGCGGCGTCCCGTACTCGGGCCCGGACGTGGAGGGCGGTGACGGGCTGTCCGCCGAGCTGTATCTGCGCCGGCTGCAACTGGCGGCATATCTGCCGCTGTTGCGGATGCGGGATTCCGCGGCGCCCTGGGTGTACGGGCCGGAGGTGACGGCGCAGGCCAGGGCCGTACTCGTGGAGCGGGAGCGGCTGGGGCCGTACTTCATGACACTGGCGCACCTCGCGCGGCTGACGGGGGCGCCGTATGTGCGTCCCCTGTGGTGGCGTTCTGCCGGGGACCGGGCGCTGCGGGACTGCGAGGACGCGTTCCTGCTGGGCGATTCGCTGCTGGTGGCGCCGGTCCTGGAGCCCGGGGCCGACCGGCGGGCCGTGCGGCTGCCGCGCGGACGGTGGTACGACACGGCTTCGGGCCGGCCGTACGAGGGGCCGGGGCAGGTGCTGGTGGACGCGCCGGTGTCGCGGATCCCGGTGCTCGCGCGGGCGGGGGCGGTGCTTCCGGTGCTCGACGACGACGGCGGTGCCCGGGGCGGTGGCGCGCGGGACGGCGGTACGCGGGCGGACCGGGTCGGGCTGGAGGTGTGGGCGCCGGCAGCGGGCCGCAGGGGTGGCGGGCTGGTGGTGCGGGACGCCGGCGACGGGTGGGCGGAGCCGGAGATCGAGCGGTACACGTCACGGCTGTCGGGCGGGCGTGTGGTGGTGGAACGGGCCACCGACGACGGGCAGTCGGTGGTGGAGGGGCCGGTCCGGGTACGGGGGCTCGAGTGAGAGGTGCGCGGCCTCAGCGGTCGTAGGAGCCGGCGAACCAATTGCGGGCCGCGATGGTGTGCAGGGGGAACGCCAAGGGCTCCGGGGCGTTCAGGAGCCGCCGCTCGCCGGTCTCCTCGGTGGGGACGAACGTCGGCAGAGCGGCCGCCGGAAGTGTCGGCAGCAGCCCGAACACGAGCAGGTGGCCGGCCGGGGAGCTGAGGACGTCGGCGAGCCGCACCTCGTGCTCACGGGCCTTGATACCGGTCTCCTCCCACAGTTCGCGGACCACCGCGTGCCGCCAGTCCTCGCCGTGATCGATGAAACCCCCGGGCAGGGCGGTGCCGCCGCGGGCGGGTTCGATGGTGCGCGTGATGACGACGAGGCCGGTGCCGTGGGCGGGGTCGTGTACGGGCTGAAGGGCGACGGCGACCGGCAGCGGATTGCGGTAGGCGGTCGCGCCGCAGGCCGGGCAGGTGCGCGGCCAGCCCGCGTCGGCGCCGTACGTCGCTCCGCAATGGCCGCAGTGGGAGTCCTTGGACACGCGCGGACTGTATCCGATCACCCTTTCCGGGAGGAGCGGTTACTGATAAACGGTGGGCATGACTCGACTTGGTTCAGCCGTCCGTATTCTGACCGCCGCGGCCGCGGCTCTGCTCTGCGTCACCTCGGTGGCGCCCGCCGCGCAGGCCGCTCCGGAGCCCAAGGCGCCACGGGAGTTCGTGGCGTTGCGCACCGTGGCGCCGACGATCATCCAGGAGATGCGTTACACGACGGAGCACAACTTCGTGGGCGTGCCGGTGGACGGTTACCGGCAGCCGGTGTGCATCCTCACGCGCCCGGCGGCCGAGGCCCTGCGCAGGGCGCAGTCACAGCTGCTTCGGCAGGGCTACTCGTTGAAGGTGTACGACTGTTACCGCCCGCAACGTGCCGTCGACCACTTCGTGCGGTGGGCCAAGGATCTCGAGGACGAGGCGATGAAGGAGGAGTTCTATCCGCATGTCGACAAGTCGCGTCTGTTCGCGGACGGTTACATCGCGGAGAAGTCCGGCCACAGCCGGGGCAGCACGGTGGACCTGACGATCGTGAGGCTGCCGGCGGCGCCCACCCGCCCGTACGTCCCGGGTGAGGCGCTCGTGCCGTGCTACGCGCCGAAGGAGGACCGCTTCCCGGACAACTCCGTCGACATGGGGACCGGCTACGACTGCTTCGACACGCTGTCGCACACCGACGACCCGCGGATCACCGCAGAACAGCGCGCCAACCGCGACCTGCTGCGGGGCACGCTGGCGGCGGTCGGTTTCGTCAACCTGCCGGAGGAGTGGTGGCACTTCACGTACAAGCCGGAGCCGTTCCCCGGCACGTACTTCGACTTCCCCGTCGCCGTTCGTTCGGTGGCAGGGCACCGGGTGGGCTGACGCCGCGCGCCGAGGCGGCTACGGTGCGGGAATGGCGCAGCAGCAGACGTTCGAGTCGTACGAGGAGTTCTGGCCCTACTACGTCGCGATGCACTCACGGGCGGCGACCCGCTGGGTGCATCTGACGGGCACGCTGACCGGGCTCGCGGTCAGCGTGTACGGGCTGGCGCGGGGGCGGAAGCGGTATCTGGCCGCCCTGCCGCTCATCGGTTACGGGACGGCGTGGCCGGCCCACTTCCTCATCGAGAAGAACAACCCGGCGACGTTCGGGCATCCCGCGTGGTCGCTCCGCGGCGACGTGCAGATGATCCGGATGATGCTGTCGGGCAGGGACGGGGAACTGGCCGAGATCGCGGCCAAGTGGCTGGCGGAGAACCGCTGACGGGCCGCTGTCCGGTCATGGTTCCACGGTCGTGGGCGTCCGCCGAGCGGTCCGGAGAACGTGACATTCCTGGGGGCGGTGTCCAGCACCTGCCGTGAACTGCGCATGCTGTCCGCGACCTTGACGGCCCATCACGGCAGGTGAAAACTGCCTGTTCGTCGGCAGCCCCCGCAGGCCGCCGCGCAGCTCACCACGCTCGTCACGGACGCCGGGCGTGGCAGGGACCCGCCCTGCCCTCGGCTCCGCAGCCATGGAATCCATGGAACGCACATGGAGCGCGAACCCTGCACGGAGGGCCGGGGCCGGTGTCCCGGGTGAGGGCCAAGGAGCCGCCATGAGCAACTCGGACATATTTCTCGGCGAGGTCATCGGAACCGCGATACTCATCCTCTTCGGCGCGGGCGTCTGCGCCGCCGTCACACTGCACCACTCGAAGGCCAGGGCAGCCGGCTGGGTCGTCATCGCCTTCGGCTGGGGTTTCGGCGTACTGGCCGGCGCGTACACCGCCGCACCGCTGTCGGGCGGCCACCTCAACCCGGCCGTGACCGTGGGACTCGCCGTCGACACCGGGGAATGGGGCAAGGTACCGCTCTACATCCTGGCGCAGATGGTGGGCGCGGTCCTCGGCGCCGTACTCGCCTACCTGGTCTACTTCGCGCAGTTCCAGGCGAACGCGGACATCGCCGACGCCCAGCCGACGCTCGGGATCTTCGCGACCGGTCCGGAGATCCGCAAGCCGTGGGCGAACGTCCTCACCGAGGTCATCGCCACGATCGGACTCGTGCTCCCGCTCCTCGCGTTCGGGAGGAACGACGGCATCGGCATCGGGCAGATCCCCGGGGAGGACGCAGGGATCTACGGCTCGGGCATCTCCATCCTGCTGGTGTCGCTGCTGGTCGTCGGCATCGGCCTCTCGCTCGGCGGGCCGACCGGCTACGCCATCAACCCGGCCCGCGACCTGGGTCCGCGCATCGTGCACGCCGTGCTGCCGATCCCCAACAAGGGGACCTCCGACTGGGGTTACGCCTGGGTGCCGGTGGCCGGACCGATCATCGGCGGGCTACTGGCCGGAATCATCTTCAACGCAGCCTTCTAGGCCTCCGGGCCCCGCGCCTCCGGCTGCCGCCGGCGGCCTGGGCCGATCCCGAAGCCGATCCGACAAGGGGACGCCATGACGGACAGGTTCGTCGCCGCCATCGATCAGGGCACCACGTCAAGCCGCTGCATCATCTTCAACCAGGACGGCGCCATCGTCGCCGTCGACCAGCGTGAACACCGCCAGATCTTCCCCAAGCCGGGCTGGGTGGAGCACGACGCCACCGAGATCTGGTCGAAGGTGCAGGCCGTCGTCGCCGGGGCGGTCGCCAAGGCCGGCCTGCGGGCCGACCAGCTCAGCGCCCTGGGCATCACCAACCAGCGCGAGACGACCCTCATGTGGGAGCGGGCCACCGGAAAGCCGGTGCACAACGCCATCGTCTGGCAGGACACCCGTACCGCCGCGCTCTGTCACGAACTGGGCGGCGCCGACGGGCAGGACCGCTTCCGCGACACCACCGGCCTGCCGCTCGCCAGCTACTTCTCCGGCCCCAAGGCCGCGTGGCTGCTGGACAACGTGCCGGGGCTGCGGGCGCGGGCCGAGCGGGGCGAGATCGCCTTCGGCACCATCGACTCGTGGCTGATCTGGAACCTCACCGGCGGCACGGACGGCGGTGTGCACGTCACCGACGTCACCAACGCGTCCCGGACGATGCTGATGGACCTGCGGACACTCCAGTGGGACGAGGAGAACCTCGCCGCCATGAACGTGCCCAGGGCGGTGCTGCCCGAGATCCGGTCCTCCTCCGAGGTGTACGGGACGGCCGTCGGGCAGCTCGCGGGCGTGCCGGTGGCCTCCGCCCTCGGCGACCAGCAGGCCGCGATCTTCGGTCAGGCCTGCTACGACACCGGAACGGCCAAGAACACCTACGGCACGGGCAGTTTCCTGCTCCTCAACACCGGCAACCGGCCCGTCCCGTCGAAGAGTGGGCTGATCACCACGCTCGGCTACAAGATCGGCGACGAGTCACCCGTCTACTGCCTGGAGGGCTCCATCGCCATCACCGGCGCCCTCGTGCAGTGGTTCCGCGACCAGCTCGGCATCATCCGCTCGGCGGGCGAGATCGAGACACTCGCCGCGAGCGTGGAGGACAACGGCGGTGCGTACATCGTGCCGGCCTTCTCCGGCCTCTACGCGCCCTACTGGCGTTCCGACGCGCGCGGCGTCGTCACCGGCCTGACCAGGTACGTGACGAAGGCCCACCTGGCCCGGGCGGTACTGGAGGCGACCAGCTGGCAGACGCGCGAGGTGGTCGACGCGATGTACCAGGACTCCGGCGTGCAGATCACCACGCTCAAGGTCGACGGGGGCATGACCGCCAACAATCTGCTGATGCAGCATCAGGCGGACGTGCTGGGCGTGCCGGTGATCCGGCCCAGGGTGTCGGAGACGACCTGCCTGGGCGCGGCCTACGCGGCCGGACTCGCGACCGGTGTCTGGGCGGACCTGGACGAACTCAAGACCCACTGGCAGCGGGACGTCGAGTGGTCGCCGCGGATGGAGGCCGAGGTCCGCGAGCGCGAGTACCACAACTGGCGCAAGGCGGTGGAGAAGAGCTTCGGCTGGGAGGAGGACGCCGGCGGGAGTTAGGTGGCTTCCGCCCGGGTGAGCCCCGGAGCGGCCGGGGTCCCGACGCCCCTCGGCCGTCAGGACCCCGGCGGCGAAGAGCTCACGGCCCGTACCCCGGTCGGTGGGGGTACGGGCCGTGTCCGTCTCTGGTGCCTGCCAAGGGACGGGCCCAGGTGCCTTGCAAAGGTACGGGCCCAGGTACCGGCGAAGGTACCTGCCCAGGTGCCTGTGAAGGTACCGGCCGGCCTCAGGTGCCGGCGGTCGCGGCGTGTTCGCGGACCTGGTCGGCGCGCGTCAGCGCGTGCTCGACGACGGCGACGAGGATGTCCTTGACCGATTCGCGGGAGCGCGCGTCGCCCATCAGCAGCGGCACCTCGGGGTCGAGGTCGAGGGCCGCCCGTACGGACTCCTCCGGGAAACGGTTCGCCCCCTCGAAGCAGTTGACGGCGACCGCGAACGGGATGCCTCTGCGTTCGAAGTAGTCGACGCCCGCGAAGCAGTCCTCCAGGCGGCGGGTGTCCGCGAGGACGACCGCCCCGAGCGCGCCCTGCGCCAACTCGTCCCACAGGAACCAGAACCGGTCCTGTCCGGGGGTGCCGAACAGATAGAGGACCAGGTCCTCGCGGAGCGTGATGCGCCCGAAGTCCATGGCGACCGTGGTGGTCGTCTTGCCCTCGACGCCGGCGATGTCGTCCACCGGCCGCCCGGCCTCGGTGAGCGTCTCCTCCGTGCGCAGCGGTTTGATCTCGCTGACCGCGCCCACCAGGGTGGTCTTGCCGACGCCGAAGCCGCCTGCCACCAGGATCTTCAGCGTCACCGGCTCGATCGGCGCCTTGCGGCGGCTAGAGCGCCCGAAGACCATTGATCACCTCGCGGAGAATGCTCACGTCCGGCAGTTCGGCCGGCGGAACGGGACGGGTTACGTGTACGAGTGCGTCGTCGACGAGGTCGCCGACGAGGACACGGACCACACCGACGGGCAGGTCGAGACCGGCGGCCAGTTCGGCGATGGACTGGGGGGTGCTGCCACAGCGTTCGACGATCTCGACGTGTTCCGGCGAGAGCGTCTGGTCACGGCCCGGATCGTCGGCCGCGGCCTCCGGCACGACCAGGGCGATCAGGTCGAGCCGGTGGCGGCCGGCGTGGCTGGTGCGGCCTCGGGTCATCGCGTACGGGCGCACCACCGGGCCGGCGTCGGCGTCGATCCAGTGGTGCGACCTGCGGCCGTGCCGCAGCGATTCACTCATGGCCTCACCCTCCGGCGGCCTGACCGGTCCGTGGCGCGGTGACGAGGTGCGCTCCGACGCGCTTGACCATCAGCGTCATCTCGTACGCCACCTGCCCCACGTCGGAGTCGGCGTCCGCGAGGACGGCCAGGCAACTGCCGTCCCCCGCGGCGGTGACGAAGAGGAACGCCTCGTCGAGCTCGACGACGGTCTGGCGGACCTGACCCGCGTCGAAGTGGCGTCCGACTCCCTTGGCCAGGCTGTGGAAGCCGGACGCGACGGCGGCGAGATGCTCGCTGTCCTCACGGGTGAGTTCCCGGGAGGTACCGGTGGCAAGGCCGTCGCTGGAGAGCACCAGGGCCTTGCGGATACTGGCGACGCGGTCCACCAGCTCGTCGAGGAGCCAGTTGAGACCACCCGGGCGCTGGGCTCCGAACCGGTCCCCTGTGGCGTCGGTTGCTGCGGCGTGCGGTGCGGTCATCGACCGTCCCCCTCCGATGTCGATCCTGGTGCGGTCCGGCCGTCGCCGACGGCCGGGTCGGTGCCTTGTTCTGCCGCGGCTTCCTCGGCGTTGCGGCGGCGGCCGCGCTGCCAGCCGCGCTGCATGGAGGCCATGCGGCTGCGGACCTCGTCCGCGTCGCGCTCCGGCTCGCCCGCCGCCGGGGAGGCGGCGCCCTGCTCCGCGGAAGCGGCGGCCGAGGCACGGAGCTGGGGTGCGAGGCTGGCCTGCCGTACGCGGCGGGGCAGACCGTCCAGCAGCGGAGCGGCGGGAGCGGGGCCTTCGTCGGACTGCCGCGCCGGCCACGGTCGTGCCGTGTCGCCGGACGGCGGCACGGGCGCCGGCCCGGACCTGCCGCGGTCCCGTCGGTCGGACGTGAGCGGTGTGGGGGCCGCCGAGAGCGGCGGCCGCGCGAACGGCGTCGGCTCCACGGCCCGCCCGGACTCCGGGGCCGGATGGCCGCGACCGTCAGCGCCTCGCTCGTCCACCCTGCGGCCGTGATCGGCGACGAGCGTCGGGGGCCTGCGCCTCGGCAGGGGCACCGGGCCTGCGCGGTGCTCCTCGGACTGTTCCGGAGCCTGCTGGTGCTGCTCGCCCGTCGCGTCGCCGCGGCGGCGCGGACGGAAGATGCCGCCCCGTTCGCTCTCGCTGTCCTCGATGTCGGCGAGGCGGCCGGGGTCCACCGGCATGGGCCGGTCGTCGCCGAGGAGCGAACGGTCGCGCTCGTCGAGGCCCAGCGCGCCGATCGGGGCCTCCAGTTCGACGGGGCCGTCCAGGACGGCGGCGGCCCCGAGACCGCTGGGCAGCTTCGACAGGGCCGGCTGCCTGCCGTCACCGCGCCTGCCGGCGGCGCTCTCGCTCTTGCGGTCGAGCCGGAATCCGGTGCCCTGGGTCTCCGGCGCCTCCGTGAGCAGGGCCGCCGGTATGAAGACCACGGCGGTCGTACCGCCGTACGGGGACTGCTGGAGCGAGACGCGGACGTTCTGGCGCTGGGCGAGGCGGCTGACGACGAACAGGCCGAGCCGGTCGGTGTCGGAGAGCTCGAACTCGGGTGTCTCCGCGAGCCGCAGATTGGCTTCGAGGAGGGCGTCGGCCGCCATGCCGAGACCGCGGTCGTGGATCTCGAGGGTGAAGCCGTTGGCGACCCGCTCGCCGAGGACCTGGACGCCGGTGTGCGGCGGCGAGAACACCGTGGCGTTCTCGAGGAGTTCGGCTATGAGGTGGGTGAGGTCGGCGACGGCGGGACCGCCGACGCCGATGCGCGGCAGCCTGCGTACCTCGATGCGCTCGTAGTCCTCGACCTCGGCGACCGCGGCACGCACCACGTCCATCAGCTGGATGGGCTTGCGCCACTGCCGTGAGGGCGCCGCACCCGAGAGGATCACCAGGCCCTCCGCGTGACGCCGCATGCGGGTGGTCAGGTGGTCGAGACGGAAGAGGTCGGCCAGTTCCTCGGTGTCCTCCGTGCGTCGCTCCATGGTGTCGAGGAGCGACAGCTGACGGTGGAGCAGGACCTGGTTGCGGCGGGCGAGGTTGACGAAGACCTCGGAGACGCCGCGCCGCATGTCCGCCTGGCGCACCGCGGCCTCGACGGCGGCCCGCTGGAGGGTGTTGAGGGCCTGTCCGGCCTGGCCGATCTCGTCCTTCTCGTACTCGAGCCGCGGGGCCTCCGTCTCGACGTCGACGTGCTCTCCGGCGGCGAGGCGGCGCATGACGCTGGGCAGCCGCACGCCGGACACCTCGTGGGCCTCCTTGCGCAGCCGGGACAGGTCGCGGACCAGGTCGCGGCCGATGCGGACGGACACGATGACGGAGACGAGCAGGGCGAGGAAGCCGAGCACGCCCGCCACACCCGCCTTGACGAGGACGCCGTACGCGGCGGGTTCGACCCGGTCCTGGTAGCGGTCGCGGGCGTCGGCGGCCTCGCGGTCGAGGTTGTCGAGTACCGGGGTGGCGGCCTGCTGCCAGCGCTCGGCCTCCGAGGGCGGGAGCCCGTCGGCGGGCCCGGCGGCGATGATGCGTTCCTCCGCGTCACGCAGGGGCGCCGTCTCGGGGCTGCGCCAGTACTGCTGGAACGTCCCCCGGTCGCGCGCGGGAAGCATCTCGAGGTTGGTCTCGTAGTAGACCTGCCGGTGCGCGGCGTGGTCGGTGAGTTCGCGGATCTCCCGGGCGGTCGTCTTCCGTGTCGTCAGCGCGGAGGCGATCAGCGCGTCCTCGCGGGCGAGCATCTCGCGGGCCCGTGAGAGGCCGACCAGCGCGCGGCCCTGACGTTCGAGTTCGACGTCGTCGAGGGCGTGCAGCGTCAGCAGGAATCCGTGCGAGGGGTCGATGAGGCCGTTGTAGAACTCCAGCGCCTGTGCGCGGGTCACGGTGTTCGTGTCCACGGACCGGCGCAGGGCGTCGAGCCCGTCGAACGCGTCGATCAGAGACGTCAGCCGGCGCGACGAGTCGGAGGTCAGGTCGTCGCGGACCGAGGACGACTGCGCGTTGCGGCGCACGGCGGCGACGGCGCTGTCGGTGGCCGACCGACGGGTGTTCATGGTCTGCTGCGCGCCGGAGGCACGCCGGTCCGCGAGGTACACGAGCGTCTGCCGGCGTTCCTTCTGGATGACGTCGATGGTGTCCTCGACGGGCTTGCCGACCTGCTCGGCGACGGAACTCGCCGCCAGCAGCTGGCTCGCCTCCCGACCGGTCAGTACGGTGGCGAAGCTCCACAGGGCCGTCAGCGACAGCAGCGGGACGAGCAGCAGCGCCACGATCTTCCGGCGGATGGACTTCCCGCGAAAGCGCATGGCCTCCCCCTGCTCGACCCGCACGGTGCGGGTGGTGTTCCGTCAGCAAACGGCGTGAGCCTACTACTGCCGCACAGGCTTCTCGAAGACACGTCCGGACGGTTTTCGGCCTTCGTAACGCCGTCTGATCATGGGATGTCCTGGTATTCGTGGAGATGGCGTTACCGGGAGTACCGGGCGGCGGCGTCGGTACGTCGTTTTCGGGACCCGGGCAGATGGCTGGATCTCTTCGCTCTGCGGGAATCATCGCGCCTGGTCGTACGTCATTCCCTGCGGGGGCACCGGGGGTTCGCACTCGCCACGCACAAGGATCCGGCCGTTGTCGACCGTAGAGTCCGCTTCCACGTGCGTGAAGTGCACGGCGACGCGCGGTGGTTGCGCTGCGGTTGAGCTGTGTTGTGCGGCCAACCGGTGTAGGGCGGCAGAATCCGGGCAGCCACCGTTAAGTCGGACAGAGGTGGGGAGTGACACGTTCCATGGACACGGACGAGCGTCGTGAGGCGACGCCGGCGGCGGACGACCTGTATGTGCCGCGGCAGCTCTGGGTGGAGGAGCCGGCGACCAGAAGGCGTATGGCCGAGCCTGTCCGCAGAGCCGCGGTCCGCGCGGTGATCATCGTGTCGCTGACGATGATTCAGGCGATGACAGCCTTGCTCTTCACGCTCTCCGGAGCGTGGCTGGCCTTCCCGTTGGTGCTGAGCACCGTGGCCGGCACGGTGGTCGCCACATGGGCGGTGCTCGACGTGTGGGTGACCCGCCAGGTGTGGAACCAGCGCAACGGTGTGGTGTCGGTGCCCAGCAGCACGGCCCGTCAGTTGCGCCGTGACCGCCGCCGGGCCCGCCGGGCCGCCCGCGCCGCCGCGCGCGGGGCGTCACGCATACGGCAACGGGCCGGCGGAAGGCTCTCCCAGGCGTAGCGGCGGGTGCGCCGAGCGGCGGCGCGGGCGGGCCGAGGGCGGCGCACGGTCAGGCGTAGCTACCCACCGTGCGGCGGTCGCGCCGACGCGCTGCCGCGGTTGTCCCACACCTTCGAGGCCCGCCATGTCTCCATCATGGCCCCTGCCGCCCGTCC
>NZ_JBFAQK010000089.1:0-17108 GCF_040677245.1 Streptomyces kurssanovii
CCCGCGGGGGGGGGGGCCGCGGCGGGGGGGGGGGGCCCGCCCGGGCCGGTCCCCGCCGCGCCGCCGACGACGCACAAATGAGTTCGGAGCCGGGGCCGGCCGCGGGAACAATGGGCCGATGCGCATCCGAGCAGTCCGCACCGGAGAACTGTCCGTACTCCAGGACATCGAACGAGCCGCGGGACAGTGCTTCCGCGACATCGGCATGCCCGAGATCGCCGACGACCCGCCTCTGCCGCTCCCGGAGCTCGCCCGCTATCAGCACGCGGGGAGGGCCTGGGCGGCGGTGAACCGGGCCGATGTCCCCGTCGCCTACCTCATCGCCGACCACGTGGACGGCAACCTCCACGTCGAGCAGGTGTCCGTACACCCGGACGCCTCCCGCCGAGGAGTCGGCCGCTCCCTGCTGGACCACCTCGCGGCCCGGGCCGCGACCGAGGGCATCCCCGCGCTGACCCTGACCACCTTCACGGACGTCCCGTGGAACGCCCCGTACTACACGCGCTGCGGATTCCGGGCCCTGGACGACACCGCGCTCGGCCCGAAGCTGCGGACCATCCGCGAACGGGAAGCGGAACACGGTCTCGACCGATGGCCACGCGTGGCCATGCGCCGCGGCGTCGGCTGAACCGGTCCCCCGCCGGCCGCCGCCGCGAAGCGGCGCGGTGCGCCACCCAGCCGGCGCTCGGCGCGCCATCCGCACGGCAGCGACGGTGCCCACCACGGCGACCGCTGGCATTCCGCCGCCGACCGGGCCAGGCGAGCACCCCCACACGCGTCGGCCGGCCACACGGGGGCCGAGTCGGGTCGTGGCCGGTCGGCGGCCGGGACGCCGGCGTGACCAGCCACAACCTCAAGGGAGTTGCGTATCCCACGTTTCGGTCAAAGCTTGAACAGCGGCTCACCCGGTCCCGTTCTCCTCGGTAACCGGTGACCCACCTGCAGACCGGTGAGTGAGTGAGGTTCGCACATGCCAAGGATTCCTTCGACAGACGCGCGTCGCCTTCCCGCGGTCGGTGACTGCTGCCCGGCCCGGCCGGCGGCGCACGGTTCCTTCCAGCGGCACACGCACTGATCGGTCGAGCGCATGGACTACTGCCTTCCCTGTCGACGCACCCTCAACGGCACCGTGACGTGCCCGGAGTGCGGGGCGTACGACTCCGACACAGCACCGTCCAGCGATCGGAGCGGCGATGCTCCGGCAGCCGACCCGCCGGTGTGGGACGCCCTCTTCGGCGAGGGGCCGGGCTCACTCGAGTCCCCCGACGTCGCCCGGCCCCCCACGTCCTCGTCCGATGCGACCGCGGCCCGGCACCGCCTTCCGCCGCGACTGAGGAAGTACGGTGGCCGGACCCTCGCCGCCGCCACCTTCGCCATGCTCGGCGGCCTGGTCGCGGCATCGCTGCTGTCCCAGGACTCCGCCGACGCCCAACGAGCACTGCCGCACCCGGAGCAGGCGTCTCCCGACGAGCCCGATGCCGACGTCACCGGATCACCGACGGCCTCACCTTCACCGGACCGTCCGGCAACACGCCCGGCGCGAGGAGGAGGTGACAGGGCGCGGGGACCTGCCGGGACCCGGCGTCCCGGCGCGACGGCCACTCCCCCGGAATCGCCGGCTCCGCAGGCTCCCGCCGCCACCGGTCCGCCGCCACCCGCGCAGGCCGGGCCGACACCCCGTCCTTCCGACGACCGTCCCGGCCAGTCGGCGTCCTCCCCCACGGCGACCCGTCCGGCCAGTCCTCCAGCAAGTCCGTCCACGAGTCCGTCCACGAGTCCGTCCGCCAGTCCGTCCGCCGGTCCGTCCGCCAGTGTCAGCGCCTCGCCGCCGAACGGTCCCACGCGGGGCACAGCGGGTGTCCCGGTGCCCGACGGTCAGCGGCGAGGGTGACACCGCGGTCGTCTCCGGCGGCGTACAACACGTCAGGACTCGCTCGCCGGCGGCTCAGGACGCCGCCGGTGAGGGCCCGCCACGCCGTGACACCACGCCGGGAAGCCTGCCCGGCCCGACCGGGTTCAATAGGCTCGCATGGCATTTGTCGTGCTTTGCCTCGGACCCTGGGCCGCGGCGAGGCGAACGGTCCAGGCTGAGCCACGCCGGTCCCGGGCATGCACCGGCAGCGGCGGGAGAACTCGGGTGGCCCGAGAGAGGTGGTGTCCAGCCGTGGACCAGCGGATGACGGTGCTCAGCGAGAGCCCGGATGATCCATTCGCCCTGCACCTTGCGGCCTCCGCGGTGCTCGACGACCGGGGAACCGTGGTCGGATGGAGCCGGCGGGCCGAGGAGCTGCTCGGCCACCCGGGGGCGGAGATGATCGGCCGTCCGGCGCGCGACGCCCTCATCGATCCCCGCGACCGGGCGGCCGCCAGGGCGGCCGCGGCGATGTGCGGGAGAGCCGGAGGCTGGTTCGGCGTACTGGCGGTGCGTCATCGCAGCGGGCAGCTCGTGGAGATGGGTTTCAGGGTGCGTGCGCTCCTGCGCGACGGCGGTGTCCGCGAGTGGTTCCTCGTGGGGACGCCGGCGGCGGAGATCCTCGAGTGGCAGAGAGATCGCGCGGTTCTCGACGGGCTGTTCCGCCGGTGTCCGATCGGGCTCGTCGTCCACAGTCCAGAGATGACGATTCTCCGTGTCAACCGGGCGGTCGAACGGTTCACCGGCGTTCCGGCCGCCTCGTTCCGTGGCATGCCCACCGGTGCGTTGCTGGTCGCGGAGGACGCGCGGAATTCCGTGGACCGGGTGCGCCGGGTGATCCGGACCGGGAGATCGCTGGTCTCCACCGAGCAGTACACCCGCCTGGAGCGCAATCCGGCACGGGAGCGGGCCGCTTCCGTATCGGCCTTCCGGCTGGAGGATCCGTCCGGGCGGGTCCTGGGAGTGGCCGAGACCATCGAGGACGTCACCGAACGCCATCGGGCCCGGCTTCGGCTGACGCTCCTCGCCCAGGCCGGCGCCCGCATCGGAACCACGCTCGATGTGGCCGAGACGGCCTGGGAGCTCGCCGATGTGATGGTCCCCCAGCTGGCCGACCACGCGTCGGTGGACCTGGCACAACCGGTGACGCGTGGTGAGGAGCCGGCCCGGGGCTCGACGGAGTCCGTCGTACGGATGGCGGTGCGGAGCGTCCTGGCCCTGCGGCCCGAACTCCCCCAGCGTGGAGGGGAACCCGTCGACTTCGCACCGGACACCCCACAAGCCAGGTGTCTGGCCGAGGGGCGGGCGATTCTGGAGTCCGTTCTTCCGCCCGACCGGTTCGCCGCGGAATCGCGGCAGGGGGAACTCGTTCCCGACCCGGCTGTCCATTCCCTGATCGTTGTCCCCCTGATCGCACGGGGCCTGGTGCTGGGCGCGATGAGCCTGTGGCGCTCACGCCGCCCCGACCCGTTCGAAGCGGACGACGTTACGCTGGCCCAGGAACTCGCCTCGCGTGCCGCCGTCTGCGTCGACAACTCCCGGCGCTACACCCAGCAGCAACAGACCGCGCTCGCCCTGCAACGCAGCCTGCTGCCGAGGGCGGTCCCGCGCCGGCTCGCCGTAGAGGTGGCGCCCCGCTACGTCCCCGCCAGGGCGGCCTCGGGGCCGGGCGGCGACTGGTTCGACGTCATCCCGCTGTCGGGGGCCCGGGTCGCCCTCGTCGTCGGCGACGTGGTCGGCCACGGGCTCCACGCCGCGGCCACCATGGGCCGGCTGCGCACCGCCGTACACACCCTGGCGAGCCTGGACCTGGAACCGGACGAGGTCCTGTCCCGCCTGGACGACCTGGTCGGCCTGTTGGCGGAGGAACAGGAAGCCGTCGGCGAACAGCCCGTGGGCGAGCAGGTCGTCGGCGCCACGTGTCTCTATGCCCTCTACGACCCGGTCTCCCGCGTGTGCTCGGTGGCGCGTGCCGGACACCCGCCGCCGGTGGTGACGGCCCCGGACGGACGGGTGAGCCTGCTCGAGCTGCCCGCCGGCCCACCCCTCGGCCTGGGCGGCCTGCCGTTCGAGACCCGGGACGTCGAACTGGCCGAGGGAAGCCTGCTCACCCTCTACACCAACGGGCTCGTCGGTGAACGCCACCTCGACCTCGACACGGGCCTGGCACGGCTGTGCGCGGCGCTCACCCGGCCGGCCGACCCCCTGGAACAGACCAGTCAGGCGGTGATCGACTCCCTCGTGCCCGCTCACCCGGCCGACGACATCGCCCTGCTCATCGCCCGTACCCGCGTGCTCCCCCCGCAGAACGTCGCCTCCTGGCGGCTTCCCCCGGAGCCGGGCTCCGCCGCGCAGGCGAGAAGCCTGACGACGGCCCAGCTGGCCGAATGGGGCCTGGAGCACCTGGCCTTCACCACCGAACTCGTCGCCAGCGAGCTGGTCACCAACGCCTACCGGTACGCCACCGGTCCCGTGACCCTGCGACTCATCCGCGAACGGTCGCTGATCTGCGAGGTCACCGACACCAGCCACACTTCCCCCCACCTGCGCCGGGCACGCACCACCGACGAGGGCGGGCGCGGCCTGTTCCTGGTGGCCCAGGTGACCGAGCGCTGGGGCACCCGCTACACGCGCGAGGGAAAGACCGTCTGGACCGAGCAGCCACTGCTCGAGCCGTGAACCGACAGCAGCTTACGAATGGAGTACGAGGCGACCGTCCGCATAGGGGAGGGCCTTGGCGCGCGGAAGACGCACCAGGAACTCCTCGCTCGCAGGAACGCCGTCCTCCCGCGGCACCTTCGCCCGGACGAGCCCGCCGGCCACCTCCATCACGAGCACCCGTTGCGGCCCGTGGTCCCGGACGTCCCGAAGCCTGGCGGGGAACGTGTTGGGCCCGGGTTCCGTGCCGACCTGGACGTACTCGGGCCGGATTCCCACCTGGCACTCGGTGGTGCCTCCCGGCATGTCCCACGCCATGGTCAGGGGCCGGCCCCCGAGGGTGAGGTGTCCGTCCGCCCGGTCCAGGGTCAGGAAGTTCATCGCCGGTGATCCGATGAAGTAGCCGACGTACGTCGACGAGGGGGCCTCGAACAACTGCTCCGGGGTGCCCTGCTGCATGGCTCGGCCGTCCTTCATGACCAGCACTTCCTGCGCGATGCTCATCGCTTCGTACTGGTCGTGGGTCACGTAGATCACGGTGGGCCCGAACTGCTCGGTGATCTCACGGATCTTGCGCCGCAGCGAGTGCTTCAGTTGCGGATCGATGACCGTCAGCGGCTCGTCCATCAGCACGGCGGCCACGTCGTCACGGACAAGACCACGGCCGAGCGAGATGAGCTGCTTGTCGTCGGCGGTGAGCCGCCGGGCGGGCTGGTGGAGCCGGTCGTCCAGGTCCAGTGCCTCGGCGACCTGACGCACCTTGGCATCGACGCGTGCCTTGTCCCACCGGCGGCACTGCAAGGGGAAGGCGAGGTTCTCGTACACCGTCATCGACCGGTAGATGACCGGGAACTGGAACACCTGGGCGATGTTGCGCGCCCTCGTGGGCAGAGCCGTGACGTCCGCGCCGTCGAAGAGGATGTGGCCCTGTGACGGCCTGACCAGCCCGGAGAGGATGTTCAGCAGCGTGGTCTTGCCGCAGCCCGACGGTCCGACCAGTGCGTAGGTCTTGCCTGCCTCGAAGGTCAGCCGGAGCGGTTTGAGGGCCCACCGCTCCTCCTCGGCCCCCGGCATGTAGCTGTGTCCGACGTCGACGATGTCCAGCCGCGTCATATCAACGTCCTTCCACTGAAGTGAGATCGTAGGAAGGCGTCCGCTGAAGCGTCCCTTCCTCGTCGAAGGCGAACAAACGCTCTGGACGCAGTCGCAGTTTCACCAGGTCGCCGAGGGCGACGTCGTGGATGCCCTCGATCTGTACGACGAACGGGGTCTCGCCGACGGCCACGTGGACGAACGTCTCGGAGCCGGAGATCTCGACGAAGGTGACCTCGCCCTCGACGCCGGCGGATGCCAGGCCGACGTCCGTCGCGCGCAGCCCGAACCGGTAGACCCCGTCGGGCAGGTCGGCCAGATGCGCGGACACGTGCGTGGCCTGGAAGCCGGCCACCGTGACCTGCCCGCTCCCGATCCGCCCCTTGAAGATGTTCATGGGCGGGTCGTTGATGATGGAGGCCACCGTGGTCGTCGCCGGACGCTCGAAGACCTCCTGCGGTGACCCGGTCTGGAGAATCCGTCCCTCGTGCATGACCAGCACCACGTCGCCGAGCATCATCGCCTCCGCGGGTTCGGTGGTCGTGTAGATCACCACCGTGTCGCCCTGGTCCGAGAAGAGGGTTCTGAACTCGTCTCGCAGCTGTTCACGCAGCTTGTAGTCCAGATTCGCCAGCGGCTCGTCGAGCAGGAGGATGCCCGTGCCGCGGGCGAGGGCGCGAGCCAGCGCGACCCGCTGCTGCTGGCCACCGGAGAGCTGGGACGGCTTGCGCCGCTCGAAGTCGGCGAGGCCGACGCGGGCCAGGCTGTCGGTGACACGTCGTCGGATCTCGTCGCGCGACAGTCCCGCCCGCTCGAGCGGGAAGGCGACGTTGTGGAACACGTCGAGATGCGGGTAGTTGATGAACTGCTGGTAGACCATGGCGGTGTCGCGTCGCCACACCGGTGTTTTCAGGAAGTCGGCTCCCTGCCTGGTCAGTGCGCCGGAATCCACCCCCTGCAGACCGGCCAGCACCCGCAGCAGGGTCGTCTTTCCCGCCATCGTCCGGCCGATGACCGCGTGGAGCCGGCCCGGCACGAAGGTCGCGGACACCTCCTTGAGATGGTCGACGCCGTCGACGGTCAGGCACAGATCAGTAGCACTCAGGTTCATCGGACCGCTCCCGAGAGGTTTCCCTTGGACAGATAGCGCTCGACCCGGAGCGCGAGAAGGATCAGCGGCGCCACCCCGAAGAGGGCGGCGGCGGACAGGGTCCACCAGGGCGGGATGGACGAGTTGAGGGCGACGACGGCCTGCGGCAGGGTCTGCACCTCGGTGAAGGTCAGCCGGAAGGCGAAGAAGAAGTCGTTCCAGCCGAACACCACGCAGAACATCGCGGCCACGGTCAGCCCGGGCAGGGAGTTCGGCAGGATCGCCCGCACGAAGGTCTGGAACGGACCGCAGCCGTCGAGCATGGCCATCTCGTCGATCTCCCGCGGGATGCCGTTGAAGAAGTCGACCATCACCCAGACCGCGATCGGCAGCAGCAGGGCGACCGTCACGATGACCAGGCCCAGGACGGTGTCCAGCAGACCGGTCCACTGCAGCAGGTAGAAGAACGGGATCACCAGGACGACGGGCGGCATGATCCGCTGTGACACGAAGAAGAAGACGATGTCGCTGTTCTTGATGAAGCCGAACTTGAAGCGGTACCGGGACAACGCGTAGGCGGCCAGGGACCCGAGGACGAGACTGACGGCAGAGGCGGCGACGGTGACGACGGCGCTGTTGAAGAAGGGCCGCATCACATCGACGCCGCCGGCTCCGCCGAAGATGTTGCGCCAGCCGACGACGGTGGGTTCGTACTGGAGCCATGGCAGGTAAGTGGCGCCGCCCTGGACACCGTTGACGTCCTTGAAGCTGGTCGTCATGGCCCAGAAGAACGGTCCCGCGACGAAGCAGGCCCAGAGCGCGATCACGGTGTACTTGAACACGGGATAAAGACGCGACCTCATGAGGCCCCCTTCAGCTTGAAGGCCCTGGCGAGCAAGGCGGCGACGACCGTGAGCGTGACGATCATCAGGACCAGATAGGTCAGTGACATCGCCCCGCTGTACCCGGTCTGCTGATCCCTGAGCCCTTGGATGTAGAGGTAGTAGCCCGGCGTCTCCGTGGCGGAGCCCGGCCCCCCGGAGGTCAGCACGTAGACGCTGTCGGAAAGCTTGGACGCCTCGATCAGCCGGATGATGATCGCCGCGACCGACACCGGAGCCATGAGGGGGAAGGTCACCTTCCGGAAGGTGCGCCAAGCGCCCGCCCCGTCGATGGCCGCGGCCATGAACGGTTCCTTGGGGAGGCTCAGCAGGCCGGCCAGCAGCAGGAGGAACATGAACGGGGTCCACTGCCAGACCTCGACGGTCATCAGCGCGACCAGCGCAGGACCGGACTCGGTGAGCCACGGGATCTTTGTCAGGCCGAGCATCCCGAGCAGATCGTTCACCGGGCCCAGCGACTCGTGGAAGATCATCTGCCAGATGGCGGCCATCACCACGGGGGTGGTCATCATGGGGACGAGGAACAGCACCCGCCAGAGACGACGGCCGCGTGTCTCACGCCAGACGAGCAGGGCCATGCCGAACCCGATCACGTACTGGATCAGGACCGTGCCGCCGGCCAGCAGGACCAGGCGCGTGATCGAGGCCCAGAACCGGCTGTCGTGCAGCATCGCCGTGTAGTTGGCCCCGCCGATGAAGTCCAGCTGCGGGTTGCTCACGTTCCAGCCGGAGAAGCTGACACGGATGGTGAACAGAAGCGGAAAGATGATGATGAGAGCGAGCGTGAGCAGTCCTGGGAGGAGGAACATGCTCTTGTGCCGGCGCAGAGCTTCCATGGTTGTCCTTGTGGAAGTGGGCAGGCGCCACCTGGTGGCCGGCCGGCTGGGCCGGCCACCAGGGGCTGTCTGCGATCAGGTCAGTTGTCCTCGAGTGCGACCACGTGCCGATAGGCGCTGCGGACCTTGTCCTCGCCGATCTGGCCGGTGATCTTCTCCCACTCCGCGGCCACGTCGTCCAGCGCGCGCTGCGGCGCCTTCTGCCCCGCGAGAGCAGCGGCGACGCCGTTGGCCAGTGCGGACATGTAGCCGTTCACACCCGGTACGCGCAGGTCGAAGACGCGGTTGGTACTCGACTCCATGCCGGACAGCGTCCGGACGTACGACTCGGCGACGTCCTTGTCCCAGCCTTGCTTCTCCCAGAACCCCGCGTCGAAGTGCGCCTTCCGGTAGGGGTTGACGCCGAACCGGCCGATGGTCAGGTCGAGGGCGGTGTTGGCCTCGTTGCTGAAGAAGCACAGATAGTCGAAGGCCATGTCCTGGTTGCGTGCGGCCTTCGCCACCGCCGAGGTCCAGCCCCAGGTGAAGTAGGGCGCCTGGTTGGGCTTCTGGTCCCACGCCTTCGTGGTGCGGTTGTAGACCTCGTCGGATCCGGGCAACGGGGCCGCCCCGATCTTGTTGCGGATCGTCCCGTCCGGCTGCTGGCCCTGGATGAAGGCGTCGTCCCACGAATAGGACAGCACGCTCTGCCCACCGCCGAACGAGAGGATCTCGTCCCCCAGACCGAAGTTCGCGCCGCCCGGCGCCCAGGTCGACTTGGCCTTCACCATGTCGTCGAGGGCGCGTACGAAACCGGGCGTGTTGATCAGCGGTTCCATGGTCTCGAGGTCGAAGAAGAGGCCGCCCCCGACATCCGGGTGCTTGACGTACGGTGCCGCACGGCTGATGAACGCCGAGAACGTCAGGTCGTCACGCTTGGTCACCTCGGCACTGCCGAAGTTCGGCTTGCCGTCGCCGTCGACGTCCTTGCCGCTGAAGAAGGCGGCGACCTCCTGGTACTCGGCCCATGTCCGCGGGGTCCGGAGCTCCTTGCCCGTGGCCGCCTTGTACGCCGCCTGCCGCTTCGGGTCCTGAAGGACGTCCGTCCGGACCTTGAGGTAGTGGCGGTCGCCGTCCACGGGGTACTGCACGACCTTCCCGTCCCAGGTCGCCACGTCCATGTAGGCCTTGGTGACGTCCTTCATGCCGGGAGTGTCCAGATACTTCCTCGGCACCGGGGCCAGATAGGGGGCCATGTCGCCGACCCACAAGGAGGGATAGAACATCACGTCGTACGCCGGCTGGCCCGCTTGCAGGGGTGTGAGGATCTTCTGGTGCAGTTCCCCGAAGGGGACGTTGATCACCTCCACCTTCGCGCCGGTGATCTCCTCGAACTGCTCGGCGTGCAGCTGGGTCGGCTCGCCGATGACGGGGATGGCATGGCTGATGATCTTCAGCGTCTGGCCGGAGTAGTCCTTGCGGCTGATCGACTCGTAGCTGCAGGGGCCCGGGACGTCCTTGACCTTCGTCCTGGGGTAGCTCTTGCTGTACTTGCTGTAGCTGATCTCCGAACCCGGCTTGAACAGCGCGGGCTTGTCCGGCTTGTTCTCGACAGGGCCTTGACCGGTGCAGGCGGTCGCGGTGAGGGCCACGACGATCGCGGCGGCGACCACGCCCTTGGACGAACTGTTGCGCATGGGAGTGCTCCTTCGACCGTCAGGGAATCAAGATCGCTCTGCCGCGTACGGCACCGGCGGACAAGTCGTCGAGGGCGTCCTGGAAGGACGCGAGGGGGTATCGCCGGGTGTGCAGGCCGACCTTGCCCCGGGCTGCCAGCACCATCAGCTCGGACAGGTCGTTGTAGGACCCCACGAGGTTGCCGATGAAGTTGATCTCGGTGGAGATGACGTCGATCGTCGGCACGTCGAGCCGTCCGCCGTAACCGATCACGTAGTAGTTGCCGTTACGGCGCAGGCAGGCCACGCCCGTCTCGACGGCGCCCCCCTCGCCGACGAAGTCCAGGACCGCTTCCGCCCCGTGCCCTCCGGTGAGTTCCCGTACGCGTTCGGTCTCACTGCCGTCGGCGACCAGGGTGTGGTCGGCCCCCAGCTCCGTGGCGAGGGCGAGGGCGTCCGCGCTCCGGTCGATCACGATGATCTCGACCGGAGAGAGAGCCCGGAGCACTTGGACACCGATGTGCCCGAGGCCTCCGGCGCCGATCACCACGACACGGTCCCCCGGTCGCAGGATCCGGGCCGCCTTGGCGACGGCGTGGTACGCCGTGAGCCCGGCGTCGGCCAGGGCCGCCACCGAGGCCGGTTCGAGGGACGGGTCGAGTGCCACGACCGAGCGGGCGGTGGTCTTCAGGTACTCGGCATAGCCCCCGTCGGCGTCGATCCCCGGGAAGGCCGAACTCATACAGTGCACGTCGTCGCCGTCCCGGCAGGGACGGCACAGACCGCAGGTCGCGAGCGGGTGCAGGATGACGGGGTCGCCGACCTTGACGTTGGTGACGGCCTGCCCGACCTCCTGTACCCAGCCGGCGTTCTCATGGCCGATGGTGTACGGCAGGACGACCCCGCTCTTGGCGGCCCACTGCCCTTCGAGGACATGGAGATCGGTGCGGCAGACCCCCGCACCTCCCACCTTCACGATCACATCCAGCGGACCGGTGATCTGCGGGTCCGGCACATCCACGAGCACTGGCGGCTCGTCGTACTCGATGACCTGCACGGCTTTCATGGCGCTCCCTGCGAATCGGCGGATGGACGGTGCGCCGATTACACAGGCCGGTGCTCGCAGGCCGATGTCTCAGAAACGGTCCGCGGATGTCTCAATGTGATACACGCCGTAGGCGCGGAGTCCTCGAGCTGTTCCAATCGGTCCATCGAGGGATGACGCGCGTGATACGGAAGTGTTAAATGCCCCGACGTCGACCTGGCAGCTCGCTGACCGCGGCCAGAGAGCTGTACCTGGAAGTCACCAAGGATCCGAGCGCCCGCCCGCTCGTGGTGGCTTCGTGGCAGCGCTCGATCGAGTACGAGGTGAAGTCGGGCTGCATCAACGCTCCGTACCTCGAGAACCCCAATCTGGACAGCCCGCTCGCCAGGGCGGCGCTGCCGATCGTGAACAGGCTGCACGAGCAGCTCGCCGACGACCCGGTGTCCACGATGATCACGGACCGCGACGGTGTGGTGCTGTCGCGCAAGCTCTCCCACGAGGGTCTGACGACGCGGCTCAACCGGGTGCAACTCGCCCCGGGCCATGTGTTCGCCGAGCGCTACGTGGGCACCAACGGCATCGGCACCGCGCTTGCCAGCGGCCGCCCGGTCATGATCGCCGGAAGCCAGCACTACGTCGAGGAGCTGCGGGACTTCCACTGCGCGGCCGTGCCGATCCTGCATCCCGTCCGGCGAACGCTGCTGGGGGCCTTCAACCTGACCACGGTCCGTCAGGGCTCCGCCGGGATGCTCATGGCCCTGGCCCGCTCCGTCGCGGGCCAGATCGAAGGTGAGATCGCGGCGATCAGCTCGCGACGTGAGCGGGCCCTGTTCCAGGACTACATGGACGCGTGCTCCTCGGTCCGCCCGGGACCTGTGCTGGCTCTCAACCGGGAAGTCGTCATGATGAACGAGCAGTTGAGATCGGCCGTGACAGGGCCGGATCACTACGCACTGCTCGACCACGCACGGGAGATCGCCGCCGATGCCCGGTTCGAAGGGACACGGAGTATCGCCCTCCCTTCCGGACGGGTAGCCGAACTGCGGGTCGGGCGGAGCCGGCGCGAGGGCAGCGACGCGGGTGCCGTCTTCCGGGTCCGGGTCATCGGACGTCCTCAGCCGGGACCCGTTCTTGCCGCCGGCCCCGGACGACCTGGCGTGCGGCTGGTGGGCTCCTCCCCGCAATGGCTGCGCGCGGTCGCGGAGACCGAGGCGGCGTTCGCCGCCGGATCCTGGCTCCATCTCGTCGGCGAAGCCGGCACCGGCAGGCGGACGCTGGTGCATGCGGTCCACGGGGCCCACAGCGCCGGACGCCGCCTCGAGACGGTCGAAGCACCGCCGTCGGAGACACCGAACGCCACCGAGCACTGGCTGCGCGAGGTCCGCGAGCTGCGCGCCAGGCCGTCGACCGTGGTCCTCCTGCGCGACGTCCACCTGCTCGGAGACCGGCTGCGCCGGCATCTGACACGTCTCCTGGCGCGGCCCGACGGGACCGCCACCGGGCAACTGATCATGACCAGCCAGCCGTCCATGGTCACGACCGACGACGAGCTCCACAGTCTGTGCGGCGCTTCGGTGGAGGTGCCGCCCCTGCGTCATCGCTATGGCGACATCGAGCACCTGGTCCGGTTCTTCCTGCTCAAGTACCGGCCGAGCGGAGAGAGCGGCTGCTCCCCGGATGCGCTGGCGATGCTGGAGCGCTGCCCCTGGCCGGAGAATGTCCGGCAGCTCGAGTCGGTGATCCGCGGCCTCGCCCGGCGCCCGATCGGCGGGATCATCCGCGTGGACGATCTCCCTCCGGAATGCCGGGTGTCGTCCCACAAGGTCCTCACCGCCATCGAAGCGCTGGAACGGGATGCCATCCTGCGTGGGCTGATGGACCGCAACTCCAACGTCCAGCGCACCGCTCAGGACCTCGGCATCTCCCGCGCCACCATGTACCGCAAGATGCGACGCTACGGGATCGTCCCGTCGAGCCTGACCTAGGCCGTGTCTCTTCGAGGCCTCGCCTTGCGGACAGACAAGCTCGCCATCGCCTACCAGGCCACACTCCACCTCGCCGCCATCCTCATCTGGACCCGCAGGTGACCACGCGAGAAGCCTTAGGACTGATCGCCGATGCCGAGGGCGTGTTCTTTGAGGAACGCGCCCGCGTGGGCCGCTGCTTCCTCTGCGGTCGCGTACGGCGCCCCATCGGCGGCCGTGCCGGATGCTCCATCAGCGCCTCGACCGGTCCAGCCCCAACCACCGGAAGGCGACTGCACCAGCTCAGCAGTCCCTCCGAACAGCCCAAGCGTGCTCTTGCCCGCTGCCACGGGTGCTGGGCGGCTGACGGCATCAGGCCATTTCTTACGGGCGCCCTGCCGGGTGATGCCCCAGACGCCTCCCAGCTGCTCATAGCTCGCGCCATAGGAGCCGGCGGTCACTGCCGCCCGCTCCGTGAGCCGCTTGACCTCGCCATCCAGCACTTTCCACGCGGCCAGGACGGACAGCGCCACTTCGACCGGACTCGCGTCCCACATACGGTCGGTGGGCAATCCGGTCTCCCGGGAGCGGATGGCCGAGGCCAGGGGGTTCAAGACGTCGTACAGGGCCTTGTCGAGCTCTGCCTGCTCTTCGGGGGTGATCTCAGAGGCCGTCATACGGAAACTATAGTTTCCAGAAGCGCCCACGTAAACCAAAGTTTCCACACGGCATCGGTTGCCACCGCATCAACCAGACACGGCATAGGCCGTGACGGGCCGGCCCAAAGCAATCGCCTGGCGCGCGGCCGGCCGATCAATCCTGGGGCGAGGCCTGGCGCGCCACGCGGTGGCGGAGGTAGACGACTCCCGAGCCGAAGGTGCGGGTCTCGACGAGTTCGAGATCCACCCGGCGCTCGTCCTGGGGAAAGAACGGGATGCCACCGCCGACCAGCACCGGGTAGACCATGGCCCGGTACTCGTCGATCAGATCCGACGCGGCCGCCTCGGCGGCGAGCGTCGCGCCGCCGATCGCGATGTCGCCCTCCCCCGGCTCGGCCCGCCACCGCTCGATCTCCTCCGCCACGCCGCCGGAGGCCAGGCGGGCATGGCCCTGCACCGCCGACAGCGTGGTGGAGAACACCACCTTCGGGAGCGGGTTCCAGAGCGCGGCCCACTCCTGCTCCGAGTCGTCGAGCGAGTCCTGGTCGGCGGTCTCCCAGTACAGCATCGTCTCGTACAGCCGACGTCCCAACAGGTGGACGCCGACCTCTCGGATCTCGTCGATCCAGAAGCGGAAGACATCCGGGTCGGGGCCCGTCCAGTCGAAGTTGCCGTCCGGCCCGACGATGTAGCCGTCGAGTGAGACGTTCATCGAATAGGTCACGCCGCGCATCAGCAGTCCTCCTCGGTAACGGTTCGACAGTACGACCGCCGGACACCGCAGGACTCATCGCGACGCGCAGGATCCCAGGACTACGTTCACTCCGCTGCCTGGAGTTGATCCCCCGGCACCCAGGTCACGACGCCGCCGGCAGTGGGGCGATGCCGGCGAGGGACCGGGCGAGCTCGGACCGGTAGGCCGTGACGCGGGCCGCCCGGCCGGCGGTGAGGGCTCCGACGAGGTGCCCGCGGCGGTAGTAGGCGACCTCGAGCCGGCGCTTGTCGTGGTCGAGTTCGCGGATTTCGGCGTGGTCGGCGTAGCGCGGCAGGCCCACGGCGCGGAAGCGGACGCCGTACTGGGTGGACCAGAAGGAGGCGACAGGCCGGTACGGCGTGGGTCGTCGGGGGTGGAGGAGGTTGTGGGCCGCGCACCTGGCCTGTTCGACGGCGTTGCTCCAGTGGCCCAGGGAGATGGGGCCGGGGGTGTGCGGGTGGGGGAAGCGGGTGATGTCGCCGGCGGCGACGATGTCGGACCGGGGGCGGCCGTGGGTATCCAGGGCGCGGGTGTACTCGTCGGTGAGCAGGCCGCGTTCGAGTCGCAGGCCGGACCCGTCGAGCCAGTCGGTGTGGGGCCGGGCGCCGAGGGCGAGAAGGGCGGTATCGGCGCTGATGTCCGTGGCGTTGTCGACGGTGACGCCGGTGACGCGGGTGCGGCCGTGGACGGCGGTGACGGTACTGCGGGTGAGGATCTCGACGCCCGCGTCGTGGTGGAGCCGGGTGAGGAAGCCGGCGGCCTCGTCACCCGTCGCGCCGCTCAGCGGGAGCGGTTCGCTGGAGACGAGGGTGACGTCGTGGCCGAGTCCGCGGGCGACGGAGGCGACTTCGCAGCCGATGAATCCGGCGCCGGCGACGAGGAGGTGCCGGCGGGCCCCGGTGAGGGCGTCCTTCAGGGCTCGGGCGTCCTCGAGGGTGCGGATGGTGTGGACGCCGGTCGCGGGGAGGGGGCCGGGCCAGGGGCGCGGACCCGCTCCCGTGGCGATGACGAGTCCGTCGTAGGCGAGGACGGATCCGTCGTCGAGGTGGACCTCGCGGCCGGCCGTGTCGAGGTGGACGGCGGGGTGTCCGTAGCGTTCGGTCAGCCCGAGGTGGGCGGTGGGGCCGAGGGAGAGGCTCTCCGGCGTCCGCTCGCCGGTGAGGAACTCCTTGGACAGCGGCGGCCGGTCGTACGGCGGACGGTTCTCTGCGCCGACGAGGGTGAGGTGACCGCGGTGGCCGGCTGCGCGGAGGGCTTCCGCCGCACGGAGGCCGGCGAGGGACGCCCCGACGATCAGGATGTTCCGGGGGCGGTGCATGCCTACCCCTCGATGCTGATGGCGCGGACGGGGCAGACGGTCACGGCGTCGACGACCTTCGCGCGCAGGGCGTCGTCCGGTTCGGCGTCGTGGACGAGATAGTCGTCCTCGTCGAGGGAGAACACTTCGGGGGCGGCGAAGACGCACTGTCCGTGGCTCTCGCAGAGGCTCATATCGACGGTGATCTTCATGGTCCTTCTTCTCTTCCGAGGGGCCGGGGCGCGGGCGGGTTGAAGCGCGAGTACGTGGGGGCGGTCCAGCGCAGCGGGGAAGCACGGTCGATCTGCACGATGTGGTCGACGGTGAATTCGACGATGCGCTGCGCGCCGGGGACCGCGGCGGCACGGCCGGGGTCCCAGTCGACGGCGGCGGTGCCGGTGAGCTGGAGGACGGTGCCCGTGTCCCAGTCGGGCAGGAGCAGTCCGGCGCGGGGGTCGACCTCGATGTTGCCGAGGGTGGCGAACATGGCGTTGCCGGAGTAGTCGGGCCAGCGCAGGCGGGTCGGAGTGACGGCCTGGAGGAAGCCGGGGCTGCCGCCGCGGTGCGAGGCGTCGGTGTTGCCCACCCGGTCGGCGGTGGCGATGAAGAAGGTGTCGGCCGCTTGAACGAGGGCCAGTTGACGGGGCGTCAGCTCCGTGCCGTGCCAGGGCGCGGCGGTAGGGCCGAGCGCGGCCGGCGCGGGGGTCGGCCGGCGCTGCTGGATGTACTTGGGGCAGTTGGAGAAGACCTGGTCGAGGTCGACGTGGAGGCCGCCGTCGGCCGGGCGGGACCTGCCGTTCATCCGCATACGGCGGCGGGTGGCCGGCTCGACGGTGATCATGCCGACGTGGGCCGGCCGGGCGAGTACGTCGTGGAGCGGGTCGCCGTCGGGTGGTACGGCCTCGATCGTCAAGGAGGCCGGCCCGGTGGCGGTGACGAAACCGGGGGCTCCGGTGAGCAGCGATGCCCAGACGGCGCCGTCCGTGTCGGCGGCGCCGACGACGAGCATGGGCTGCCGGGAGAGGAACTCGACGGCGACGTCGGGGATTTCGTTCCTGATGGCGGCGGCGGAGAAGCCCGCGTGGTCGATCAGGCCGGCTCGCTGCTGCACGGTGCGCTCTCCGTGGTGGTAGACGCCCATGGCCGGCTCCTTCCTCTGTGGTGGTGGGCGGGCGGGAGTGCGGGCGCGGGCCGTCGATCTTGGCCATGGTGTCGAGCCACATGTTGACCTGGTACGCCGACTC
>NZ_JBFAQK010000090.1:0-16991 GCF_040677245.1 Streptomyces kurssanovii
GAGACCTTCTGCCGGTCGGGGCCGTCGGCCGCGATCCGCAGGGTGTGGGTGCCCGTGGCGAGCTCGGTCAGCTCCTGCCCCGGTTCGGGAAGGGGCGGGGTGGGGAACAGGCCCCGCGCAGCGGCATGGCCGCTTCGGGGGCGTGGGGGCGTCAGCCCCCGCATGAACCGCCCCCGGGAGGGGGCCCGGGGGCGGGAGCCCTCGGTCGCCCCGCAGGGGCATAGCCTCGGAGGCATGTACGCGGAGCGCGCCTCGGTCGTCGCCGGGGCCGTCGTGTGGACGCGGAGTGCCGGCCCCGGGGCCGGCCCCGTGCTGCCCGACGGCTGTATGGATCTGCTGTGGTCGGAGGGGCGGCTGCTCGTCGCAGGGCCCGACACGCACGCGCACACTCCCGGCGCGGGCGGGACCTGGGCCGGAGTGCGGTTCGCGCCCGGGAGCGCCCCCGCCGTGCTGGGTGTGCCGGCGCACGAGCTGCGGGACCGGCGGGTGGAGCTCGCGGACCTGTGGGGCGACGCGGACGCGCGCAGGCTCGCCGAGCGGATCGGCGAGGCCCCCGACGAGGCGGCGGAGCTGGAGGCCGTCGCCCTGGAGCGTGCCGTGCCGACGGACCCGCTGCTCGGGGCCGTCGTACGGCACCTGGACGCCGGCGGCACGGTCGCCGGCGCCGCCGACGTGGCCGGGCTCGGCGCCCGGCAGCTGCACCGGCGGTCGCTGGACGCCTTCGGCTACGGTCCCAAGACGCTGGCCCGCATCCTGCGACTGCAGCGCGCCCTGACGCTGGTGCGCCGCGGCGTCCCGTACGGGGACGCCGCGCACCGCGCCGGCTGCGCCGACCAGGCGCACCTCGCCCGGGAGATGCGCGCGCTGGCCGGGATCACGCTGGGCGCCTACGAGGCGCTGGCGAAGAGCGAGACGCCGAGCCCGTCCGGGTCGAGGACGACCGCGTAACGCTGGCCCCAGACGGCGTCCCAGGGCTTGAGGTGGCCCCGGTAGCCGGCGGCGACGAGTTCGTCGTACAGGGCGTCGACCTCGGCGGGGCTGCCGCAGAGGAACGCCGGCGCCATGCGTTCGCCGCCGGTGGGGCGGGTCCAGTCGGGGTCGAAGGAGCGGACCGTCTCCTCGGTGTCCCACATCAGGCGCAGCCCTCCGGGCAGTACGGCCTCCGCGTGCGGCGCGGAGTCCGCCTCCGCGGGGATGCCGAGACCGAGGCGGCGGTAGAAGGCGAGTGAGGCGGCCATGTCGCCGACGACCAGGCCGATCGCGTCGAATCGTGGAGTCATGCCTCCAACGTAGGGCGGGGCGGGCCGGTGGTCTTGAACGAATCGGACGTCACGGTTTCGTAAGGCGGCCCGGCCGGTGGGACGTCCCCGCGGGCGAGGACACTGGCTCTATGCAGAGCATTCTGGTCGTGGACGACGACCCGACGGTCGCGGAGGTCGTCACCGGGTACCTGGAGCGCGCGGGTTTCGCCGTGGACCGCGCCGCCGACGGGCCGCAGGCGCTGCGCCTCGCGGCCGGCCGGCGTCCCGACCTGGTCGTGCTGGACCTGATGCTGCCGGGCATGGACGGCCTGGAGGTGTGCCGCCGGCTGCGAGCCGGTGAGCAGGCCGCCCCCGTGCCGGTGATCATGCTCACGGCGCGCGGTGACGAGGACGACCGCATCCTGGGCCTCGAGGTGGGCGCGGACGACTACGTGACCAAGCCGTTCAGCCCGCGGGAGCTGGTGCTGCGGGTCGAGTCGGTGCTGCGCAGGGGCGGCGGGGGAGCGGGCGAGCGGCGGGGCGGGCCCGAGCTGGCCGCGGCGGGCATCGTGCTGGACCCGGGCGCCCGGCGCGCGACGAAGGACGGGCGCGAACTGGCGCTGACGCTCAGGGAGTTCGACCTGCTGGCCCATCTCATGCGGCACCCGGGCAAGGCGATCGGCCGTGAGCGGCTGATGCAGGACGTGTGGGGCTGGGAGTTCGGCGACCTGTCGACCGTGACCGTCCATGTCCGCCGCCTGCGCGGCAAGATCGAGGACGACCCGGCCCAGCCGAAGCTGATCCAGACGGTATGGGGAGTCGGTTACCGCTTCGATTCGCCGGAAGAGGGCTGATCGCCGTGCGGGACATGCTGCTCATCGCGTTCTACGCCCTGATGGGCGCCGCCGCGGCCGGGATCGTCGGCGCCCTCGTGCTGCGGGTGCTGCGGCACCGTTCCGTCGCGGTGTCGCTGACCGTCGTCGCGGCGGTGACCGTCACCGCCATGCTGGCGGGCACCCTCGCGGTCGCGCAGGCGATGTTCCTGTCGCCGCACGACCTGACCGTGGTCACCATGGTCGTGGCGATGGCGGCCGTGGTCTCCCTGGCGACGGCCCTGCTGCTCGGCAGGTGGGTCGTCGCACGCAGCCGCGAACTGGCCCTGGCTGCCCGGTCGTTCGGGGACGGCGGTTCCTTCGCGGCACCCGGCGTCCCCTCCACGGCGGAACTGGAGGCGCTCAGCAGGGAACTGGCGGCCACCAGCGACCGGCTCGCCGAGTCCCGGGAACGGGAACGCGCCCTCGAGACGTCCCGGCGTGAGCTCGTCGCCTGGATCTCCCACGATCTGCGCACCCCGCTCGCCGGTCTGCGGGCCATGTCGGAGGCGCTGGAGGACGGCGTCGTCCAGGACCCCGACCGCTACTTCCGCCAGATCCGTACCGAGGTCGACCGGCTCAACTCGATGGTCGGCGACCTCTTCGAGCTGTCCCGCATCCACGCGGGCGCGCTCGCGCTGACCCCGACCCGCATGTCGCTCTACGACCTGGTCGGGGAGGCTCTCGCGGGCGCCGACCCGCTGGCCCGTGAGCACGGGGTGCGGCTGGTCGGTGACGGCGTCGAGCCGGTCCCGGTCGAGGTGGACGGCAAGGAGATGACCCGGGTCCTGGCCAATCTGCTGGTGAACGCCATCCGCCGGACCCCTGCCGACGGCACGGTCGCCGTCGCCGCGGAACGGCGCGAGGACTGGGTGGTCGTCTCCGTCACCGACGGCTGCGGCGGCATCCCCGAGGAGGATCTGCCCCGCGTGTTCGACACGGGCTGGCGAGGCTCCCAGGCCCGTACGCCGCCGGCCGGTGCGGGTCTTGGACTGGCCATCGTCCGCGGGATCGTCGAGGCGCACGCGGGCCGCGCGGAGGTGAGCAACGTGAGCGGCGGCTGCCGCTTCGAGGTGTCCCTGCCCGCCGCCGCGCCGCGCTGACCGCCCACGGCCCCGGGGAGTCGAAACAGCGCTGTCCGTGAGGCGTGAGGCGGTGGGCGGTGGGGCAGTCACACGTCGATGACCGGAGCGACACCACCGAACGACCGCTCGACGTGGGGGGCTTGGCCGCATGGCGCGACAATCGCACTGGGAATTCTTCGACGACCGCGGGCGGGCGGCTTCCGCACCGCGCACCCCGGCCCGGCCGGTCACCTATATACAGGCGGGCGCCGCGCTGTTCGACCACGGGATCCTGCCGACGGGCGTGTTCGGCTCCGCCCACGACGGCGCGGGCCCCGACCCGGCCAAGGCCGGCGACCTGCCGCTGACCGAAGTGAGCTACCTCGGGTCGGGCCCGGGTGTCGACGCGGACGCCGTGCTGGCCACCGGGCCGGACCTGGTGGTGGCCGTGACGTACGGCTCCGACCAGATCTACGGCCTGGATCCGGACACGGCCAAGTACCTGGAGGAGCGCGTCCCGGTCGTCGTGCTCGACGTCGGCCAGGGGCGTTCGTTCGACGAGGTGCGTGAGCGGTTCGGTGCTCTGGCGCTCTCCCTCGGCGCGGCGCCCGAGCCGTCGGCCGCGGCCGGCCTCGAAGCGGCGCGGGCGCGGCTGTGCGCCGCAGCGGCGGAAGCGGCCGGGGTGCGGGTCCTGGCGCTGTCGCCGGCGGGGCAGGACAGCGTCCATCTCGCCAGGCCCGGCGCCTGGTCCGATCTGCGGGCCCTGGCGGCGTGCGGTGTCGGCCTGGCCGAGCCGGAAGCGGGCGCCGGGGTCAACTGGTCCACCACCGACTGGGCCGCCGCCGCCCGACTGGAACCGGACGTGGTCCTGGTGGACGTACGGGCCAACGCCTTCCCCGTCGAGCGGTTGCGGGGCGCGGCGCACTGGGACGAACTCCACGCCCGGGCGCGGCTCCTGCCGTGGAACCCGGAGATCCCGCCCAGCGCCCCGGCGCACACACGCTTCTTCGACGCGGTCGCCGAAGTCCTCGGGGCGTAGCGGCCGGGACGGCCCACGGGCGGCGCCGTCCTGCCTCCGACGGCCGGGCGGCGTCGCTGCGGCGTACGTCGCACCGGGCGGCTCTTGCCCCCGACGGGGCGGGGCCGTACGCTCACGGCGACGTACCGACTAGCCGGTATGCCCCGGTGGTGCGTCGGTACACGGCGACGAACAGCCTGCCGGCTGTGCCCGCCGGCCCGATCCCCCGCCGAACGCAGGAGCAGCCGGAGATGACCACAACCAACCGCCAGGTGCGCCTGGCCGCACGTCCCGCGGGCGAGCCGCGCGACACCGACTGGCAGCACGTCGAGGAGCCCGTCGGTGAGCCGGCCGACGGGGAGTTCCTGGTGCAGGTCATGTACCTGTCGATCGACCCGGCGATGCGCGGCTGGATGAACGCCGGCCGGTCCTACATCCGACCGGTGGAGATCGGCGAGGTGATGCGCGCCGGCGCGGTGGGCCGGGTGACCGCCTCCCGGCATCCCGGCTTCGCCGTGGGCGACCATGTGTCCGGCACGTTCGGCGTGCAGGAGTTCTGCCTCTCCGACGGGCGTGGCGTCACCAAGGTCGACCCGGCGGCGGCGCCCTTGCCGACCTATCTCGGCACGCTCGGCATGTCGGGCCTGACGGCCTACTTCGGCCTCATCGACATCGGACGCCCCGAGCCGGGCCAGACCGTCGTGGTCTCCGGTGCGGCCGGTGCCGTCGGCAGCATCGTCGGCCAGATCGCCAAGATCCTGGGCTGCCGGGTCGTCGGCATAGCCGGCGGCGAGCGCAAATGCCGGATGGTGGTCGAGGAGTTCGGGTTCGACGCCGCGATCGACTACCAGAGCGAGGACGTCCGCAAGGCGCTGCGCGAGCACGCCCCCGACGGCGTCGACGTGTACTTCGACAACGTCGGCGGCGACATCCTGGACGCCGTGCTGCTCCGGCTGGCGCGCGGGGCCCGCGTCGTCATCTGCGGTGCGGTCTCCCAGTACAACAGCACCCGGCCGCAGGGCCCCGCCAACTACATGTCACTGCTGGTCAATCGCGCCTCCATGACGGGCATGGTGGTGTTCGACTACGCCGACCGCTACGCGGAGGGCGTCGCGCGGCTCGCGGAGTGGCGGGCGGAGGGCCGGCTCACGTCGCTGGAGGACGTGGTGCCCGGAGGCGTCGCGGCGTTCCCGGAGACCCTGATGCGGCTCTTCCGCGGTGCCAACCACGGAAAGCTGGTTCTCGAGGTCGCTGGTGGGAAAGGTACAGGCACAGTCATAGGGGAGGGTGGGAGCCGGTGAAGGCGCTGACGTACCAAGGCCGTCATGACATCCGCTACGAGGAGGTCCCCGACCCGGTCGTGGCGAGCCCCACGGACGCGGTCGTCCAGGTCACCGCCGCCGGTATCTGCGGCAGCGACCTGCACATCTACGGCGGCAACCCGTTCAGCCCCGAGGTCGGCTACACGCCGGGGCACGAGTGCGTCGGCGTGGTCGTCGAGACCGGTGACCAGGTCACCCGCTTCAGGCCCGGTGACCGGGTCATGCTTCCCGCGTCCGTCGGCTGCACCCTCTGCCCGACCTGCGCGGCCGGGTTCACCGCACGGTGCGAGCGCGCCAAGAGCATGACCGACCTCTGCTACGGCGTGAGCCCGCAGCTCCCGGGCAGCCAGGCCCAGGCCCTCGCGGTGCCCTACGCCGACATCAACCTGGTGCGCCTGCCCGAGGACATCTCCGACGAGGCCGCCGTGGTCCTCACCGACAACGCGCCCACGGCCTGGTACGGCTGCCGCCGCGCCCGCATCAGCCCCGGCGAGACGGTGCTCGTCATCGGCCTCGGCCCGGTGGGACTGATGGCCGCCCAGTCGGCCTTCGCCATGGGCGCCGCGCGGGTGCTGGGTGTGGACCTGGTCGCGGAGCGCCGTACCTTCGCCGCCATGCTGGGCGTCGAGCCGGTCGAGGGCGACGACGCCCGGGCGGCCGTGCGCGACATGACCGGGGGGCGTGGGCCGGACGCCGTGGTGGAGGCCGTGGGCTCGGACGCCACCATCCAGCTCGCTCTCAAGGCCGTGCGGCAGGCCGGACGGGTCAGCGTCGTGGGGGTCAGCCAGAACGAGGCCTTCCCCCTCCACATGGGGCTGGCCCAGGTCAAGGAGCTGGAGTTCGCCATCGGCCTGTGCTCGGTCCACTACGAGCTGCCGGTCCTGATGTCCCTCACCCAGGCCGGCCGGATCACCCCGGAGGCCGTGGTCTCGCACCGCTTCGCGCTCTCCGAGGGCCCCGCGGCGTACGAGCTGTTCAACAGCCGGGCCGACGGCGTCCACAAGATCCTTCTGGATCCGTCCCGTTGATCCTTCTCGACGCCGCCGCGTCAGCTGTCCGCGGCCCCGCGGCGGCGTCGCCGCCCAAGGAGTGACGTCCCGGAAAAGAGGCGCCCGCCGGTCCAGGCGGGCGCCTTTTCTCTGTCCGCTGGATACCCCCCCTCGGTATCTGTTAATGTGGTCCTCATACCCCCGCTGGGTATTCGTCCCGAGGAGACGTCATGAAGACCCCCATGAAGATCACCGCCTTCGCCGCCGCGCTCGCCGCCTCCTTCGGAGCCGCCTACGGAGTGGGAAACGTGGTCGCACCCGTCGAGACGGCATCGGCGCCCGCCGTGCATGCGGAGCACCCGGCGACCGGACGGGCCTCCGAGGAGCCGGGCGGCCACGGCCCCTCCGCGGCCGGTGGACTGCAGATCTCCGAGGGCGGCTACACCCTCGACCTCGAGACCCCGCGCGTCCCCGCCGGGCGGTCCGGTGAACTGCGCTTCACCATCCGCGACGACGACGGCCGGCCCGTCACCGCCTACCAGCGCGAACACGACAAGGAACTCCACCTCATCCTCGCCTCGCGCGACCTCGGTACCTACCGCCATCTGCACCCCACCAGGGCCGCGGACGGCACCTGGAGCATCGCCGCCGACCTGCCGAAGGCGGGGGACTACCGACTCTTCGCCGATTTCACCCCGGCCGCCGAGGACGCGAAGAATCTCACCCTCGGCGCGGACCTCGCCGTCTCCGGCGCCTACCGGCCCGCCCCGCTGCCCGCCGCCGCCAAGGTGGCGAAGGTCGACGGCTACACGGTCACCCTCGACGGCGCCCTGCACCCGGCGAAGGCCGGCGAGCTGAAGCTGAGCGTCTCCCGCGACGGACGGCCCGTCACCGACCTCGAGCCGTACCTCGGGGCGTACGGACACCTGGTGGCGCTGCGCTCCGGCGACCTCGCCTACCTGCACGTGCACCCCGGCGGGCAACCCGGCGACGGCACGACCCGCCCCGGACCCGAAGTGACCTTCACCGCCACGGCCCCGAGCCCCGGCGCGTACCGGCTGTTCCTCGACTTCAAGCACGAAGGCAAGGTCCGCACCGCCGCGTTCACCGTCGTCACGGCGGACGCCCCCGGCCAGGGGACCGGCACGCAGGAGAACACGCCGGGGAACACCGAGGAGAGCCATGACGGGAGCGGGGACGGCCACTCGCACGAGTAGGCCGGAGGGCCCCGCGGCGCAACCGGCCGGTGGGGCAGGGCAGTCTATGAGGTGTGTCCTCCTCCTCACTCCCTCATCAGGCGCAACACCCCGCCGCCCAGGGCCACATGATCGTGTGCGGGGACGACGCCCTCGTCCACCGGCTGGCCGGCGAACTCCGCGAGGTGTACGGCGAGCGGGTCACCCTCGTCGTACCGGCCGCCCAGTCTTCGAGGAGCCCTGAACTGCCCCTTTCCGGGCGGGTCAGGGCCTCCGCGCTGTTCGGCCGGATGTCCGCCGCCATGACCCGGGCCGTCGGCACCACCACCCCCACCGCTCCCGGTGACACCCCGCCGCCCGATCTGCCCAGGGTCCTCGAAACCCTGGAACTCGACGAGGACGTACTCCTCGAAGCCGGCGTCGGCCGGGCCGCCGCACTGGCCCTGGTCCACGACGACGACGAGACGAACATCCGGGCCGCCCTCGCCGCACGCAGGCTCAACCCACGGCTGCGCCTGGTGATCCGCCTCTACAACCGCAAACTCGGCCAGCACCTCGCCGAACTCCTCGACCAGGCCGCCGCGCTGTCCCTCCCCGGCCTCGCCGGTCAGGCGCTCGACGCCTCGACGACCGTGCTCTCCGACGCCGACACCGCGGCACCCGCGCTGGCGGCGACCGCCGTCGCCGGCACCAGCAAGATCGTCCAGGCGGACGGTCTGCTGCTGAGGGCCGTCGAGCGCACCCCGCCCGCCCGCGGCGAGGTCGCCGACCCCGGCCTGTGCACGCTCGCCCTGCTGTCGTCCACCACCAACGACCCCGCAGGCGCGGAGGGTTCCGACCGGAGCGGACAGGAAGGACCGCGCCTGCTGCCCGACGACCGGAGCGTCGCCGAGGCCACCGGACGCGGCACCGTCGTGCTCGAAGCCATCTCCCACCGAGCCGGCGGCGGCGAACCGGGCCCCCTCGCCGGCCGGAGCGTCCCCCTCGGCCGCCTGTTCTCCCGGCGGCTGCGCTGGTCGCTCGCCGGGCTCGGCGCCGCCGTCGTCGCCCTGGCCGTCGCCTCATGGATCACCACCGGCGACGATCCGCTGCACGCCACGTACCTCGTCCTGCTGGACCTGTTCGCCATGGGCGACCCCGCGGCCGGCGCCGACGCCGACCGCCAGATCCTGCAACTCCTCACCGGGCTCGTCGGCTTGATGCTGCTGCCGCTGACCGTCGCGGCGGCGCTGGAGGCCCTCGGCACCTTCCGCACCGCGTCCGCCCTGCGCCGCCCGCCGCGCGGCCTGTCCGGACACGTCGTCCTGCTCGGGCTCGGAAAGATCGGCACCCGGGTCCTGATGCGCCTGCGCGAACTGGGCATCCCCGTCGTCTGCGTAGAGGAGGACCCAGAGGCCCGCGGCATCGCCCTCGTCCGGCGGCTGCGGGTGCCCACCGTGATCGGCGACGTGACCGAGGAAGGCGTCCTGGAGGCCGCCAAGATCCACCGGGCGCACGCGCTGCTCGCGCTCACCAGCGTCGACACCACGAACCTCGAGGCGGCGCTGTACGCCCGCTCCGCCAGACCCGATCTCCGCGTGGCGCTGCGCGTCTACGACGACGACTTCGCGACCGCCGTCTACCGCAGCCTCCGTGCCGCGTACCCCGACGCCCTGACCCGCAGCCGCAGCGTCTCCACGCTCGCCGCGCCCGCGTTCGCCGTCGCCATGATGGGGCGCCAGATCCTCGGCGCCGTGCCGGTGGAACGCAAGGTGCTGCTCTTCGCCGCCGTCGACGTGGCCGGACACCCGCAACTGGAGGGACGCACCGTCGCCGAGGCGTTCAGGCCCGGAGCCTGGCGGATCGTCGCCCTCGACGCGACGGACCCCGGCGAACGGCAGCCGGACCTGGCGCATGCCCGCCACGACCAGGAAGGCAACCCGACCGGGCTGGTGTGGGACCTGCATCCCGGCTACGTCCTGAGGGCCCGGGACCGGGTCGTCGTCGCCGCGACGCGGCGGGGCGCCGCCGAACTCCTGGGGCGGCGGCGGCAGTTGTACTCGGGTGAGTAGGAAGGCCCCTTATCTGGGGCTAGTTGGTGAATTGTGCATGATTGTCCTGCGGTAGAATTCTTTACCTGGTCATTGCAATGCTCCTGGAGCGGCGCAATGCGCGTCAGTGGCAGGAGGGTTTGCCGGTGCCATGCGGTGCCGGCCGGGCGGAGGGGTACGGGATGGCGCACGCGCACATCGGCCGTGCCCGCCATCCTGGTGGTTCGCCGCGACGTGGCGGAACGGCGTGTCTCGGTGGTTCGCCGCGTCCGCGTCCCGGCGGCTTCGCGCGTGGCGGTGGTTCGCCCCGCTTCGGCGGTCCACGCCCCGGTGTCGTGCGCCTCGGTGTCGTGCGTCTCGGTGACGTCGCGAGTGGCGCCGGAGCCGTGCGCATCGACGCGCGTGCGCGGGACGGCGTTCCCGATCCCGCCCATGGCGACCGACAGCCGGGCCCGACCGGGCCTGCCCGACTCAGCTGACCGACCCTCCGACCCCCCGACCCCGTCCACGGCCGGTCGGTGCCGGTGCACGGCGGTTGAGCCGGAATCCTCTTCCGGTGGCGCCGCGACGTCCCGCGGCACCACCGGAGCAGACAGCACAGCCGCCCGCACGTCGTCCGACGACCGCCCGTACCCGGAGCCCTCCATGGAACCCACCGCACACGTCAGCAAAACACCCTTGCCCGGAGTCGGCACGAGGTACGACCTCAAGACCGACGCCGGCGCGCACCTGTCCGTCGTCGTGCATCAGGACGGCCGCCGCATCCTCGCCTTCCACGATCCCGAGGACGACGACAGCTGCAAGGACTCCGCCGCCCTCGCCCCGCACGAGGCGACCGCGCTGTCCAAGTTGCTCATCCCCGACCCCGTCGCCCACCTGCACCAGCACATCGAGATCGACCTCGTCACGGAGCACATCCCGGTCACGAAACGCTCCCCGTACGCCGGCCGGCTGCTCGCCGACACCCAGGCGCGCACCCGCACCGGAGCGTCCATCGTCGCCGTACTGCGTCGCACCGCGGCGTTCCCCTCGCCCACGCCCGACTTCCGCTTCGCCATCGGCGACACGCTCGTCGTCGTCGGAACGCGCGAAGGCGTCGACGCCGTTGCCGAACTGATCACCGGAGGATAGCCACCCGTGCACGACACCACCGCGATGCTCATCGAACTCGGCGCGATCATCCTCGCCCTGGGCCTGCTCGGCCGGCTCGCCGGACGCATCGGGTTCTCGCCCATCCCGCTCTACCTGCTCGCCGGACTCGCCTTCGGCCACGGCGGGCTGCTGCCCATGAACGCCAGCGAGGAGTTCATCGCCACGGGCGCCGAGATAGGCGTCATCCTCCTGCTGCTGCTCCTCGGCCTCGAGTACAGCGCCTCAGAACTCGTCACCAACCTCAAGACCCAGTACCCCTCGGGCATCGTCGACTTCGTCCTCAACGCCCTCCCCGGCGCGGTGGCCGCACTGATCCTCGGGTGGGGTCCGGTGGCCGCCGTCGCGCTCGCCGGCGTCACCTGGATCTCGTCGTCCGGCGTCATCGCCAAGGTCCTCGGCGATCTCGGCAGGCTCGGCAACCGTGAAACGCCCGTCATCCTCGGTGTCCTCGTCATCGAGGACCTCGCGATGGCGGTCTACCTGCCGCTGCTGACCGCCCTGCTCGCCGGCCTCAGCCTCGCCGGCGGCAGCCTCACCCTGCTCATCTCGCTCGGCACCGTCAGCATCGTCCTCTACGTCGCACTGCGCCACGGCCGGCTGATCAGCCGGGCCGTCTCCTCCGACAACCCGGAGATGCTGCTGCTGGTCGTCCTCGGCCTGACGCTCTTCGTCGCCGGCATCGCGCAGGAACTCCAGGTCTCCGCCGCCGTCGGCGCGTTCCTCGTCGGCATCGCGCTCTCCGGCGAGGTCGCCGAAGGCGCGCACAACCTTCTCGCGCCCCTGAGGGACCTGTTCGCCGCGGTCTTCTTCGTCTTCTTCGGGTTGTCGACCGACCCGGCGGACATTCCGCCGGTCCTCGTCCCCGCGCTGATCCTTGCCGTCGTGACCACACTGACGAAGATCGGCACCGGCTGGTACGCGGCGCGTCGCGCGGGCATCGGGCCGCGCGGGCGGCTGCGTGCGGGTGGCACGCTGGTCGCCCGCGGTGAGTTCTCGATCGTCATCGCCGGCCTCGCGGTCGGGGTCGAGCCCCGGATCGGGCCGCTGGCCACGGCGTACGTCCTGATCCTCGTGATCATCGGGCCGCTGACGGCGCGGTGGACGGAGCCGATCGGACGCCGCTTCCTGCGGACGCCGGCACCGGCGCCGAAGGAGCCCGCCGTGCCCCTGAAGACGCCCGACACGGCGTCGACCCCGACCTGACGCCACCGCGGGGGCGTGACGCCCTCCGGGCATGGCCCGGTTCGTCCGGGCCGGCCGGTCCGGCGGCGTCACCCCTGCCGGGCGTGGCGCTTCCGGGCCCGGCTCGGTCCGGCACCGGGGGTTGCTCTGGGGAGCGGCGCCCGGAGAGGGTGCCCGGAACGGCTGTCCTCAGCGCGCCCCCGTTCACAGCGCCGTGCCGGTCTCCTCGGCCAGTGCCTCGAGGAGCCGGTCCTGGAACGCCTCGTCGTGGACGGCGTGGTGCGGCTGCCTGAGCTTCTGGTGGTACCAGTAGCCGCCGGTGGTCAGAGCCTCGGGCTCGTCGCTGGTGGCGAGCCACTCCTGTGTCACATGCCCGAGTTCGAGATCGTCCGGTGCGCCCGGACCGCCCATCCTGGTCGGCACCCAGCCCGGGTCGACCGCGTTGCTCCGCACATCGGGTCGCAGGCGGGCCACGGCGGCGGCGAGCGTGGTGACGAACAGTTTGCTGTCCGCGTAGGAGCCCGCGCCGGCGCCGGCCCAGTCGACTCCGCGCACGTCCGGGCGCCCGCTGAAATGGGAGCCGCTGCTCAGGTACACCAGTCGGCGCGGCGCCGGCAGCAGGGCTGTGAGCAGGTAGGGGGCGATGATGTTGACCGGCATGACGGCCCGCCCGCTCCATACACCGGCGTTGTGGACGACCGCGTCCGGCGGGTCGGCATCGTTCAGCTCGGCGGCGATCCGCCGTACGGCGTCACGCTCGGTGAGGTCGCCGGTGACGGCGTCCGCGCCGCGGTCGAGCAGCGGCCGCAGAGCGGTTGCCCGCTGAGGGTTGCGGGCGTGTACCACCACATGGTGGCCGGCGGTCAGCAGCGCCTCCGCGGTGGCCCGGCCCAGGCCGTCCGTGGAGCCGGTCACCAGGACGCGGCTCACCGCCGCACCGCCGTGTATTCGTGCTCGGCTGCTTTCTGCACGCTTTGTCTCCTTCTGTTCGTGTACGGGCGGATTGTGCCCCGCGTGACGGCGTCCGCGCGGGCCGGTGCGGTGCTTTCGGACGGTGGGGTACTTCAGACGGTGGGGTGCCGCGCCGCCGGGCCCGCCTTCTCGGTGGCGGCGAGGGAGGCGAGCAGGCGCGGTCCTTCTTCCGAGGGGGAGCCGGGTCCGGCCGTGCAGACGGTCATGGTGAGTCCTGGTTCGGCGGCCAACTCCAGGGATTCGTAGGCGAGGGTAGGTCGCCGACCGCGGGGTGGCAGAACCGCTTCGTGCCGGTGCCGTGGCTGCGGGCACACGCCGTCGGGGACCGGCCGGCAGGTCGACCTGCTCCGGGGTGGTCTTCGCCCGCCGCGAGGTGAGGAACGCGCGGAGCTCCTCACGGTGTCCATGTCTTCGACCGTACGGCCTGCCCGCCGCGGGAGGGATGTACCGGCGGTACACCTCCCACTGGTATCTCGCTCACCGCAGGGACGAGCGGTTACCTGGAGTGCGGGCACTCCCGGGGCGGCGCAGCCGCCCCGAGGGGTTGACCGGCCCGGGCGGCGCGAAGGACAACGGGGCCCTTACGCGCCCCCGGTCCGCACCCGGACACGGCTGCGGCGGCCCGAAGGGCCTCCCCAGGCCACCCTTCGAAGAACGTGAGGACTTCCCCATGCGCGGAGCAGTGATCCACGCCCCCGGCGATGTGCGCTTCGAGACCCTGGACGACCCGATGATCCTGAAGCCGACGGATGCGATCATCCGCACGGCCGTCACCTGTGTGTGCGGGTCCGACCTGTGGCCCTGGCGGGGCCAGGACGCCATCGACGGCGCACACCCGATGGGGCACGAGTACGTCGGTTTCGTCGAGGAGGTCGGGTCCGAGGTCACCGCGGTCAGGCCGGGCCAGTTCGTGGTCGGCTCGTTCGCGACCTCGGACAACACCTGCGCCAACTGTCGCAACGGATGGCAGTCCAACTGCCTGAACCGCGAGTTCATGAGCACCTGTCAGGCCGAGTACGTGCGTATCCCCAACGCTCAGGGCACCCTGGTCGCCACCGACGGGGTGCCGGGCGAGGAGTTCCGGCCCGGCCTGCTGGCGGTCTCCGACGTGATGGGCACCGGCTGGTACGCGGCCGACGCCGCCGAGGTCCGGCCCGGTTCCACCGCCGTGGTGGTCGGCGACGGAGCGGTCGGGCTGTGCGCGGTGATCGCAGCCAAGGAGATGGGTGCGGAGCGGATCATCGCGATGAGCCGCCACGCGTCCCGTCAGGATCTCGCCCGGGAGTTCGGCGCCACCGACATCGTCACCGAGCGCGGCGACGAGGGCGTGGCCCGGATCAAGGACCTCACCGACGGGATCGGCGCGGACAGCGTGCTGGAGTGCGTCGGCACCGCCGAGGCGATGCGGCAGGCCGTGCACTCCGCGCGTCCCGGTGGCAACGTCGGCTTCGTCGGCGTTCCCCACGAGGTCGCCGTCGACGGCCAGGAGCTGTTCTTCTCCCATGTCGGCCTGCGCGGCGGCCCCGCCCCCGTACGCCGCTACCTGCCCGACCTGATCGAGCGCGTCCTGAGCGGCCGGATCGACCCGGGCAAGGTCTTCGACCTCACCCTGCCGCTGGAGCAGGTCGCCGAGGGCTACAAGGCCATGGACGAACGCCGCGCCATCAAGGCACTCCTCAAGCCCTGACGCCACGCCGCGGCCCTCCCCGGGGCCGCCGCAGTCCCCCTCGCGATCCCGCGAGCCGGCCGTGCATCCCCGGTCGGGCCCGGCGCGGACGCGGCCCCAGAACCGTCCCGTTTTGGTTCCCTTGGAGATCGTCAATACGATCCGCGGATGATCATAAGAAGACGGCCCGCGGCCCGGATCTGCGTGCTCCTCGCAGTCCTGGTCGCCGGGCTGTTCCCGACAGGGATCGCCGCCGCCGATGAACCGGTGGCCAAGGAATCCCCCAAGGTCGAGCTCGTGCTCGACGTCAGCGGATCGATGCGCACCCGCGACATCGACGGCAAGAGCCGTATGGCCGCCGCGAAGCAGGCGTTCAACGAGGTGCTGGACGCCGTTCCGGAAGAGGTGCGGCTCGGTATCCGCACGCTCGGCGCCGACTATCCCGGTGACGACCGCAAGCGTGGCTGCAAGGACACCCGGCAGCTCTACCCCGTGGGTCCGCTCGACCGGACGGAGGCGAAGACCGCCGTCGCCACCCTCGCGCCCACCGGGTGGACACCGATCGGCCCGGCGCTGCTGGGCGCGGCGGAAGATCTGGAAGGCGGTGACGCCACCCGCAGGATCGTGCTCATCACCGACGGCGAGGACACCTGCGCACCGCTCGATCCGTGCGAGGTCGCGCGGGAGATCGCGGCCAAGGGCATCCATCTCGTGATCGACACCCTCGGCCTGGTGCCCGACGCCAAGACCCGCGCCCAGCTCAGCTGTATCGCGGAGGCCACCGGCGGCACGTACACGTCCGTCCAGCACACCGACGAACTCTCCGACCGCGTGAGCCAGTTGGTCGACCGGGCCGCCGACCCGGTGGTGACGCCCGTCGCCACCCAGGGCGCCGGGCAGTGCCGCGACGCGCCGCAGCTCGAGCCCGGTCTCTACACGGACCGGGAGAAGTTCGGCGAGCACCGCTGGTACCGGGTGGACGTGCTGCCCGGCCAGGAGCTGCGTGCCTCCGTCAGCGTCGGTGCCGACCGCGCGGTGAACAAGGACTACGGTGTGCTGCTGCGTGCCGTCACCGTCCACGGCCGTGAGATCGTCCGCGGCTCCGAGGCCGGCGACGGCCGTACCGATCTGATCTCGACCGGTCTTCGCTACCCGAAGCCGGAGCTCGAGGACGCCGACGACGTCAAGCCCGCCGCGGAGACCGTGTGCCTCCAGGTGAGCAACTCCTTCTCCGCGCCGCCCGCCGTCAAGACGGAGCCCGGACTGCCCGTGGAACTCACCGTGGACGTGGTCGACGCACCCGCAGCGGCCTCCGACGTGGCCGCGTTCGGCCTCGGGCGCGGATGGTGGCTGCTGGGTGTCCTGGTATTGGCCGGCTTCGTCGCCGGTCTGCTCTGGGGCTGGGTCTCGCGCTGGCGTATCGCCGTCTGGAGGACCAACTGATGCGTATGGCACGCATACTGACGGTCGGCGCGCTGACCGCCGCCGCGCTGTTCGGCCCGGCGGCCGCCGCCCTGGCGGAGAGCCCGTCACCCGGCCCTGACGGTGACGACCGGGCCCCCACGGAGGCCGGCACCACCTTCCGTACGGCCACCCCGATCGAGCAGGACCAGAAGGCCACGGCGAACGCGTCGAGCGGCGACTACCTGTACTGGGTGTTCCCCGCCGACGCGGAGCAGCGGCCCACCGTCAAGGCCCGGGTCACGCTGCCCGACTCGGCCGAGCGGCACGGCGCCTCGACGTGGCGGATCGACGTCTACGACGGGCTGCGCCGCCGCCAGGCCTGCATGTACGGCATGCAGGCCCGGACGGCGGCCGTCGACGCCACGTCGGTGGACCTGTCGTGCACACTGCGGACCGTCCGGTCGCTGGCCGAGCCGTGGGCCGACGACCCGCTGCCCGGCAGCTACTACGTACGCCTGACCGTGACCGGTCTCCCGGAGGAGGACCTCGGCCTCCCCGTCGCCGCCGAGGTCGAGGCGGTGTCCAAGGACGCGGGCGGGGCGTACGCGGTCGACGGCGCGCTCGCCGAGCCGCTGGTGCCGGGCGTCTCCGCCGACGAACGGCGCAACGAGGAACAGGCGGCCCTGGACTGGTCGTCCGGCCGGTGGTCCGACCGCTGGATCTGGACCGGTGCCGGCGGTCTGCTCGCGGCGCTCGCCGGTGTCGGCGGTTACGCGCTCACCCGGGGCGCCGGCCGTCCCTCGCGGATGCCGCCGGGCTGCGGACAGTATGACGCCGAGTTCCTCGTACTGACGGTGATCATGAAGCGCGGCAGCGATGTTCA